>NZ_JBPCCH010000024.1:4556-56740 GCF_050971805.1 Robertmurraya mesotrionivorans | reverse complement strand
TTCGCCATAAAAAAACCCCCAATAAAGTAAACAGATTTTTTATTATTTCATCTGTCTACTTTATCGGGAGCATATCATTTTGACTCACGCTATTTTCTTTTTTTAGTTTAATTGGCATTCGAAAGGACACACTTATTTACTATGATAATACTTGTTTGTACAGTTAAAATATGTTTTCAATTTTAATTTCAAATCGAATCATTTTTAATGCATTAAACCACTTAAACTTAAAGCATCGGGTGCGGTTTCCAAAGGTAAATTCCATCAAGTCCAGTCCGAATAACCGCTGGATTCGGACACCCCAAGGTAATATCATGGAAGTCCAGTCCAAATAGCCACTGGATTCGGACATCCCAAGGTAATATCATGGAAGTCCAGTCCGAATAACCGCTGGATTCGGACCCCCCAAGGTAATATCATGGAAGTCCAGTCCAAATAGCCACTGGATTCGGACATCCCAAGGTAATATCATGGAATTCCAGTCCGAATAACCGCTGGATTCGGACCCCCCAAGGTAATATCATTGAAGTCCAGTCCAAATAGCCACTGGATTCGGACATCCCAAGGTAATATCATGGAATTCCAGTCCGAATAACCGCTGGATTCGGACCCCCCAAGGTAATATCATTGAAGTCCAGTCCAAATAGCCACTGGATTCGGACATCCCAAGGTAATATCATGGAATTCCAGTCCGAATAACCGCTGGATTCGGACCCCCCAAGGTAATATCATGGAAGTCCAGTCCAAATAGCCATTGGATTCGGACATCCCAAGGTAATATCATGGAATTCCAGTCCGAATAACCGCTGGATTCGGACACCCCAAGGTAATATCATGGAAGTCCAGTCCAAATAGCCACTGGATTCGGACACCCCAAGGTAATATCTTGAAGTCCAGTCTAAATAGCCACTGGATTTGGACCCCCCAAGGTAATATCTTAGAATTCCAGTACGAATAGCTTATGAACTACAGCCCTTGACTTAATAACCGAGCCTCCTCGCTGATCTCAACTGTATCCTCCAGTGGCGTTCTAAAAGAAGATGTTTGTTGAACAATTGAGTTAGAATTATTTCCTTGGAGTTTTTGAATTTCTGTTTCGATTTGCTGGATTTGTTTTTCAAGCTGTTGTATCTCTTTTTGCTTTTTGTCCTCGTCTTCTTTAGATGCTTTTACTTTTTCCATTTGATTTTGTAGTTGTTGCTTTTGCTTTTCTAATGCTGCAATGGAAGTACTTGATTGATTCATAGAATTATATGCTGTAGAACTTGAAGCAATGGAAGATACTTGCATAATTTTGTACACGCTCCTAAAACAATAATATTAAAAATTAAATAGGGATTTTATCCAGTCCCAAAATGACCCTGAATTTTCTGTTGATTGATCAGACGTTTGCATTGCTTGTTTATATTGTCCTTGTTGATTTTCTGACATGGTTGACTGAGCAACATTAGAATCGGTGGTTTTTGATACAGAAGCTTCGGTAGTTTCATCAGTATTTGAGGTTTCAGTAGTTTCTACTTCTTCTCTCTCTTTATCAAAAACTAAAACATATGTTTTACGGTCATCTCCGTTTGTAACGGCTACGGAGATCGCAGTTTTTGCTTGATCCGGTAGAGCAACTGTCGTACTCGTGCTTCCTTCGATTTCAACCTCTGCATCACTTTCATCAGTTGTAGCCGCAATCGTAACACTAGTTACGTCTGTACCGACAGCTATATGATATGTGTAGGTATCTGAATCAAAGGTTTTATTCCATTTTCCTGATGAAACCGTTAGTGCTGATAGATTAGCAGTAGTTGGAGTTTCCGTTTGTGCTCCTGAACTACTTGTTAAAGTTCCCTGAGCAGTCGATGATGTTCGAGTAGAACTAGACACCGTTTGTGCAGTTGAAACAAGATTGGTAATAGTCGGTTGGTCCTTAGTTGTTGTAGTTTGATTGGTATTGGTTTTTGTATTGTCAGTCGTATTAGTATCAGTAGAGCTGTTTACCATAGCCGCTCTTGTGATCGTAACAGTATACTTAGACTGATTTCCATTTTCTGCTATGCTAACGAATGACACGGTGGTTTTACCTACTGGGAGTTCAATGGTATGGCCATTCTTTGGATCCACAGTAATCTCTCCCACTTTAACAGTAGATGTGTCGACTGAGGTTTCAGGTTTAATAGTTATCGAGCTTATGGAATTTTCAACATCGACTGAGTAACTTGTAATAGAAGGTGAAAAATTAAGACCTCCACTAGAAACAGTAAGATTAGATAGGTTGCTATTTTCATTTAATGCTCGAAAAATTGTTAGTGTATATGTAGTTACTTCACTCCCATTTGTGAGCGTTATTGTAAAAATATTTTCACCTGTATTAAGTGAGTAGATCAACTGTTCTTTGCTTGTAACTTCCTCTCCATTTACCGTTAAAAGGGTGCCATCGATTTCAGTGTCCAGAAGTAAACTCATGCTATTTATCTCATTTGAAACAGTTGCTGTGTATGTGGTTACATCTTTCGAAAAACTTTGATCGAGCTCAAACTCAGAAGTTTCAAGTGCTGATAATCGTGTTGTGCTTTCTGCTGTTATGTTTTCCTCGGCACTAACGTGATTAATAGGGGAAGCAGAAAAAGTAGCGAAGGTAATCATGGATCCAACAATTGCTACGTTTAGCCCTTTTTTTATATGCATGTTGCACCTCATTTCGTAGTTTCTTTTAAAATATCATCTGGCCATGATATTCACGGCCAGTGATAAGTTATTCCTGACGAAGCGCTTGAATCGGATTTAGTTTTGATGCTTTGTTAGCTGGGAACACCCCAAAAACGACTCCTATTAATAGGGAAAATAAGAAAGCAAGTAATGTAACGGATGGGGAGTAAGAAATGGTGATGCTAGAGAATACTTCCATTAGCTTTGATACTCCTAATCCAATTACCACTCCGATTAAACCTCCGAGTGTACTTAAGACAACTGCCTCTATTAAAAATTGTAATAATATTGATCTACGATTAGCTCCAATGGCTTTTCGTATTCCGATTTCTTTCGTTCGCTCAGAAACTGAAACGAGCATGATATTCATGATTCCGATACCGCCTACAAGCAAGGAGATGCTTGCTATGCCACCAAGCATAAGGGTCATTGTATCGGAAACAGAGGTCATCGTCTCCATTAAATCCTCTTGGCTTGATACAGAATAATAGTCACTTGAATTCGGGAAAAGGGTAGTCATCACACCTTGTACTTGGAACATGGCACGATTTACATAGTCTTCGCTCTCAGCTTGAAAGTAGACTGTTCCAATTGCTGTACTCTGAGTTATTCTCTGGGTGGTTGAAAGGGGAGCGATAATAACATTATCCCCATTCGTACCGAGAGAGGTACCAACAGACTCAAGGACTCCCACTACTTGGAATGATACACCTTCAATTTGTACACTCTGTCCAACTGGGTTTTCATATGGAAACAAAGTGTCTGCAGTAGTTGATCCAAGGACGACCACCTTCTGTCGTAGTTCATCATCCATATCGGTAATGAATTGACCTTGACTCAGTGTTAAATTTCTAACGGATAAGTAAGAAGAGGTTGTACCTGTTATTGACACCTGTGCAGTGTTTTCCTGATTTTTTGCATTTATGCGCCCAGTAACAACAGGGGCCACCTCTGAAATAACGTTCAATTCCTGGAATTCTAGAATTTGGTCGTCCTTCAATTGGACTAATTCCGTATCATTCACACTCAAGGTAATCAGGTTCGTCCCTAAGCTTCCGATTTCATCCGTTACAGACTGCGAGGAGCCTTGTCCAACCCCGACAAGTGTGATAACTGAGGCAACCCCAATAATAATTCCTAACATCGTTAAAATGGCTCGGATTTTATTGCTCTTGATACTCTTGAGTGCCATTTTGATAGATTCGACTAGGTTCAAACCAATCACCTCCATTTTCGTAAAGCTGTCCATCATGGATTCGAACGATGCGATTGGTTTCCTTTGCAACCTCTAAGTCATGGGTAATAATGACAATCGTCTGTCCGCGTTTGTTTAATTCTTTTAACATCTGCAATAACTCTTTACTAGTTTTGCTGTCAAGTGCACCAGTAGGCTCGTCAGCAAGAAGTACAGGAGGATCTCCTGCTAAGGCTCTTGCTATGGCAACCCTTTGCTGTTGTCCACCTGAAAGTTGTGTTGGCATATGGTGGATTCGTTCACCTAGGCCCACTCTTTCCAGACTATTAATTGCTTTTTCTCTACGTTCCTTTACAGTTAATCCTCTATATACCAGAGGAAGTTCGACATTTTCAAGGGCTGTTAATTTATTTAGTAAATTAAAATTTTGAAAAATAAATCCAATTTTCACATTCCTTATGGCTGCAAGCTCATGATCCTTCATATTATTGACCTTTTTTCCGTCAAGCAAATATTCACCCGAGTCTGGTTTGTCGAGGCATCCGATCATATTCATAAACGTAGATTTACCTGAACCAGATGGGCCAATGATAGAAAGGAAGTCCCCTTCATTAATTTGAAGGGAGACCTCTTGTAGTGCTTTAACCGTTTCGCCGCCCAGTTCGTATGATTTGGACATTTGATTGATTTCAATGACTGGTTTTTTCATATTACTCGCCGCCTCTTCCTGCTCTATCAGTAGGAGGTGTGCCCATTCCACCACTTGGGAAGCCACTTGCACCGCCAGTTCCAGAGAAATCTTTCATTGCACCTCGATCGGTAGCTGAGTCAATGCTCGAAGAGATTGTAATAGCTAATTGAATAATTTGTCCTTCCTCTAGTCCGGAAACAATCTCAATATTTTGGTCATCATTGATTCCTGTTTCTACAACTTGTTGGGTTGTTACAGCTTCTTCATTTTCACTCGTCTCAGACTCTTGGATAGTTACATATTTTTCATTACCATTTATTTTTACAGCTTCAATCGGAACATAAAGAACACTTTGTTTGCTCTCGGTTGTGATATTTACTTCAGTTGACATTCCTATTAAGAGATCTTTTGGATCATCAAATTGGACAGTTACCTCAAAGCTAGAAACACCATTTGTAGAAGTTCCTTCTTTAGACACCTTTGTAACCGTACCAGTAAATGTCTCATCAGGATAAGCACTTGCAGTGATTTTTGCTACTTGTCCTTCTTTAATACTTGCAATATCTAACTCATCTACCCCAATCACTGTTTGAAGAGTTACATAATCGGTCACATGTGCAACAACTTGTCCGTTCTGTAGGTTGTCTCCAGCTTCCACATCAAGGGTGGTAACCGTTCCGGCATGTGGGGCAGTAATCGGATCACTTCCATCCGTAAAAGTAACTAACTCAGTTCCTTCTTCGACGACATCATTCTCACTAACAAGAACCTCGTCTACTTCTCCACCAGAGCCTGCTGTCACGTCGCTGCTATTAATGGAAGCAACGGTGCCAGAACCACTAACTTGTACCTCAATATCTCCTCTTTGTACGGTAGAAGTCATGACTTGTGCTTCCGCAGTAGCAACTGTTTGGTTGCTTTTATAAAACCAAAAGCCCCCTCCAGCTAACAGAATCACAACAACTCCAATAGACATCCATTTCTTCAAACCTTTTACCTCCTCAATATGAAAACATTGTTATGAATTCATTATTAAGAGGAAACCTTAAAAAAACCTTAAAGATTTGAAAAGGGAGAATGGAATTATCAAGAGTAAGGGGGATTTCAGTTAATAAAAAGGGAAGGTAATTATTTGAGTGGAATATGAAAATACCACAACATAAAGCTAATAATACCCGTTGATAACACATAGGTTAAAATTGGGCGTGAATAATGTAATCGAATCATGCTATACATGATTGGATAAAAGAAAAAATCCATCCAATAGTAATAATTGTTATGTAAAAGAAGCCTGTCGAATTTATAGAAAACATACTCGATTGCCATGGAGGAGATGACCCATTGGCCAATAAAACGGATTTGTCTAAACAATGGCTTAGCAAACGGATAGTATGATAAGTACAAAAGTGTAATTGCGGGCAAAGCAATAAACGTATATAAAAGATCAATGATAATGTGTGACTTAAGGATATAATCCGGCTTATATTCCCACAGCAATTTGTCATGACAAAAGAAGTTATATAGTAAATTGCATGTGATTACATAGAAAATAGTGTGGTTATATCTCAACCATTCTCGCCAATTGCCGAATCCGTAGGCAAGCAAGAATAATAGGGTAAATAATAGTAAGTGCATAGTTGTCTCCCTACAAATAAAAATGATTGTTTCGACTTTACTTTTTCCAATTAATTTACAAAATATGTTGAAAAAGTGTTGACGAAAGGGAAATTATTCTATATATTATCTAATAAATTACAATTTATTTTGCGATGAAAAGGACATGAATGCTACTGTACGGTTAACAGAGAGGGAAGACAAAGGCTGGAATCTTCCTAACGCAGCTGTCGCATTTACCACCTTGGAGCTGTATTGGTGAAGTCATAGTAATCAATACCGTAGCTGCTACGATACAGCAAAACGAAGCCGCCTCTTAATTTTTTAGAGGTGGGAAGTTGGGTGGAACCACGAGACAAACACACTCGTCCCTTGTTAGAGGGATAGGTGTGTTTTTTGTTTTTTTTAAGTAAATAATTCATGCAATGAAAAGGACATGAGTGCTACTGAAAGGTTAACAGAGAGGGAAGACAAGGCTGGAATCTTCCTAACACAGCAGTTGCATTTACCACCTTGGAGCCGTATTGGTGAAGTCACAGTAATCAATACCGTAGCTGCTACGATACAGCAAAACGAAGCCGCCTCTTAATTTTTTAGAGGTGGGAAGTTGGGTGGAACCACGAGACAAACACACTCGTCCCTTGTTTGAGGGACAGGTGTGTTTTTTTATTTTATAAAGGAGGCCATATTAATGGAAGTAAATATTCAATTCCCTGATGGAAGTATGAAAAGATATAAAGAAGGTGTAACTTTAGAGGGAATCGCTCAGGGAATAAGCCCAAGTTTGCGGAAGAAAGTGATCGCCGGAATGGTGAACGGAATGATGTTTGATCTTAAAAGAGAGATTTATAACGATGCAAGTATTCAATTGCTTGAAAGAAATTCAGAAGAGGGTATTAAGATTATGAGACACTCAACTGCCCATGTGTTAGCTCAAGCGATTAAACGGTTGTATAATCATGTCCATTTATCTATCGGTCCAGTGATTGAAAATGGATTTTACTATGATGTTGATATCCCAGAAAGTATTACAGTAAAAGACCTAGTAAAAATTGAAAAAGAGATGAAAAAGATCGTTGCTGAAAACCTAAATATTGAAAGGGAAGAGTGGTCACGAGAAGAAGCGAAGCGAGTTTTTGCTCATGACCCTTATAAGCAGGAATTGCTTGAGGCCATTCCAACTGAAGAAAAAATAACTGTGTATCGTCAAGGTGAGTTCTATGATTTATGTCGTGGCCCACATGTACCGTCCACTGGATATGTAAGAGAGTTTAAATTAACTCATGTTTCGGGGGCCTACTGGCGAGGGGATAGCAATAATAAGATGTTACAACGTGTGTATGGGGTTGCTTTTACTTCAAAGGAAGAACTCGATGAATACTTCCACTTTTTAGAGGAGGCTACTAAGCGTAATCATCGGAAGCTAGGAAGTGAGCTTGAACTGTTCATGTTTTCGGAAGAAGCACCTGGAATGCCATTTTACTTAACTAACGGACAATTGATTCGAAATGAACTGGAAACATTTTTAAGGAAGATTCAAAATTCCTTTGACTATAAAGAGGTTCGAACTCCTTTTATGATGAATCAGCGCCTATGGGAGCAATCTGGTCATTGGGATCACTATAAAGACAATATGTATTTCTCAGAAGTGGATGAACAAAGCTTTGCTTTAAAGCCGATGAACTGTCCAGGACATATGCTGATATTTAAGGATAAGCTTCGATCTTATCGTGACCTTCCGATTCGTATGGCGGAGTTTGGTCAGGTGCACCGGCACGAATTTAGTGGTGCACTAAATGGGTTGTTACGGGTAAGAAGCTTTTGCCAAGATGATGCACATATCTTTGTAACACCCGAGCAAATAGAAGATGAAATTTCTTCCGCTCTACAACTAATTGACTATGTATATAAAGTATTTGGGTTTGATTATAGCATCGAGTTATCGACAAGACCGGAGGATTATATGGGGGAGAAGGCGTTATGGGATCGAGCAGAAGGGTCTTTGATAAATGTTTTGAATAAACTTGGTCTACCTTTTCAAGTTAATGAAGGGGACGGGGCATTTTATGGGCCTAAGATCGATATTCACATAAAGGATTCTTTAAAAAGGAGCCATCAGTGTGCTACAGTTCAGCTCGATTTTCAAATGCCTGAAAAGTTTGATCTTTCCTATATTGATGAACAAAACAAAAAGGTCCGACCTGTTGTTATTCACCGAGCTGTATTTGGATCTATTGATCGCTTCCTAGGTATTTTAATAGAGCATTTTGGCGGAGCTTTTCCTGCATGGCTAGCACCAGTTCAAGTCAAGGTTATACCAGTTTCGAATGATGTTCATCTCGAGTATGTGGAGAAATTAAAACAGCTACTTCAAAAGGAAGAAGTTCGCGTGGAGGTTGATTTCCGTGATGAGAAGCTAGGATATAAAATAAGAGAAGCACAAATGAAAAAGATTCCTTATGTGTTAGTAGTAGGTGATCGTGAAGAGGAAAATCAATCGGTTAGTGTGAGGCAGTATGGTTCAGAGAATTCGGTAGATATGGATTTTGAACAATTTACTAACATGCTTCGCAAGATGATTGTTGATAAGACGTTATTAACATACTGAATAACTTTAAGAAAGTACTAAAAACGAATTGTAAAATGGAAGAGAATAGTATAGTATTTATGTTGGATACAGGGATTAACGCCTTGATCTATTGAATGATAAATGTAGGAAAATAATAATGTAGGTTAACGGACTCTAGATATATACGCTAGATTTTATAGCCACCGTAAGCAATAGGAATCTCTCCTATTGCTTACGGTGGCTTTTTATATGTTGTTTACAAAAATATATATAAGAAAGGAGAGTATCCTGCCCAATGGCTAATATTGGAGATGAAACTAAAAGCATTCTATTGAAGGAATTCATAGATATCAACAT
This sequence comes from Robertmurraya mesotrionivorans, assembly GCF_050971805.1. Taxonomy (NCBI): domain Bacteria; kingdom Bacillati; phylum Bacillota; class Bacilli; order Caryophanales; family Bacillaceae; genus Robertmurraya; species Robertmurraya mesotrionivorans. The sequence continues at coordinate 47,617 of NZ_JBPCCH010000024.1, read as the reverse complement.
AAAAAAAGGCTTTTCTATCCTCTCAAAGAGCAAGGATACCTTTTTGGTAATCTGCTCTCAAGGAAATATTGAATATGCCAGCCAGCCTTGTGAAGACCTTTTTGGTTATTCAACCAATCATTTGCAGCGGCTAGGATTAAAAGACCTATTCGATACAGAGGTATTAAATGAAGGTCACTCTTTTTATGAAGGAAAATCACAGGGAAAACGAATGACCTTTGAATCAAGGGTAAAGGGGAAGGGCGACAAGACTACTGATGTAACCGTAACACTCATGCCGATTTACTTGAATGATCAATGGATAGGCTCATATATCATTCTCGAGCAGTCTATCAACAATAAAGATAGTAATGATGTCATCGACCAGTTAGCACAATTGTCAGAAAAGCGTGCAACTGCTGGACACTTAGCAGCTGGTATAGCTCATGAGATTCGTAATCCTATTACAGCAATAAAGGGATTTCTACAGCTATTAAAAGATGAGTATGAAGGAAATGAAATTTATTACGGAGTTATTGATTCTGAGATCGAAAGAATAGAACTTATCCTAAGAGAGTTGATGGTTCTAGCAAAGCCAAATACGCAAAAGTATGAAAAGGTGAATATTCAGTTACTACTTGATCAGGTGCTGACCCTAATGGAACCACATGCGCTATTAAACAATATTCAGCTACAGAGAAATTTTTATTTTGAAAACCCATTCCTCTTATGCGATAACAATCAATTAAAACAAGTGTTTATTAATTTTATAAAAAATTCTATAGAGGCAATGCCGGATGGGGGAAATATTCGTATTGAAGGTGGAGTATTAACAGACATGAGCATAGAGGTGTCAATTGTTGACGAAGGAAGTGGAATACCCAAGGAAGTTCTTGATCGGGTAGGGGAGCTATTTTTTACTACAAAGGAAAATGGAACGGGCTTAGGGATGCTTGTTAGTCAACAGATTATAAAGGAACATAAAGGAACAATTCATATTAAGAGCGACTCTAAGGGTACATGTGTGAAAGTACGATTTATGCCTGGAGAGAACCTCTTAGGAATTTGAATTAAATCTTGTGAACCGATGAGAAAAATGGTATGATAATCCTTGTCTAATGTCTTGCTGTCATTAGTTTTATAAGGAATAATACATTTATATACAATTTTATTATGACTTTTTATTTAAAATGGTAAATGGTAGAAACTATTATATAGTCGTCTTAACCGTGGCCTAACTTCTTTTTTGAGAAGTTAGGCCTTTTTATTTATGTAAGGGGGATTTGAATGCTGGCTACGCAAGATGATTTGCATGCTCTCAGTAGTTCATTTAGCAAGCTGCTTAAGAGAGGATTCGGGAAAGGACCAGAGACCTGTTTTACTGTTTTTAAGGGGAACAAGCTATACGTTTATATACGGAATTTTATGACACCTGCTGAAGAAATTCTTTATAATGATCACCAAAATAATTTAATCACAGAGTTTCGAACCTCTGTCATTAGATCACTTTCCGACGAGCTCTTACAAGAATCGTCCAGGTTATTAGGGATGCCATTCCATTCCTTTTATCAAGATTGGAATTATGATACGAATTCAGGTATGCTACTTCTCGTTTCTAATTCTGTTAACCTTGATTTAAAAACAGAGGAAAAGGGTAGTGATGGAGTGAACAAGGTGATTCGAAAAATTGGTACTCAGTTTCATAAAATCCCAGTTACTTTACGAACCGTCCCTTCCCCTACTAATAGCTATGCTGTTGAATCAAAAGGGGTGTTGCTACCACTTGAAAACTTCATTTATGAAAGAGGACAAATGGAGCTATTGCTTACCCAAGCTAGAAACGTTAAAAAGGGATATATGACACACAAGAACATAATTGAAGAAGCATTGAATCGCTCCATTGAAGATATATTTATGATGTGGGATTATGTGGAAAATAAAAATTATCTAATTTTTATTTTTGGTAGAATAAATTAACTATTACAAAGAAAGAAGTGGACGCAAGTATCCACTTCTTTTTGTTTTGAATGAAAAGATAAAATAAAAAAGCACTGGGCAACCTAATTCTACCTAAATAAATTTAATAGCTAAATAAGAAAGTGAGGTTAACCAATATGTCTACTGAACCCTTTCATGAAAAACTCATGAGCATAAGTAGTTTAACCAGTAAGATGTTACGGAAGAATTTTGGACGTGGTCCAGACTCTTGCTTTGCATTTGCTAACGGTCCATATCTTGTTCTTTACATAAGAAGGTTTCTTTCCCCAATGGAATCTGTATTGCTTGAAAGTGGAAACTCAGACAAGATAGACATGTCCCGCACAATAGTCATGGATAAAATTTTAACTCAACTGAAGGGAATGCTCGAAATCGAATTTGGGGCTGATGTAAAATCAGCTTATCATGATTGGAATTATAATCAAAATACAGGTATGATCACAATTGAATTTGAGAGTAATGTAACAGGGGCAGTTGCAAAAAGTGAAGAAAATCCTATCTTTAAAAATCTAATCGATGAGGTAGACCGAATAAGCATTATCGTACAGAAAAAACCGGAAAATACAGAAGCGTTTTTTATCACGCCAAGGGTGTATTTGGTCAAGAGAAAGGGAATTTTGGTTGAAATTGAAAAGTCTTTAATTGACAAAGGCTATGAGCAAACTCTACTTGTTACAAAAGATGAATTAGAAAAATCATTTTTGCATCATAATGGACATTTTGAAGAAATCTTTAGCCATCCAGTCGCGGATATTTTTGTGGATTGGAACTTGCATGATGATAACAGCATCATATGTTTTATACTAAAGAATTGAACAGAGGTAGATGACTTAGAGAAGTTATACCTTCAGAAATAGTAAGTCAAACAATCTATGTTTAAAAGCGATTCGGTTCGTTCATAAAGATAGTAGTATATTCTTCAAAGAGGTGTCTTAATGATCGAGCTTTTGCAAGAGCTTTTCCATTCCAATAATCAATTAGTGACTTTTATCATTGGTGTAGTCTTTATATTTATAATCGTTTCAATCGTTCGCTCTGTATTTCGAATGGTACTTCCATTTGTTGTCATTGGACTAGTAATGGTTGTTTTTCTTGGACATTCTCCTGATGATGTGATGAATAAAGGGAAGCAGTTTATTGCTCAAGGCTCAAATTTGATTCAAGACCTTTTGCCTTTTATTCAGTCAGGTGAAGGGGAAAAGGATGGGGAACTTTCGGAAACACCTCCAGGGTTTGCTCCCTTTTCTGAGGAAGATGAAAACAAAGAGATTTTTAAAAATGATGAGAATGACCTTGAGATAAATAAGTTTTAATTAGTCGTTATCGATGCCCCACAAACTGTACACAAAGAAAAGAAATCCTTTTTTCCTCCATAAGGTTTCATTATAATTAGTGAAGAGGTGAAAGCTTATGGCACGTGAACGGAAATTTTCCAATGAAGAACTGTTTCAGTTAGTAAAGAAAATGCTTCTTCAACATGGATATGAAGGATTCCATTTTGGCCTGTTAGCAGAGCAACTGGATGTTTCAAGAGGAGCCTTATATAAATATTACGAAAACAAAGATGAGTTAATTACGGATTTTATGCTGTATGAAATGCAGTTATTTATTGGAGATTTAGCTCAGATAGAAAATCAGGGAGACTTTGAAGCCCGGTTTGATTTCTTAATGAAGCTTATTTTTGATAAAGCAGAAGTTCATCAACTCATTACGGTTGTCCAACAAATGGGATCTAGTTCAAATGAAAAAGCAAAAGAAAATAAAGAACAGTTAGAAAAGCTTCCACTAGAAATGTATCGCTATCTGCAAAACTTTATTTCATTTGGGAAAAGGGAAGGTAAACTGAAGGAACATATTCCTGATAGTGTCATGCTCGGATTGATATTTCAATCCATAGCCATTCCAAATCATTTTGGTTTACCAAAGTCGGTTTGGGTGGATTCAATCAAGGAAATCATTAGTAAAGGAATGTTTGCACATTCATAATTGACACAACTGTCACTTACGCTTGATAATAAGGGTGGCAATTGTGTTTTTATTTTTACTCAAAGTTACACTTGTGTCACTATAAATTTTAATTAAGGGGAGAAAAGCATGAAATCAATACTCAAGAGAATTACTGACGGAGTTTCCACCCGAAAAGGAACATGGGTTACGTTAGGTGTTTGGGTCATAGTAACAGTCCTTCTTGCCATACTTGCACCGAGTGCGAAAGATTACGAATCATCCAATATTACTTCATTACCTAGTGATGCAAAGTCAGTTATTGCTCAAAATAAACTTGATCAATATTTTAAAGACAATGACGGAACTCCGGCGATTCTCGTTTTTCAATCAAGCGACTACAAGATAGTGAATGTATCTGAATTAGAGTCATTTATCAAGGAGGTTCAAAAGGTAGAGGGAGTTAAGGAAATTGTTCCAATAACCACTTTGCCACCACAAGCCACAGAAAGCTTCTTTTCCAAAGATAGAAGTACAGTCATCCTGCCAGTTACTTTTGAGGCTGCCTTTGAAGCGAAAGAGATGCGGACCTCTCAAGAAAAGATGATGGAGATTGCTGAGGAATCTACGGATTTAACGTTAACGATAACCGGACCTGGTGGTATTGCTGTAGACGCTCTTGATTTGTTCTCGCGAGCAGATGTTGTGCTCCTTTTATCAACTGTTGGCCTTATCCTTGTATTGTTAATAGTGATCTACCGGTCACCTCTACTTGCTTTAATCCCACTTCTTGCTGCCGCATTTGTATATGAAGTGGTGAATCAAGTGCTTGGTCTAATGGGGAAAGCGGGTTTACTTATTAACAACCAAACATTTTCGATCATGACGATTTTATTATTTGCAGCAGTCATTGATTATTCATTATTTGTCTTTTCTCGCTATCGTGAGGAGTTGAAAACATACGATAGTAAGCATGAAGCCATGAAAGAAGCAATGAGGGAGACGGGATTACCAGTATTCTTCTCTGGTGGTACAGTCCTTGCTGCGATGTTGGTATTATTCTTCGCAGAATTTGGAGATTACCGAAATTTTGCACCTATTTTTGCAACAGCAATGCTTATTATTATGTTAGCTTCGGTCACATTAGTTCCTGCCCTTTTTACACTATTCGGAAGAAAATCGTTCTGGCCTAAGATTCCTAAAGTTGGGGAGGAATCAGTTAAAGCAAATTCTTTCTGGAGTAAAATTGGTCGAAGTGTAGTGAAGAAGCCAGTTGTTTCAACTGTAGCGATTGGGATTATCTTGGTGATATCGGCATTAAATATGTTCAATCTGAAGTACGAGTTTGATACAATGAAGTCCTTTCCAGAGGATATGCCATCTAGGATAGGGTATGAAATCTTAGAAGAAAAGTTTGAAAAGGGAGATTTAGCTCCCACGACTGTCTTGTTAGAAGCTTCTGAGCAAGTCACGATGGAGCAACAGGATGCAATCATGAAAGAGCTACAGAAACAACCCCTTGTTAGCAGTGTTCGTCCAAGTGGTGTAACAGATGACCAAAAAGTTGTTCAATTTTCGCTTACCTATACAGAAAGTCCATATGATAGTGAAACGATGGATGCGTTGGAGAAAACAAGAGACAATTCGCAGCAAATTGTAAAGGATGCAGGTCTTGAGGGTGAGCTTTACTTCGCTGGCGAAACAGCGAATCGAATTGATGATCGTGCAACGAATAACAGAGATCTCATCGTAATTGTTCTGTTAGAGTCTATTCTCATCTTTGCTATGCTCATTGTAATGACAAAGTCGTTCAAGCTACCTTTATATATGATGGGGACCATTTTATTATCGTTCCTGGCAGCTGTTGGGCTAGGGATGTTCCTGACAAACCTATTTTTTGATATTGATACAGTTAGTAACCGCGTCCCACTTTACTCCTTCGTCTTCTTAGTGGCGTTAGGAATTGATTATAATATCATTCTTATTTCAAGGTTTATGGAAGAAAGAAAAATTCACCCAGTCAAGAAAGCAGTTGAAATTGCTGTAGCCAATACTGGTGGTGTCATCTCTTCAGCAGGAATCATTCTTGCTGCTACCTTTGCCGTGTTAATGACTCAACCGATTCAACTATTATTTGTATTTGGCTTTATTGTTGCGGTCGGGATTTTATTAGACACCTTCTTAATACGAGGGATTTTATTACCAGCATTGCTTGTTTTGTTTGAAAAAGATTCGTCTATGCAAAAAGGTCAGCAATAAGGAAAAGAGCCAGTCACAAGTTCCGGTGACTGGCTTTGTTTTATGCTTCCATACTTTGTTCGTTTGCTAATTGTGTTCGTTGTTTCTTAGACTTTTTGAAATGTAAAAGCTCATAAATCACTGGTATGACAACAAGAGTAAGTAGGGTTGCTGCTGCTAATCCACCAATAACAACAACAGCTAAGCTTTGTGACACAAGGGCACCTGTCTCTGCTTTTTTAAACAAAAGTGGGAGCATAGCACAAATGGTTGCAACAGCTGTCATTAAAATCGGACGCATTCTCGTTGCAGTTGCCTCCACAATCGCTTCCCGAATGATCATTTTTTGTTCGTTTTGTTTAATACGGTCTAACAATACAATTGCATTCGTCACGACGATACCAATCAGCATAAGGGCACCCAATAGAGCCGTTACATCCACAGGAATTCTGCTAATCACTAGTCCAAGCACAGCACCAATCGCTGCAAGTGGAAGTGAGAATAGAATAGCGATAGGAGCTCTTACTGTTTTGAAAGTAATCACCATGATTAAGAAAACAGCTCCGATGGAAACAATCATTGTCATAAATAAATCAGAGAAGTCATTCGCTTGTTGAACACTAGCTCCTCCAACAAAAATTTCTATATCATCAGGAAGTTTGATTCCGCCCTTTCCCTGAACACCAAATATAGCTTCATTCATTTCTTTTGAGATTTCCGAAATGCGTGCAGAATCAATATTTGCAGTTACTCGAACATATTGGTCCCCATCTTTATGGAAGACACTCGTTGATTCTTCGCGTTTCGTAATCGAAGCAACCTCAGAAACAGGGACTAAGCCAGTTTGAGTAATAACAGGGATATCATTAATCTCATCAGCTGTAGCTGGAGATAGCATTGGTTCCAATAATACAGGCGTATCTTGTTGATCTAGTTGTATCATGCCAATTGGTATAGCATTCAGCATGGCAGCCACAGCTTGAGCTGTTTGTTCAGAGTTTACTTTACTTGAGTCCACTTCAAGTGAAAAGACCGTTTTCTTTTCTTCAAAATTGGTAGAAACTTTTTCAACACCATCAATACCCGAAATCTCATCCTTCACTATTAAAGCTGTTTCTTCTAGATTAGATAAGTAATCACCCATCACATCGATGGTGATTTGGGAGGATGAGCCAGACATCATCGAACTAGCTGAAACTGTAAGCTCAGCATCGCTATAATTCTCTTTTTCACCTTCAATCAGTTTGATCACTTGATCCGTATCGTTTTTATCTTTAAGAATAATAGAAAAGCTTGTTGCTGTTGGTGATTTTACATCTCCGTATTGAGCAGCTTCAGCAGAATTCCCCATTTGAGTAAAGTTATGTTCAACCTCTTCTTGCTTAAGAATGAACTCCTCTAGTTTGAGGGAGCCTTCCTTTACCTCGTCAATAGGAGTATTATTCGGGTACGTTAGATTGGCCACGATGAAATCGGAGCTTGAGTTATCAATGGCACCTTTCGGCAGCGTTACGTAGGTTACAATCGATCCAGCAAAAACAAATAGTGCTAGGAGAAGGACTGCCCATTTATGATTGAGTGACCAAGTTACTAGCTTAATGAATCTTACCGCTGGCTTATGTTCAGGTAGCTTTGTATTTTTCAGCAGTCCTGCGCTCATGAGTGGGACAACGGTTAAAGCTACTACTAATGAAGCGAGCAGAGAATAGGTAATCGTTAATGCAAATGGAAGCATTATATCCTGAAGTGAGCCACTTACAAGACCGATTGGTAGAAATACTGCCACGGTTGTTAAGGTTGACGATGTGATGGCTGTTCCTACTTCTTTTGTTGCCTCTATTACTAAAGGTACTGAGAATTTTTCTTTTTGCATTTTGCGGAATATATTTTCGATCACTACGATACTATCGTCTACTAGACGGCCAACAGCTACTGCCACTCCCCCTATAGTTAGAACATTAAGTGTAATTCCTGAGCGTGACAGGAGGAATAATGTAAAGGCTAGGGACAATGGGATAGACACAATTGTAATAAAGGTCGAGCGAATGTTTCTTAGGAAAAGCATAATAACAATCGTTGCAAACAATGCCCCTAGTAACACTTCCTTCATCATTGTGTGTACAGAGTTTTCAACCATATCCGTTAAGTCTAAAACCACTGTAGTCTCCGATTGGCTAAACTTCTCGTTTAGTTCCTTGATTGATTTATCGAGCTCTTTACTGATAGATACGGCATTAGATGCACTATCCTTTGTCACTATTAGGAAAAGACCATCTTCACCATTAATGTGGTTCAACGTATCATTGGGTTCTTGTTTATTAACCGTTGCGATATCTTTTAAACTTACCCCTGGAGATACTTGTAGGTTTTGTAACTCCTCCAGACTATCGATACTGCCAATAACCTTAATATTACTTGATTTACCATCTATCGTTTGCTCGCCTACAGCCATCGATGAATTCTGTCCTTGTAACACGGTCATGATGGTTTGAAATGGAACCTGTGTTTGAGCAAGCTTTGCATTATCTATTTTCACAGATACATAGGAATTCGCTTCTCCCATGGTTTGTATATTAGCAATACCGTCAATATCTTTTAAAACGGGAACAATTTCTTTTTTGGCAAACTCTACATTTTCAGCCGTTAATCCGTCCTCGAACGTAATTGAAATCTGTGAGATTGGAATCATATTCGTATTTAGTTGAATAATATTTGGTTTTGACACGTTTGGTGGAAGGGTAAGCGTGCTCAGTGCATCTTGTACCTCTAGCTTCGCATCCTTCATATTGGTTTTGGAGTCGTAAAAGATATCAAGCTTCGAATATCCGTCTCCTGTAGTAGAATAGATATTCGTTTTTCCTTTTACTCCTTCGAGTACCGTTTCCATTGGATTCGTCACTTGCTTTTCCATCGTGTCAGAGTCTGATCCTTGACCTAGCACAACGACTGAAACTTGTGGCTGGTCAGCTGCAGGAAAGAATTCCATAGGTAATGTTGTGTAGCTTAGGATCCCTAAGCCGAGGACCAAGATCGTAAGAATGGATACAGCAGCTTTGTTACGAAAGGCCCATCTTGTAAAAATAGACATTGTAAAATTTCTCCTCTCATGGTAAAAACTAATATAAACACAAGATGTATCTTAACACAATTTGTTCATGACTAAGAACAGTCTAGAGACCGATACCGTAATACTTACAAAGACTTAATATAAGAGTTTTCATGAAGTTAATGAAAATTTTTTGTTAAGATTGTTCGTTTTATTGAATGTTTGCGCCTTTTGAAGATAAAGGATTCTCATTTAAAACAGAAGGAGGAGAAATAATGTTTGTACTAGAGACAGATCGATTACGATTACGTGAGATGAATTTTTCGGATGTACCTCATTTAATGGAGATATTCTCCGATCCTATAGCGATGAAATACTATTTATCTACCAAAACAGAGGAAGAAGCGGAGAATTGGGTTAGATGGAATCTTACTAATTATAACTCCATTGGGGCAGGTCTCTGGATTTGTGAATTAAAGGACAGTTGCAGGTTTGTTGGTCAATGCGGGATTGTACCACAAGTGGTGGACGATAAGGTAGAAATGGAAATTGGCTATTTATTTTCTCGATCCTTTTGGGGGCAGGGTCTAGCGACTGAGGCAGCTAATGCAGCTAAAGAGTTTGGATTTCATCAGTTACATTTACATAGGCTGATCTCGATGATTTATAAACCAAATACACCTTCTATTCGAGTAGCAGAGAGAATAGGAATGTCATATGAAAAAGAAACAATGATAAAGAATCGAGAAACTTTCATTTATTCTATAAATATATAACTTTATATAAGTGTAAAAAAAGGCAAGCATTGAATGCTCGCCTTTTTTTATGCTGTGGTTTCTTCCTTAGCAAATTCTATTTCAAATCCAAGATCTTGAAGCATTTTGTGGTCTGCCGTTGTTTCTTGCCCAGCTGTGGTTAAATAGTCACCCACAAAAATAGAATTAGCTGGGTACAATCCGAGAGGTTGAAGACTCCGAAGATTAACTTCTCGGCCACCAGAAATCCGAATCTCCTTCGATGGATTAATAAAGCGCATTAAGCATAGAACTTTTAAGCAATAACGCGGATTTAACTCATTTACTCCTTGAAGGGGTGTACCATCAATTGCATGAAGGAAATTAACAGGGATAGAATCAGCATCCAATGCTTTTAGGCTTCTCGCCATTTCAATAACATCTTGTTTCGTTTCCTTCATTCCAATAATGACTCCAGAGCATGGAGAGATGCCTGCGTTTTTTACTAACTCGACTGTGTTTACTCGGTCTTCATATGTATGGGAGGTAGTAATGGATTCATGGTGACTCTCTGACGTGTTAATATTATGATTGTATCTGTCTACTCCCGAGTCCTTTAATCGTTTTGCCTGTAGTGGGTTGAGAAGACCCAGGCAAGCACAAACCTTTAGACCGTATTTTTCCTTTATCTCCTCGACGGCAGAAGTGACAATATCCACTTCTTTGTCGCTTGGACCTCTGCCACTTGCAACAATACAGTATGTGCCGGCGTTTAGATGGTAGGCACGTTCGGCACCTTGTAGAATCGTTTCCTTGTCCATCATTCGGTATTTTTGGATAGGTGCGCTTGAGATGCTGGACTGGGCACAGTAACCACAATTTTCTGGACATAGTCCTGATTTGGTGTTGATGATCATGTTAAGCTTTACTTTGTTGCCGTAATAATGACTTCGTATCACATAAGCTGCCTGAAGGATCTCAAGCAGCTCATTGTCAGGACAAGTAAGGATACTTAACGCCTCATCATTCGTGATCTCGTGGCCATTTAATACATCAAGAGCAAGTTTTTTCCAGTTATTCACCATGTATCCTCTCTTTCCGCTATTAAGCAGTTCTTTTTAAATGTTTGAAGCTACCCTTTGATAAAACAGTTTTTTCTAGTCTAAAAGCAAGAATTCCAGCTAGAACTGTAAGAATAATATCTTTTGGCATTGGGACGACCATCCAAGACCAAGCCATTTGGTAAGTGAAGCCTTCAGGGGCTGCCGCCCAAAGTTTGTATGCGCCATACATCCAATTTGTTCCGAATATATAATTAATAACAAGTCCGACCATAGCAGCTGTGATGAAGCCAGAAAGTGATCGGTTCTTTTCTACGATTTTTCCTACTACAAAAACAGCAATCACATATGAAACGATAAATCCAAAGGTAGGACTCAAGAGAGTGGAGAAACCAGCTCCGAATTTGGCGAAAACAGGAACGCCCACTAATCCTACAAGTGCATAAACCGTCATGGAAATCGTTCCTAAACGACTACCAAGAATCAAACCTGCTAAAATAGCAAAAAAAGTTTGTAGCGTAATTGGAACTCCACCTACCACCAAAAATGGAACAAATGAGGTAATGTTTGCACCTACAGCCATTAATGCAACAAACATTGCGGCTAATGTAAGTTCAATTGTTTTTAACTTCATAAAAATATCCCCTTTATTTTTTTATATAAGTAAAGAATAAATTTTCAGAGTGTTTTTTGTCAACTAAATATTTTTTAGGTTAACAAAAAGTTCTTCTTACCTATACAAAAAATGGACATTGGAAACAAAGTGAAATGTATAAAAATGGTATTTATAAAAGCTCAAAAAATTGTCATAATCCTTTTGTTAAATCATGTTTCTTTTTCCTTATAACCGTAGTAAAATACGCTTATAAAATGGAAGGGAAGAGAAGAGAAAGATGAAGTTTCCTAAAGATGTAATACTTGATTCTGTTGTTGAACGAAAAAACCACGACGCCTATGGATTAGAATTTGTCCAAGAACTTGGAAATGATGATGCTGGTTACTCAGAAATGGTCGTTATCATTTTTAAATATAAAGATAAATACTACAGTGTAGATATCCAACATGTGAATGGTGAGAATAACTACGATCATTGGGACAATGAGGTTGACTGCCCGGAAGTTGTTCGAAAGGAAGCCATACAATATTATTGGGAAGAAGTTAAACAATAAAAAATCGAAAGGCATCAAGATGGACTCTCATCTTGATGCCTTTTATTAATCCTTGACGGCAATGACACGAATTCTTTTATAATCCAAAATCCATTGATTATTGTGAAATAAGCTGGATTTTAGTTGATGTTCAACCTTATTGATAATTTCCTCTTGCTCCTCCTCATCTAATCCACGAAAAAAACTCAGTGCGAACATCTTAATCCAGTTCTTTAAACCGTTCGGCCCTTCTAGTGGAGTAGGTCTGTCATAGTGTTGGGCAAAAGTAACTCTAAAACCTACTTCCTCCATTAACGAAGAATATTCACCAATACTTGGATAATACCAAGGGAAATCAGTTCTATGGATATCTTTTCCTAATTGATGGCTGATTTCATCAATGATAGTTTGTACATTCCCTTTACCACCAAATTCTGCTACGAATCTTCCGCCTTGTTTTAAGCTTTTGTATATACATTCTAAAGCTTGCTTAGGTTGTGTTACCCAATGAAGAGTAGCATTAGAAAAAACAGCATCAAATTCATTTGTATAAAGTAGTTCTGTTGCATCTTGGACGACAAATGGTATTTCAGGATATTTTTCTAATGCTTGTGCAATCATATTATTTGATTTATCTACCCCTATCACTCGGGCCCCTTGTTCAAATAATCTTTTCGCCAAATCACCGGTTCCGCATCCTAAATCAAGGATTCGCTCTCCTTTGCGGGGTGCTAACAATTCAATGAGACTATTCCCGTATTTCGAGACAAATGAGTGATTTTCATCGTATAAGTTCGCATTCCATTGATCCGTTTGATGTGAAACGTTCTCCATTCCCAACTCTCCCTTGTTTGAATTATCAAAATTTTAACATATTTAAGCATTTAAGAAAAAGTTTCCAATTGGAATGTGATATGGTATAGATAAGCGGTCGAAATAAGGGGAAATTAATATAACCTAGTAAGCAATGATATAATTATTCAAATAAAGGAGGAAAATCGATGTGAGTGATACTACAAAAAAGGAAGTTTATTCGTGGTTTAAATCAATTGTGTTTGCATTTATTGTTGCTTTTATTTGTCGTCACTTCCTATTCTCACCTGCTATCGTTTATGGGGAATCTATGTTACCAACCTTTCAAGAGCATGACCGGCTGTTGTTAAGTAAAGTATCGGATATTCAACGATTTGACCTAATAGTATTTAATGCACCAGATTCAGATGAGCGGTATATTAAAAGGGTAATTGGATTGCCTGGAGATCAGGTAGAAGTAAAAGATGATACCCTTTATATCAATGGGAACCCAATGGAAGAACCGTATTTAGAGAATATAAAAAAAGATCTTTTATTCGATAAATTGACAGGAGACTTTACACTTGAGGAATTAACAGGGAAATCAGTCGTGCCTGAGGGAGCGTTATTTGTTATGGGAGATAACCGGCTACATAGTAAGGATAGTCGATTTTTTGGCCCAATCCCTGTTTCTTCTTTAATAGGAGAAGTGAAATTACAGATTTATCCTTTAAGAAAAATAGGTATGCCTGAATAACTGTTTAGTAAAACAATAATCTGAAGATAACCTACTTCGAGCTTGAAGTACGGTTATTTTTTTTCTAATGAGTTTGTAAAAAAGGTACTCTAGCCAATAAGAGAAGTACCGCGCATATGAAGTGCTTCTTTTATGTGAATTTGGTGGAAAATAAAAACTGTGTTAGAAAATGTAACACGAGTGTTGGGGGAGTTTTGTAATCCATATATACTTAAACCAACTTAGATCATCAAAATTACATAAAGGCTCTCTAAGCAGTATCGGTGAGAGCAAAAAGCTGTCTAGGGTTCCGTTGGTTTTGTGTATGATCCACCCTTATCTGGGTATTTACACTAAAATCAAGTCTGGTCCAAGAGAGAGCGTATAGAAATTTTTTCTATATACACGGAAGGATAAAAGCCTGGGAGATTCATTCTCTCATTCTTTTATCCTTCTTTTATTTTTTCAAAAACAAAATCTAACAATGAGGTGAAGAGAATGAGAAAAATGAAGCATGTATTTTTAGCAGTCGTATTGGTTGGAACAATGTTCTTAAGTGCTTGTGGAAGTTCAACAAAAGAAACCTCTGGAAGTGAATCCAGTGGCAATACCGTTAAAATTGGTTTTAGTGCTCTACCTAGCTGGTACTTATGGCATCTCGTCGATCAAAAGGGATTCTTTGAAAAGTATGGTGTTGATGTTGAATTAGTCTGGTTCCCAGTCTATGCGGACTCTTTATCTGCCTTAAATACCGGGAAAATTGATGGAAATACTCAAGCTTTGTTAGATGCAATTCCACCTTTAGACAAAGGAATTGATTTAAAAACAATTTTTATTACGGATAATTCAATCGGTGGCGATGGAATTGTTGCGACAAACGATATTCAATCGGTTGAAGATTTAAAAGGAAGGTCTGTTGGTACTGAACTAGGAACGATTGAACATTTCTTCCTACTTACAGCTCTTGAAGATGCAGGTATGAAGGAATCTGATGTGAAATTCACAAACCTGACTGTACCTGATGCAGGGAATGCTTTCCTATCAGGAAATATTGATGCAGCTGGACTTTGGGAGCCATTCTTAAGCAAAGCAGTTGCCAAGGAAGGAACACATAAACTGGTTACTTCTGCTGATTATCCTGGGTTAGTATCTGATGTGTTTGTTGTTCGAGAAGAGGTTACGAAAGAGAAGAAAGAAGAGTTACAAAAGATTGTAAATGCTTGGTTTGATGCAGTTGACTACTTGGAAAAGAACCCGGAAGAATCAATTGACATTATTGCCAAAGAGGCTGGTATTACTAGTGAAGAGTTAACAGAAGGATTTAAAGGGTTCAAAATGTTTACTCCTGAAGATAACCTTGCATCTTTTAAAGAAGGAAACAGTTATGATTCATTCTATTATACAGCAGAAAAAAATGCAGAGTTCTTAAAGAGACAGGACTATGTAGATGAAATACCTGACTTCTCCGATTTTGTTGATTCTTCCTTTGTTGAAAATGTTTCAAAATAATAAGAATAGAAAGGATGAGTGAAATGAATCTACCAAAAAATAGAACAATTAGAAGCTTAACTTCTATACGTGAAGAAGTACCGAAAAAATGGTATTTGTTAGGAGTATGTATTACCTTTTTATTACTCTTCCTTTTCTGGGGTGGCTTTAGTTTTATTAACATAGTTGATGAAGTCTTCCTCCCAACTCCAAATGCAGTGGTATTTTCGTTAGCACATTCTTTTGGAAGCCCAGAGTTTTGGGAGCATATTGGAATAAGTGTGTATCGCGTATTTATGGGATTTTTACTTGCTTGTGTGATTGGTATTCCGCTTGGAATATTGGCCGGAACCTTTAAATTCGCAGAATCATTTATTTTACCAATGTCAGAGTTTATTCGATATATGCCTGCAGCAGCCTTTATTCCTCTTATCATGGTATGGGCAGGAATTGGAGAGACAGCTAAGATTTTGGTTATCTTTATTGGTTGTTTCTTTCAGCTCATCTTGATGGTGGCCGATGATACAAATCGTATTAGCAAAGATTTGCTTTACGCATCTTATACACTTGGTGCGAACCGAAAGCAGGTGATTTTTAAAGTCATCATTCCCGCGTTACTACCAAAACTCATGACAACCCTACGTCTGATTATGGGGTGGGCTTGGACATATTTAGTCGTTGCTGAGCTGGTGGCAGCGAATAATGGACTTGGCTATTTTATCATGAAGGCACAGAGATTCCTAGATACAGAGTCTATCTTTGTGGGGATTATTGTCATTGGTTTACTAGGGCTAATCATTGATAGAGCATTTGCGATTGCGAATAAAAAGTTATTTCCTTGGGTGGAAGGTGGGAATTAAATGGTTACTATTGTACAGCCAAAAGTGGTAGTTGACCCGGTTGATATCGAAATTGAAATCAATGGATTATCAAAAATCTACGAAACGAAAAACAGTACGTTCCAAGCTTTGGAGGATGTTTCATTATATGTGAAAAATGAGGAGTTTGTTTCCATTTTGGGACCATCTGGCTGTGGGAAATCAACGATTCTTCGTATATTAGCTGGTCTAGAAGAAGCGACGTCTGGGTCAGTCAAAGTATCGGGTGAGGAAGTACAAGGTCCAAGCGTCAAGCGGGGGATGGTCTTCCAATCTTATACCCTTTTTCCATGGTTGACCGTTCGTGAGAATATTGAATTTGGTTTGAAGTTAAAAGGTATTAGTGCAAAGGAACGGAAAGACATTTCCGATAAATACTTAGAACTTGTTGGTCTTGAGCGGTTTGCCAATTCTTATGGAAAAGAATTATCAGGTGGTATGAAGCAGCGTGTTGCCATTGCCCGTTCGTTAGCAAATAGCCCAGAGGTATTGTTGATGGATGAACCGTTCGGGGCGCTCGATGCACAAACGAAGCAGTCAATGCAGCAATTGCTATTAGATATTTGGAAAAAAGAAAAAACAACCATTGTCTTCATTACCCACGACATTGATGAATCTATCTTTCTCTCCCAACGAATTTACGTAATGGACGCTCGCCCGGGAAAAATTAAAGAAGAAATTAATGCAGATCTTCAACTATTTAAAAATGGTGAACTAGTTGAAGTGGACCGATTTATGAAACTAAAGAAACATATCATTACACTACTAAAGCATTGATGGTGCGGGTCAAAAGGAGGGAATAGAGGATGACACACGTTTGGTCGACCATTCTTTCTCCAGGTGGAAAATGGTCAGGGTTTATTAAACGAGGGAAGATTATTCGTTTTACTGCACTTGAGGAAGGTGCGAATGTATCAATTCTTTTTTATAACGCGAGGGACTTAACTGAGCGCTATGTTATGTCTGACACTCTAAAGTCTCAGTTTACAAGCCATTTAACAAAAGGTCATGTTCTTTTAAGTGATAATGGCCGAGTGTTGGCAAGTATTGTAGAAGACAGTGTTGGCTGGCATGATCCGATCGCTGGATGTACAACCCGTGAGAAAACGGATGCTAAATATGGAGTAACCACCTATCAAATCCAGCGAAATGAGTGGTTTCGAAGTGGGCGAGAAAACTTGATTACCGAGCTTGCACGAAATGGCTTAGGGGCACGTGATTTAGTACCAGTAGTCAATTTATTTTCTAAAATAGCTACAGATGAAAATGGTCAATTAACATTCCAAAAAAATCATTGTCCAAAAGGTGCTACCGTGACCTTGAGAACGGATATGGATCTGTTAGTTGTCCTTTCCAATACACCCAATCCTCTAGATCCAAAAACAGAGTATCCAGCTGTACCTGTCAAAATGGAGGTTCAGTCTTCACCAAAAGTAGAAGAGGATGACATATGTGTTAATAATCGCCCTGAAAATCGTCGTGCATTTGAAAATAATTGGGCTTATTACGCTTTATACTGATACTTTTTCCTGAAGGAGGATCTAACAAATGCCTGTTTTAACAAAAGTGGGAAGTCCACGTAAGGCTAAGGATGCGATATATAGTGAAACCATCTTGGCTGGAAAAGGATTTATGCAAAAGCTTCTACCCGGACAAGTAATAAGAATTGAAGACATAGAAGGAAACCAATCAGTTGATGCTTTGTTTTATGATGCGGAGAATCCTGATGATCACTATAGTACAGTTTTAACTATTGCTGAGCAGGAGAATATGTACCTAAAAACCGGTTCGACCCTACTTGCGGAATCAGGTAAAGAACTCATCACCATAGTTGCGGATACGGTTGGTTGTCATGATGCATGGTTTAGCTTTTGTTCTGCACAAAGCAATACGGTCCGATACGGACATGACAAGATTGATATGCATAACTGCCGTGATACCTTTTTGCTTTTAATGGAAGAAAATCATGCGGGATATACAAAAAGGGATCTACCGCCAAGCGTAAACTTCTTTTGTATTGTACCCTTTACTCAGGATGGTGCCATTGAATTTGTTGATGGTATTTCTGCACCTGGAAGCTATGTTGAGCTAAAAGCTAAATGTAGCACAATGGTTCTTCTTAGCAACTGCTCGCAGTTAAACAACCCATGTAATGACTATAACCCTACACCTATTAAAGTCTATATCTGGGAATCGTAGACTGTGAGCTTTCTCAAATGAACTTTTTAATTCATCAAAGGGAGGAATTGTTCTGGAGAGATTGATTGATTTAAACTGTGATATGGGTGAAAGCTTTGGCCTGTATAAGTATGGTGCCGATGAAGAATTAATGCCATTAATAAGCTCTGCTAATATTGCGTGTGGTTTTCATGCAGGGGATCCACATGTCATGCGGGAATCTGTCGAGTTGGCAACTCAATATGGTGTGAGGGTTGGAGCACATGTAGGATTACCAGATAGACTAGGATTTGGACGTCGTGAAATGAAAGTTAAACCACAAGAGATATACGATTATACTCTTTACCAGCTCGGAGCTCTTGCTGGTTTTTTACAAAAAAGTAATACATCATTGTCTCATATTAAACCGCATGGTGCTCTTTATATGATGACATCTGAAAATAGAGAGTTAGCGGAAGTAACGGTGGAAGCCGTGTTGGACTTCAATCGTGAAATTGAGATCTATACATTGCCTAATTCAGAGCTTTATTATGCGGCAAAAGAAGCAAAATTAAACGTAGTGAGCGAATATTTTGCTGATCGACCGTACGTAAATAATTATGTGAAAATGTTCGGCTGGACGTTAGAGGAAATTGGACAGCCAAACACGATGGCCAAAAGAGCTTTGCGGTTGTTGGAGGAAAGCCCAGTTGAAACGATTTGTGTGCATAGTGATACACCTAATGCACCAGCAATTATGAGATCGGTTCGAGAAGCCTTATTAGAAAATGGTTGGCTAATCGGAAGGAAATCGTTAATAGTTAAGTAAGTTGAAAATTCCCTCTATATGAAGATAATAAATAAATAATAAGCACCAAAGTATGATTGCTAATATGAGAAGTGAGTGTTTAAATAGTTTCATCATAATATTAGTTTGGGAAGTAATGTTTGAAATATTCCATGCTACATGCGAAATTTTCTGTTACAAAACTTCAATATAAAAAGGTGTCAGCTAGAGATTCTGACACCTTTTTATATTCATCTATTTTTTCACTTGATTAAATACCCATTCAATCATTTCTTTGTTTTCATACGCTGGTACCCAAGAACCATGGTTATATCCAAGCTCAGCTGGATACTCCGTATAAATTGGATTCCCACCAGCATTCTGAATCGCTGCTACAATGTTTTGTGAGTAAGATACCGGGATGATAATGTCATCTACTGCATGGAATGCCCAGATTGGTTTATTCACTAGCTTAGAGGCTTGAGCTGGATCTCCACCACCAGCAATTGGTACCATGGCAGCAAATAGATCAGGATATCTTATGTTCAGATTGAACGTACCAAATCCCCCTTGAGACAATCCAGTAGAGTATAGTCGATTGCTATCAATATTGTATTCATTTTTAACTTTTTGAAGAATATTATAGGCAGTTTCTAAGTCTTGGGAAAACTCGAACACTCTGCTTAGACTAATATTATTATTTGTGTCTCTAGTGATTCCAAATCCGCCATCATGTACATTACGTGCTTGAGGGGCGAGGACAAAGGCTGGATGCTTTTCTTGATTTTCAGGAGCCGCCCAGATTACAGCACCATCATTGGCTAGGATTTGCTTTTCGTTATCAGTCCCTCGCTCTCCACCTCCATGTAGGAATAGGACTAGCGGGTACGATTTTGATGGATCATAATTTTCAGGTACATAAAGGCGATAAGGCATATCATTGTAGGTAAAACTTAAGAATTTTGAAGCAATGGCTTCTTTTGTTGTGAATGTATAAGTGAACGAGGATACCGCACTTATCGTTTCTCCGTTACTAACTTCTAATGCTTTGCTATTTGCATTCCCACGAATGGCAATGGCTTTAATAGTGGTATTCTTGTTAACTGTAATGGGTGCAGAATAAAAGTTACTATCTTTTGAAGGTGTCGATCCATCCATTGTGTAATAGATATTTACACCTGGTGTTGAGGATTGTAGTTCAACTGTTTGTGATTTGTAATATGTACCTGATTCAATAGAGGCTTCTGGTGAAGCAATTTGACCGTTTGAATTTAGTTGCTTTGCTTTACCTATAGGTGCAAACGCTTGAAATGCGAGGACGACTAAAAGTAGTGCGCAAATGCCTTTTGTTACTAATCTCTTCATGAATTCTTCCTCCTGTTAACATAGTAAAATACAAGGCTAATCATAAAATATAAGCGCTTTCATAAAAAGATAGCCTTTTTCCTTTTTTCTTAGGAAAAAGTTTGCAAATCCTTTTAAAACAAGAAAGAGCTACATTTTTCATGTAGCTCCTTCATAAAAAAGGGTTCTATTTTCCTGGTAGTTAAGCCTTAATTTAGTATGGATACGGGTATGATTGGAGTTTGGAAGATGGATGTTCATTGGGAAAAGGTTTTCGCAGACTATATAATTGCAGACTTACAGGAGCTAATTGATTTGGTCGATACTTTGAATATGGAGAAAAGAAGGGACGTTTAAAGATCCCTTCTTTTCCTTTATTCTACTTTGACCATTATCTTGTCGATTGCATGATAGCCATAGCCTTTCCGATTCCAAAAAGGCTTTTTGGGTTGAACGCGATTATCCGAGTCGGTAGCTCTAGACATAATGGTGTATTCACCTTTTTGCTCAGCTCTCCAGTGATAGTACCAAGTAGTCCAAGAATAACCAGTATGGTCGATGGTCTCTATGTTTGCCTCGTTCCAGGATCCTCCATTGTCAGTACTAATTTCCACCTTTTTTATATATCCTTGGCCAGTCCAAGCTATTCCCCTTATTGTGTGTGAGCCCGTTTGTAAAATGTCTCTATCCAGTGGCTGCTGAATCGTTGAATTTACATGGACCGTGGTCACTGGAACAGCTTCTTTGTTGCTTTCTTTGTACGGATAATATACATAATCAATCGTTTGAAAGGGACCTGTAAAAGGAAAATCAGTAACGATTATTTGCTTAATCCATTTAACCGAGGCCATAGCATACCACTGTGGAACAATTAGTCTGAAAGGAAAGCCGTGCTTAAAAGGGATGGGTTTGCCGTTAAATTCATAAGCAATAATCGTGTCTGGATGAAGTGCTTTTTCTAAAGGCAGACTTCGAGTGTAAGAGACTAATTGATCAGTGTCTTTACGCTCCCCGTAATCATATCCTTCAACAACTACTTCTAAAGCACTTTCTTTTATACCTGCAAGTTCTAGTACATTTCTTAATGGTACCCCTTTCCAAAGTCCTTGGGTCATCGCCCCTTTTTCCCACTGCTCACCAAACACTTTCGGCTCGAAAAAGCTTCGCTTATTCCCTGAACATTCAAGAAATACCTTTACCTGTTTTGAGGGCAATTGGGTTAGTTGTTGTAATGAAAAAAACATTGGCTTTTTCACATGACCACTAACGGGAAGCCAGTAGCTAGAGTATGAGAGTGATGGATAGGAAAAGTGATTGCGTCTATAAAAAAGTCGAGAAGAAATGGTGTCGTTGTCTAGAAAGGAGATGGGTGACTCTTGATTCTCAGGATGAAGGCTTTTGGTAATTAAATAAGGTTTTGCACTAGGTTGGAAGTGATTAATCATCTGTCTCCTCCAAATTTGAAGATTGTTTTGTAAAGAATATGTGGCTACCGGATGAAATAGTCTTTTGTGTCTGTAAAGAATGCTTGTTTTTACGAAGACAATTTGGCAGTATAAGAGAGGGTTAAAACTAGTTTGATCGGAGGAATACGAATGGCTAACTTGCCAAATTGTCCAAAGTGCCAATCGGAATACACATACGAAGATGGTACTTTATATATTTGTCCAGAGTGTGCACATGAATGGACAGCAGAAAGTGAAATAAGTGAAGAGCAAAAGGTAGTGAGGGATTCAAACGGAAATGTACTAAACGATGGTGACACTGTTTCAGTTATTAAAGATCTAAAAGTAAAGGGATCGTCATCAGTGATTAAGATCGGTACGAAGGTGAAAAATATTCGTCTTGTCGAAGGCGATCATGATATTGACTGTAAAATTGATGGATTTGGTGCGATGCAATTAAAATCGGAATTTGTAAAGAAAATATAGCATAAGAACTTATTATATTCGTAGTGAGTGTCATTTCGTCCGAAGGCTTCCTTAGTGTGAATTGTCTATTTCTACTGAACTTTTTTGATTGATTAAAGCCGTATAATACATATTTGTGGTATTTACTGGATATAAAAGGATATACTAGTAAGAAGGGAACATCCATATGGTCTTCTAGTTCTCATTTGTAGAAGGCAAGAGACCCTTAGGAAGGATGGCCAAAAATGACTGTAGTCGGTTACCAAGCTCAAGTAGCAGATGGAATTAGAAAAAAAGGAATCAAAAGAGTGAACTCCTTTTTTAAAACACCTGAAGAAGCAGTAGAAGAGGCTTTTTCCTTAAAGGAAAAGTTGGATTCAAGATACAAAAATCAAATCAAGTGGGATTATAGTAAGAAAATTACAGGCACACTTGAAAAAATGAAGATCCTAAAGGGGTACTTAGATGGAGATGAAGATTCCAGTGCTTTTTATCTTCAGATTACTACCTCAGAGATTCAGAGAAATTTAAAATTATCTACACCAAGTAAGCCCAAAAAGTTTACTGCGAATGACAAAAAAGTGATGACTAAAGTAGCTAAAATATTTGTATAATTTACTTCCTATGTGGTTGGAGAATTTATGTAATTATTACTTATCATTGTTTTATTGCTCATAACCTGTTATTCTTAGATAGAATTATTTTTGTTCGGTCTGTAAGGAAAAAATAGTGAAAGCTTTTTCGCCTTTGATATCTCATTGAGCAATGATAGTATTAATTGTGGAGTATTCCACGCAGGAGGAAACAACATGCAACAAGGTACAGTAAAATGGTTTAATGCAGAAAAAGGCTTCGGTTTTATCGAGATTCAAGGTGGAGAAGATGTATTTGTTCACTTCTCAGCGATTCAAGGCGAAGGATTTAAATCTTTAGACGAAGGTCAAAAGGTTACTTTTGATACAGAGCAAGGTCAACGTGGACTTCAAGCTACGAACGTAAAAAAAGCTTAAGTTAAATATACGTAAAAGCAGATGGTCAAATGGCCATCTGTTTTTTTATGCCTAATTAAGATAAAAGAAATGGTGCTAAAACCTTTGAGGTTTTAGCACCATTTCTATTATTATTCATGCACTTTGAACGTATTTACCATTGCTTGAAGATCTTCAGCCATTTTAGCTAATGAATGAGCAGAAGCGGTGATTTCTTCCATTGAAGCAAGCTGTTCCTCAGCTCCAGCAGCCACAGTTTGAGAACCTGATGAAGATTCTTCGGTTTTCATAGAGATATCAAATATCCCCATGGCAACCTGCTCCACGCTTGAAGATAACTGCTTAACTGCAGCAGATACTTCAACCGATTGTCTTGATACATCCGAAGCAGAATGAAGAATTTTCTCAAATGATTTACCGGTATCATTAATTAGTACAAGACCAGTTTGTACTTCTGTTGTACATTTATCCATTGATACAACTGCATTGGCAGTACTGCTTTGAATATCGTGTATTAAGTGTGTAATTTGTTCAGCAGAACGTCTTGATTCTTCTGCTAATTTTCTTACTTCATCAGCCACGACAGCAAAGCCTTTTCCATGTTCTCCGGCTCTTGCTGCCTCAATCGCTGCGTTTAAAGCAAGTAAGTTTGTTTGCTCTGAAATACCAGAGATAACTGCTAAGATTTTTTCAATCTCAGAAGATCGGTCTCCTAAGTCCTTAATAATACTAGATGATGTTTGGACGGTTTCATTAATGGATCCCATTTGGTCAATAGTTTTCTTAAGTGCGATATTTCCTTTTTCTGATTCTTCTGTTGTTACATTTGAATGATCTGAAACTTGCGTAATAGAATCTGCGATATTTGTAATGCCGATTGCCATTTGTTGTGTAGAAATGGATACAACTTCTGTACCCTTTACAGATGCTTCGCCGTTAGCTGCCATAATAGAACTAGCTTCAGCAATTTGTTCTGCGGCTTTATTTGTTTCTTCAGCACTAGCCATTAGCTGCTCAGAAGAGGCGGCAACTTGGTCTGAAGATTCACGAACCATCATAATTAGTGATTTAATTTGGGTAATCATTTCATTAAATGATTTTGAGAGAGACCCGATTTCATCCCTTGACTCATAGTCACTATGAACGGTTAAGTCCCCATTTTTTGCTTTTTGCATTAGGTATTCCATTTGCTTTGCCGGTCCGTATATCAATTTTGAGATTGTCCAACTAACTGCTACGGAAACAATTAAAGCAATTACAATGATAGATAACATGATCAAAGAGGATGTTTTAATAAAGTCTTTATTATCTGAATTCACGCTTTTGGCTTCACTACTGTTAATTTCAATTAACTGTAAATATAGTTCGTCAATTTCTTTTAATATTGCTTCTGTTTCTTCGGTGAAAATTTCATATGCTTCAAAGTTTTCATTTTTTAACGATAAAGCTACAATTTTTTCTTTAGATTCTTGAAGATTCTGTGCAAGGTCATTTACTTGTGAAATAATTTTAATCTCTTCCTGATTATTTGTATTATAGTTTTCTCTTATTTCACGATTCGCTTGAAGCTTTGCATCCATCTCATCAATTAGTTCATTCTTTTTACTTGTGTCTCTAGTAGTCATTAATTCTATTAAGTAGGTTTGAACATATTGAGCATTAGATTGCAATGTACTAACCGTTTGTATAGGCTGAAGATTCTTTTCGTACATGAAAGAAAGTTTATCTCCCATACTTGTAAGCTGAAAAAATCCAATACCTCCTACGATAAGTAGACTTACAAAAGTGATTGATGTTAGTAAAAGCATTTTTTGTACAATCTTTAAATTCTTAATCCATTTCATCGATGGTTGCTCCTTTGTAGTTTAGTGTTTTTCGATGAATTATCTGTCCTCACTTTCTATTATCGGCTCGTAATTGGAAAATTTAATACTATTTTCCTAGATCTTTTGTCGAAATATTTAACAAAAAAAGCCTCAGCGTGAACTGAGACTTATTTTTTATTTCTCTTCATTAAACCACAGTGGATCTTGATTATCTTCTTCACCATTGTAGTTTATTAATACTTCTTCTCCAGCTTTAATATCTTTGTAAGCATAAAAGTCAAAGGTATGATTTGGAAAGTTAATTTCATACGTTGCATTTGGCTCATACGAATGGTTGAAGAGCATACCGTACCCAAGTAGGAGGGCGGAATGATTAATTCCATATTCGAATGCATAATCAGCAAGTAGTGTTTTTTCAATATGTTCATGCTGGTCATTCGGATAAGGAATAACAGGTGCCTCATGGATTAGTTCACCTTTTTTTATATCTCTTGTTGCAAATACGCCTCTATTGAGCTCTCCATCACTGAGTGTTGAGGTTCTTATTTCAATCACATTTGTCACCTTCGCCTTCGGATGTCTTATTTTATTTGATTGTAACAGTGTTTAATTCAGATTGGAAATAAAACATGTTCTTTTGTAAATTACGAACATATTGTTCTTAATAGTGCACATTTACCTATCTTATTAAAAATAACATGCTCGATTTTCCCTGAAAAAGTCCTGAGAAAATTCCTAAATGTTAAGGAAATCATACCCTATTCAATAGGAGTATTTCTAGTCTAGAATTTATTGGTAATGTATACAGAAAAATACAATGTGGGATTTGAAAAAGGAGAATAGTTGATGAAAGGGAGACAAAGGAAAGAATGGATGAAAAGAGCAATGAAGGTGTTGCTCGTGCTCCAATTTGTATTTATCTACATATTAGGAGGGTTGCCTCTGCCTAAAGCATCGGCAGGGTCACAATTTTTAATGTGGACTGAGGATGGTCGAACCTTTGCTTCGTTTGGACCGAATCAAGAGATTCGAATTCATACAGGGGCGATAGAGTTTACGAAAGGGTGTTCAAAGGACGGTGTGGATGACTTAGATGTTCCTTTTGCTGATATTTATGTTGTATCAAGCGGTCAAGGGAATCCAGGTGAAAAGCTACAGGATGTTTCTGGAGCACCGAATACTGTACAAGGGGCACATGGAGGGCTTTTTATATCGGAATTAATTGGTGCTACAGCGCCGGGAGGCTCAATAGGGCCTGGAACTTACACGGTTGTATATGACGAGTGTCAAGATGGGATGGTATCACCTGAAGATAAAGTATTTCCAGAAGCTTTTGAGGTAGTTTTCCCTACCGATATGCCAGACATTATGGCAGACCCAGCCATTGCAAAGTTGAAGCAAGCAGCAGGTGAGTCACAGGAGGAATGGGAGAGCATCCATACTTCTTACGAGATGTTGTTTACCATGCAAGCTAATCTTGGAACCGTCGGAAAGGTTTGGCAGTGTAGTGGGTTGAAGGAGATGGCTCTTTCCGTAAGCACAAGCTTTAGCCTTACACTTGTTTGTCCGAAGGTAGGTGGCGGACCTCTCCCTGGCCCAAACCCATGGGACATTAAGCATAGTGGGATTATTGATGGTTTCTTTACTGGGCTAACAAAAGGCGTAGAGATCATGACGGGTGTTAATCCAAAGCAGATGGCGTTAAAGCATATTTTATCTACAGCTTCCCATTATAAAGGGATTCATGCGGACCCGCCAAACCCTGACTTTCAAAAGCTTACACCCCTTGAAACCCGGGACCTGATTGAAACAGATAGTAATGACCCAGAGACAATCGCTTTTGTTGGATTAGGAAATGAACTTAGCAATGAAGCGCCGTTGTTAAAGTCTTTTTTAACATCGATTGAAAGATACCAAGGAAGCGCTATAGAAAAGAATGGAGAATGGTCACTTATTCATGCAAGAGCAGTGCAGGATTATTCTTCACAGCTAAAGCAGCAGATCGCTCGTACGAATACTGCCATTGATATTGCAAAACAAGTACTTGAAGCCGATCCACGTCCGTTTGACGAAATGGCTGAGGAGCTACAGGCATTTCGGGATGAAGTGGCGGTACAAGGATTTCCTACTGACCAGGTACGTGAGTTGAAAAACTTAGGTTTTTCAGATACTCAAATTAACGAAATGAAAACTGAACTGCTTTCTAAAAACCTCTCATTTAACAAAGCTGATGTACTGAGTCAGCTTGATCAATTAAAAAGCACGAACGAAGTTTTAATTAGTTCGTTTTCGGAGCTAGAGAAAAATATGAAGGAACATTGGATTGAATATATAAAGGTGTTGCCTTCAGTAAATGATCAAGCACCAATAGTCAACCCGGGAGGTCCTTATACAGGTCAGGAAGGAAGTATTATCAATTTTGACGGATCTCTATCAACAAGTCCAAGCGATATTGTTTCCTATGAATGGGACTTAGATGGTGATGGAGAATTTGATGATGCGACGGGAGTGGCACCAACCTATAAATATGATATTAATGTAAATAAATTAGTAGGTTTAAAGGTTACGAATAAAGGCGGTTGGTCGAATATTGGCTATGCAACTGTGTTTATTGAAAATAGCAATAAGGGGCCTTCTATCACTGCGATGGTACCAGACAGGGCGTCGACAGAAATTGTGGTTGGTGATTCGAAGGAGTTTTCCATTGAAGCAGCTGATCAGGAAAATGATCAAGTGAACATTGAGTGGTATCTTGACCGAATACTTGTTAAAAAGGGAAGTGGATATACGTTCACCCCAACGGAAGGCCAAGTTGGGAAGCATATTATTGAAGCAATCGTGTCGGATAATTCCACTCATAGTGGATACGAGACAGTCAGTTGGCCTGTATCAGTTCTTATGCCAGACAATGATGAGGATGGATGGAATTCTAATACCGACTGTGATGATTCTGATTCGAATGTTTATCCTGGTGCAACAGAGAAGCCTGGGAATGGAAAGGACGACGATTGTGACCGAGAGACTTCCGATATAAGCTTAAAACCAACTGCATCTTTCTATCCTGAAGGTTTCGGGAAAAATGTAGCTTTATTTGAATCTGGTGCAAGGGTAGAAGCCTTTTCAGGTCAGTATGATTCAAGCCACTCTCCACAACAAATGATTGATGCAAATATTAATTCCAATCCTTGGGCAACACGTTCAAAGGATAATCAATGGGTAAAAATCAGGTTAGCTGAGGGGAAGACGTATCTTATTGATCGAATTGAATTGATGCCTCGGCCGGGTTTTCCGGGTCAACGTGTAAAGGATTTTGAGGTAGCTGTATCTACTGATGGGGAGGAATTTACTACAGTCTTAGAGGCAACAGCTGAAAACAATGGGAACTTGCAAGAATTTAAGCTATCAAAGCCGGTACTAGCGAAATATATTATGTACCGTCCACTTAACGCACAGGATGGTGGAAATGTGATTTCTACCCAACAGTTTAAGGTGAAAACAGGACTAATCAGTACTCCGAAAGTTACGTTCAACAATCAATCGACAGACCCGGAAAACGATATCGTTTCATGGGAATGGAATTTTGGAGATGACATGCCCGTCAGTACGGAGAAGAGTCCGACACATGTTTATTCAGAACCTGGAACGTACAACGTCACCTTAAAGGCAACAGATGCTGCAGGCAACATTGACACATACTCTCTAGAGCAGACGGTCGAAGCGGCTGACTTTGCCTTCTTGCCAAAAGCTCCAAAAGAAGGAGAATTTGTGACTTTTTATAATACGTCTGTAGGTCTTGATGAAGGTGAAATCGTATCAAGTACGTGGAACTTTGGAGACGGAACCCCATCCGTTACAACAGCGAGTGGATCATACACCCACACATACAGAGACAATAAAACGTATCCCGTTACGCTAGAAACCGTTGATAAGAGCGGTAAAAAACAACGTATTACGAAAGAAATTACACCAGTAAATGTGGATCCAACGGTAACGGTTGGTATGGATATTACAGTGCGGTCTGGAAAGAAAGTGGATTTCATACCAAGCATTTATGATCCAGGTACAGATAATCGAACATGTCGTTGGGAGTTTGGGGACGGAAAGACAGCAGATACATGTAATAGCAGCTATACGTATCCAGCTTTGGAAAAAGATGCTCCTGACCAAAGTTATACAGCAACATTAACTGTGACAGATGATGACGGGGGGGTTAGCTCCGATAGTAAAATTGTGACGGTCCGGGCGGAGCGGGATCCTAAGCTTGTTGCGCTGTACACCTTTGATAATGATTTCAAGGATTATTCAGGCTACAACAATAACGGTACTCCTGTAGGAACCATGAGCTTTGCTGATGGAATAAAAGGCAAGGCTGCTAAATTTGATGGAAAAAGTGGAATTACTGTTCCAGATGCAGACTCTCTTGATCTATCAACCGCATTTTCTTTCTCCATGTGGCTATATAAGGAGGACGCAGGAGCAGGAGGCTGGGCACCGATTCTTTCGAAGGGGGATAAGTCAGAATACGGACCGTATGCGTTACTCCATAGCTCTAATGGAGTGTCTCCGGGTGTGAGATTGACAGGAGGAGCAACGACTTCACCATCACACATGCTTACATCTGTTAATACGAATTTTAAAGAATGGTATCTGTTTACTACTACATGGGACGGAAGCACCATCAAATATTATGTGAATGACATTTTGGTAGATTCACAGCCTTGGAATGATGTGTTCAAGAATGATAGTAGTCAGTTATTAATCGGGTTCGACCCACCTGGAGTGACGGAGTATTTCCGTGGTTTAATGGATGATTTTAGAGTGTACAGCTACTCGTTAAGTCCGGAAGAAATCACTGATTTATATCAGCAAACTCCTTCACAAGACGATCAGCCGCCAGTTACGACAGCTGAAGTAACCCCTGCTGAACCGAATGGAACAGACGGATGGTATACAGAGGATGCTAGTATCACTTTAACTGCAACAGATGAGGATTCTGGTGTGGAGAAAACAGAGTATCGGATCAATAATGGTGAATGGAGGATATATAACGAATCCATTCCTGTAACCGATAACGGTTCCTACTCGTTAGAATACCGTAGTACTGATAAAACAGGAAATATTGAAGCAATTAAGTCTCTGACCATAAAGTTGGATAAAACGACCCCAGTTTCGATTGCTGAAGTTGCCCCAGGTGAACCGGACGGAGCCAATCAATGGTATAAGAGTGACCTAGGCATTACTCTTTCGGCAACTGACGAAGACTCTGGTATGGAGAAAATAGAATACCGTATTAATGAAGAGGATTGGCGAGTCTATGAAAATATAATCCAGATAGATTCAGAAGGTATTCATAAGATCGAATACCGAGGCATTGACAAAGCTGGTAATACAGAAGAGGTAAAATCGATTGACCTAAAGCTAGACAAAACAAATCCTACCACAACAGTAAAGACAACTCCAGGCGAGCCAAATGGCGACAATGGTTGGTATACTTCCGATATCACACTTGAACTTGCATCGTCCGATGAGGAGTCTGGTGTAGCAAAGACGGAATATCGAGTAAATGGTGTCGAATGGACCGCATATGAATCACCCATTGTGTTGTCAGAGGATGGAGCTTACCAAGTTGAATATCGAAGTGTGGACAATGCGGGGAACATCGAAGGGATAAAAAACATTGAAGTGAAGCTCGATAAAACGAAGCCAGAAACCACAGGAAAAGTAGGTGAGCCGAACGGTGATAATGGTTGGTACACAGCTGATGTTACTCTTGAACTAACATCAACCGATGAGCATTCAGGATTAGCGAAAACAGAATACCGAGTAGATGAGGGCGAATGGACTGCATATGAATTACCAATTGTATTGTCAAAAGACGGAGTATATCAAGTACAGTATCGCAGTATTGACAAAGCGGGGAACATTGAAGAGCTGGAAAAATTTGAAGTGAAAATTGATAAAACGGCTCCAAATCTTTCAATCAGCTTGGGTGAAAACAATCTGTGGCCTCCAAATCATAAGATGGTCACTGTCAAAGCTGTTCCTGTAACAGTAGATATGTCTGATATACAGTCCATCATATTAACCTCAATTACTAGCAGTGACCCTGAGGATGATTTGGGTGATGGAAGTACGGAACTTGATATTCAAAATGCTGATTTTGGCACATCTGATTTTGAATTCGATTTACGGGCAGAGAGATCTGGTACCAATGAGACGCGCATCTATACCATTACCTATACGATTACAGACATGGCAGGAAATAAACAAACAGAAATTGACACAGTTACCGTAGTTCATGATCAATCAGGGATAGATGTAATGAAATTTAAGAAATAGAGATAGAAGTAGGGACCATCCATTGGGGTGGTCCCTGTTTATTATAAAGGACTTGTGCTCGAATTTGCCCAAACGTTCGTCCCTCTTTATGAATACAGTAGAGAAGGTTGGACAATAAATGAGTGAAAGAGGTAGATTCTAATATGGAAAATAATCGGAATGTATACGGAGGAGGACACCATCACGGTGGACACCACCATGGAGGATTTGGAGGGGGCTATGGAGCTGCTCCATTAGCTGTGGGTCTGCTTGGTGGGCTTGCGGCAGGAGCTTTAACTCAAGGAGCGGGTTATGGATATGGCTATCCAGCAGCCACACCTTATCCAGCTTATAATCCATATGGTGGATATCCGTATTATTAATAAAAGGAAGCGGCTGTTTATTGAACAGTCGCTCTTTTTATGTGAAAAACAAATTGAATAAAATTTCAAATAATTCCTGTATACAAATTCTCATAATATTGATATCATGTAAGGAAATATAACATTAATATGTTAGGAGAATTTACGTGATTGTTCGAGATGAATTGAATCGGTACTTCCATTTTTCTTCTTCTGAGATTACGAGCATACTTCAACGAATATTGTTGACGAAGGAACAAGAAATCCATGAGTTAAAAAATAAAATCACAAAATATGAAGAGAAAAGACGAGCTGAGGATGCGTTTTATCAATCCTTGTCTCCTGTACGAAAGTTTTTTGCAAGCCGTCCGCCGAGTCATCACCAAGCGGTCGAATACATTGTTCATGTGAAAGACCGCTTAAAGCAGATTGACACACTGAAACAACGAATCTATGAAATTAACATGGCCATTCGTCAATGTAAAGAAATAACGAGTGGTGATGAACTTGAACTATCAAGTGTGATTACGGAAGACATCATCAAGCAGAAGAAAGTCGAGGAGTAGTAGTGATGACTATTGAAACATTGAGCTCAGGATTAGATACGATATGGGTCGTGTTAACTGCTGCAATGATTATCCTCATGGAGGGTGGCTTTGCTCTTTTAGAGGCTGGCTTTGTTCGGCATAAAAATAATGTAAATATTATAATGAAAGTATTTGTTGATATTACAATAGGTGCACTATGCTTTTATCTAGTTGGTTTTGCTTTTATGTATGGGAAAGATGCGTGGGGAATGATCGGAACCAGCGGCTTTGCATTGTTAGGAGACCTGTCTCATATCCAGCTTTCCATATCTCTTGATACGTTCTGGTTATTTCAAGCCGCCTTTGTTATTGCTGTAATTTCCATTGTTTCAGGTGCAGTGGCGGAGAGAATTAATTTTCGTGCTTATATTCTTTATGCGATGATCATGACGGCGGTTATTTATCCAATTGCAGGACATTGGGTATGGGGTGGAGGCTGGATTAGTCAGCTTGGAATGCTTGACTTTGCAGGAAGTGCTGTTATACATGCGCTCGGTGGTTTTTCGGCTTTGGCGGCAGCCATGTTTATCGGTCCGCGTAAAGGGAAATTCACTCCTTTGGGAACTAGCACAATCGCGTTACCGAGTAATATTCCTTTAGCTTCAGTAGGAGCGTTTCTTCTTTGGTTTGGATGGTTTGGTTTTAACGCAGGAAGTACATTAAGTGGTACAGATGCAAGAATTGGACATATTGCGATTGTGACCATGTTATCTGCAGCTTCTGGAGGGGCAGCAACGCTTTTATATACGCTTTTCCGTTACAAGCGTTCGGACGCACCGGCAGTTATTAACGGTTCATTGGCAGGACTAGTCGGAATAACAGCAGGATGTGCGTTTGTTAGTGATCAAGCAGCTATTTTTATAGGGGCAATATCTGGTTTATTGATGTTGTTTGCTACCAATTGGCTAGAGTCACGAAAAATTGACGATCCGGTTGGAGCGTTTCCGGTCCATGCTGTATCTGGTATGTGGGGAACAATTGCACTTGGCTTGTTCTCAACAGAAGGGGGCCTTTTTTATGGTGGGGGCTGGCATCTACTGGGAGTTCAAGTGTTAGGATTAATCGTTTTATGTATATGGGGATTTGCAATGACCTGGCTAGGCTTATCGCTCATCCGTCTTTGGATACCTGTTCGTTCCACAGAAGAGGAAGAAGAGATGGGATTAGATATTAGTTACCATGGGGTGCTAGCTGCTTATCAGGAACATGAATTTATTAATTATCAAGATCACTACACAGATTTTTCAAACAAGAACGCTGATTAAACAAAGGCTCTATTACATTGGTAATAGAGCCTTTGTTTATGTTAGTTATTGGTCAAGTAACATTTTCATATATTGGAAAAAAAGAGAGGTGAATGCTTTGGCCAAGAACTTTCGTCAAGAAGCACTATTTGAATTGAATTTTTGGTTACAGGTACTTGGAGACCACGCACGATTTATCCATGATTCTTTAGCAACTTCGGAAACTCAGTACATCAGCCAAGCGAAGAACTTCATTTCGTTATTTGATCAACTATTAACGATATCACGTAGACAGCCTGCTGGTGAGGAGCTTATGCAGCTTCTACATAGAGCCAATCAAGCGGGGACAGAAATTAGAGAACTGAAACTCACCTTGGTAAGAGAGCATTTGGTGGGGGAAGTGAAAATTACTTTACCACCATCTTTTCTAAGTCATATGGTCAATGAGCTAGAAGAGGCATTGAGAGTATTCTCATTTTTTCTTAAAGGAGAAATTCCTCCAACCGTTCATCCGTTACATCATGATTTATTGTGGTTATTAGATGCGGCAGGACATGCAGGGGCCATAGATGCCAATTTAGATCTTGTGGAAAAGAAGCTCAAAGAAAAAGGGCGAGAGTTCACAAAGGACTGGGAGGATTTTTATTTAAAGGCTGTCGAGATGGCGGGTTACTTGCGTGCGAATGTGTACTCTTTCCCTGCATTAAGTCGTTTTCACAAAGAAATTGAATTAGAAATGGAGATTTTCAAAAGTTTTTTAAGAGAGTTAGAGGAAATGGAGTTAAACAAAGAAACACTCGGAGTATTAACGCCTCTTATGGCAGATCACATGGCTCGAGAGGAATGTTATTATTTAATGAAGCTTGCTGAGACAACAGAAGTGAAGGATCCTAATTGCGATCCAACCAAACCAAGGACAACAAGTTAGAATGATTGAATCCAAAGTCTCTAGTCTTTGACTGGGGGCTATTTTTGTTTTTATAAAATTCTATTTTTGAAAATAATGGGTGCGCTTTCATAATGTATAATAAAAATATTCAACCATGGAATATTTGTATATCCTGCTGTTTTGTGTGCTTCTTTTTATAGGGATGATTGTTATTGTTCAAATTACAGCAACAGTAAAAAAACTACCTCGCTCAAGGCACTCTGCTATGGTGCTTTCAGGAGTATTTATGAACAGTGGGAACTATGGTGTTCCCATTATCTTACTTGCTTTTGGTAACGTGGGTGTTGATTATGCTGTTATCATGATGGTCATACAATCCTTCCTTATGAGTACAATCGGGGTGTATTATGCTGGAAAAGGAAGCGAGAGAGGATATTCAATCAAACAATCAATTTTAAATATTTTAAAAATGCCGATGATATATGGCTCTGTCTTGGGAATAGTTCTTCAACTCTTAACCTTGCCAGTACCAGATATGATCATGAAGCCTATCGATCTGATTGCCGATGCAACCATTCCAACCATTATGCTTGTACTAGGTATGCAACTGGGCGCCATTACAAAGAAGAATGTTAGTATCGGAGACGTTTCTACTATTATGATCCAACGTATGCTTATTTCTCCTGCCTTGGCTTTACTCTTAGTAGGGCTACTACCCATAGAAGGAATGCTTGCCCAAGTTCTTATTGTTCTATCAGCAATGCCTTCAGCAGCAAATACAATGATGCTTTCGCTTGAATTTGGAACAGAGCCAGATCTTGTTTCTTATAGTACGCTAGTTACGACCTTGTTAAGTATATTATCGGTTCCGGTCATGTTGATGTTGGTGATGTGAAAGGTAAAACCATAATTTGGTTAATTAAGGGAAGAATGAACATAACATAGGACATTAAGAATAAAGGATTGTTACCATGGAGTTCTTTAAAAAGTATAAATTTTTTGGCGGAAGAATTATCAAAACAGGGATTGCTGTGTTCCTTACTGCTCTTATATGTGATCTTTTGTCTTGGCCTCCAATGTTTGCAGTTATTACAGCGATAGTAACGATAGAGCCCACCGCAGCTCATTCGATTAAAAAGGCGCTCGTCCGGTTTCCGGCATCAGCACTAGGAGCTGCTTTTTCTGTTTTTTTTAACTTTGTCTTTGGAGATAGTCCTTTTACGTACATGCTAGTAGCAGTACTGACGATTATCGTGTGTTACAAACTTCAATTGCACGATGGAACACTGGTAGCTGTTTTGACAGGAGTAGCGATGATATCAACGGTTCATGATCATTTTTTAAGTTCGTTTTTTGTTCGGCTTGGAACAACGGGAATTGGACTAACTGTATCAGCGCTTGTGAATTTTCTAGTCATAAAACCGAATTACTCATTGACCATTAAATCAAAGCTTCATCAATATATTATTGAAACAGGCAAATTAATTGAAGAACGAGGAAAGGAAATTGTGCTTCAACAGCCAATACATCAAAACACTAAAGTGAAGTTTGAAAGACTGTGGAAGGATATCGAGACTGTTGATACATTATGTGAATACCAAAAGCAGGAATGGAAGCTGCACCACAACATCAACCGGAAGGACACCAAGGAATTTCATTATGAATATAAGAAGTTAAGTACCTTACGCCAAATGATTTTTCATGTAGCGAATCTCATGGCAATTCCTCCCCTCGATGCGCCAATTTGTAAGGAAAAGTCCGTCGAGCTGATGTTTCATTCCATTAAACAAACATTGCATGAAAAGGAGTACCAGATGGATGAAGAGCATCATCAAGTGGTGAAGGAGATTCGGTCTATCTTTAAACATTGTGTACAAGAAGATAAGATTAACCAGGCGCATATTGCTCTACTGTATGAGCTTCTTTCCATACACGATCTAATAGAGGAGTTGCATCAAATACAATTATTGAAACAAAAGCATCAAAAGTTAATTCAGTATAAAGGCGCTAAAGCCGATATGTAAGGAATGCTGGTATATAATCAGCATTTTTTTATTTTTAGAGGGGTGTACTATTTTCTAAAAATACATATTGTGAAAAAGAGGGAGCTCAAAATATTGGATGGAGGTGGAAAAATGGGAGTTCCGCCAAAGCATATTGTGTCAGCCATCGCTTTCGTACGGAATGATGATAATGAAATACTCTTAATAAAAAGTCCACGGAGAGGTTGGGAGTTACCAGGAGGGCAGGTTGAAGAAGGGGAGTCCATTAAGGCAGCTGCGATACGAGAAACAAAAGAAGAAAGTGGGATTGATATTGAAATTGTAAAGTTCGGTGGTATATTTCAAAATGTAAAACACTCCATTTGCAGTACTTTGTTCATCGGGAAAGTAGTTGGAGGTCAACTGACTACGTCACCTGAGAGTTTAGAAGTGGGGTTTTTTCCGATAGAAAAAGCACTTGAAATGGTCACGTGGAAACATTTTAAGAAGAGAATAGAGTATTGTTTAAATGATGAGGTCCAGCCTTTCTTTGTTGAGGTTTGATTAGTCTTGTCATCAATCCTATAAATGTAAAGGAGCTGCCTTAATAAACATTAGGCAGCCCTTTTATTATTTAAGGAACGGTTGAATTCTTGGAAAAACCTTTAGTGCGTTTTCATAAAACACCTGGCTATGGTACTCTTCCGGAATTAAATTCTTGATGAACTCAATATACGGGGCGATCGGCACTAATGGCCAATCCGTACCGAATAGAAGTTTGTCATATGAGTCTGCAAATACCAATGCGTGACGCAAATGATCAAGGAAACGACCTTCGCTTTTCGCTGCTAGTTCCTTCTTTGTTCCGACAATTAATCCAGATAAATCTGCAAACACATTTGGATTTTTATAAACAATTTCTGCACCTGTCAGTGTCCACGGGTCCCCGAAATGAGCCATCATAAAATTTACATCACGGTTGTCAACGGCAACCTCATCAATGGTGAGTGGGTGGGAGTATTTTAAATAGCCCCTTTCTGAATACGTGTCGCCTGTATGAAAGACGACAGGAAGATGGTACTTTGCCGCAAGTCTATAAACAGGTTTATAAACAGGATCGTAGGCATAAAACGGATAATAGCCAAGGTAAATTTTAATTCCAACCGTTTTCGGATGTAATAACATCTTTTCTAAACGGGTGAGTGCCTCCTCGCCTAAGTTGTACGGATTGATTCCCGCACAGGTAAAGATAGAAGGTGGCAGCTCCTCGGTTAAATCCAGCCCCATCGGAGTTTGCGTTTCGTAATCAGGAAACCCCATTTTAGCTGTTTCTGTTAACCCCATCCCTATTCCAAGTACTACTCCTGCTTCCTCGAATTCTTTGAGGATACCTGAAGGTGAATAATCGACAAATGAAATTTTTTCAGCTGTTTCATGAAATGATTTTATGTGTGATAGATGGATGTGAGCATCGATGATTTTCATAAGAACTCCTTTTAAAATTGGATGTTTCGTAGTTTTTGAACAGCCTCTGTTGGAAGAACTCGCTCATCAAACAGAAGGAATAGGGGAGCAGTCTCTTTCTTCTCCTTATTCGCAAAACCTAGCTGAGCCGCAACTAGTTGAAAGGCTTCTTTATTCATATATGCCTCGGTTTCTTCTATATTTAAACTTGGAATCACATAAAGCTTTTCTTTTTTTGATTGTGATTCAATATAGGATTCTTGTGGCAGGTACATTGGTAATTCCTGTTTACCAGCACGATACTCTGTAGTGCCACCTTTGATAGAAAGGTTCGGTAATGCTTCTCCACCGAGGAACAGGTCGGTCAACCATTTTTCTCCATCCAGCCATTTCCCTCCATCATGCATGACCTGTAAAAATGTTGCTAAAACAGGAATGCCTGGAAGCATTAAATAATGCTGAATGTACTCGACATTTTTCCATTGTGAATGTTCCTCGAATTTTGTGTGAATCGCAATTCCTCTCCAAGTATTTCCTTTACGATCACAGATATTTGTCGATGAAATAGTTGTTTTTTCTTTTAAAAGAGAGAAGGTGGTAATTCCTTGCGGAGACCATTTCATTCCTCCTGCCCATGGGTTCCACCAGCTTTTGGCGGTTCTTTCAGGATACTGAGTATCTAACCATTCAAGCCCGTTTACTTTCAAGGAATATAAACCTGGATAAAAATCAGCATTTGCTTTAATCGATAAACAACCATTCTCAACAACTATTGACCCATCTGACTCTGTACTAGATGAAATGTCTCCTCGTGGTGATAATAGTAGATCCTCGAAATTTGTCCGGATTCCCTCTTGTTGAAAATGTGCCGATAGATGAGAAACAGGGTTATTTAATGAGAGCTGTTGTTCAAAAGTAATAGAGTTTTTCTCTTCTTTTGCATGAATACTCCAGTTACTGACAGGAGTTTGGTCACAAGCTACCTCAAGCGTTCCATTCAAATAACTGTTTCTATAAGTCTTTAACGTGAAGGTAGAAGATGAACTAGATGGCACAATCATTTTATTTGCCTCGAGCTGAAGTTCGTTGGTTATATCATACCGCTCAAGCAGATGTGTTTTCTCGGCATAAGTCTGAAATTGAGTTACTTCGTGGAATGAATCCAGTGCTACAATGATTTTTTCTGTAGTAGCCTTTGCTCCAGGTTTCATCTCACCAATTTTTTGCTCGATGACAAACTGCCAACCTTCTGGTGCTGCATGGCTATTCTTTGGCCAAGTTACCCCAACCGTTTCCCCTTCAGTCTTGGAAAAATACCAGTTACCCGTTATCATGGCTGGATTTAGGTCTCCGAACTCAAGTGGACGATCTTTCGAAAAATAAACAATTCTTTGATCAAGTGGGAAATACGTGTTGCCAAGTTCTTGGTATACAGGCTGACTGATAGCAATATTTTGATAAGTAGTTGGATGCACATTTTCAAGCTCAACCCACTGGTGAACGATTCCATCTCCAAAGAGCTGCAGACACTCCGTTAAGTAGATTCCTGGAAATTCGCTCGACTGTAACACGAACTTAATCAAGATAGATGAATCATCAGTATCCCAGGTTACTGATGTTGGCTTCTTTTTATTAAATTCGTTTGTATATGGTTTTCCAAGCTTAGGTGCAAGAAAGGAAAATGATGGCTTTTTCCTTCTAGCATTCTTTTTTATTTGGACATTAAGATCAAGCTTTCGAATATTTAACTGACTATGGCCATTGTATACGTGCCAGAAAAGCGTTGATTCTCCACCAAATTTCTTCCCTTCACCTTTGAAAGCAACCGAAATTTGCTGTTTAAAAGCGAGTACATGATTGGCAGTCTTAGTTTGAACATGAATAATTGGATCGTAAAAGCCGTGCTTTTTAACAGTAATAGGTATGGAAATCGTTTTTCTTCCTTTAGCAGGAACTGTAACTTCGTATGTTTTTTGTTCTAGACTGACTAGGTCATTCTCAGGGATGGTAAGAACAAATTCTGTTGTGTTAGATAGATTATTCTTTAGCTCAAGATGAAACTCTGATTTTGTATCTAAAAAAGCAAAATGTCCTGCATTGAATGCTTCAAGCTTAGCTGGTTGCATAGGAAAAATTCCAAGGCTCATATCGCAGGAAACACCATTAATTTCTACGGTTATTTGGATGCTCGAGTGAGTTCGCCAAATACTAGGCTCTTCGCCTTTTCGTATAGTAAAAGTCTCTGAGAGTATAATGTCCTTTTCTATGTTCAGTTTTCCGGTGTTGAGTTGATATTCGACTCGAGCATTCTTTGTACCAGTGGCTTGAAAGGAAAGAGGGATACCGGTTTTGTTCACAACTTTTAGTTGATAGGTATGTTCCATTTCCTCAATCACTTCATGGTGATCCATTGTAAGCTGAACGAGGAAGTCATCGGTTTCAATTAGGGTAATGCCTCGACTCGTCCGCTCGAATTGCACTTTAGCGTTCGTCTCTGGAGTACTCCAGCTATATTCATAGAAGGTAAACCCGTTGTCTTTCATTCCATCTGGCTTCACGTCAATTTGTCTGGTACTGGCTTCATACCAATCTATTTTTTCAAATAGTGGCTGAAGCAGTGGCGTATTTAATACCTGAGGAATGAAGTTCATCAGATGGGTAATGTCGTCACGATCCTCCCAAAAGAAGCCGCATTTTTTATAAAGTGGAACAGCTTTTGTGTTACCTGGCCAGGTGTACAAATCAAGACGAGGCCAACCGAGTTCAATCGTTTTTTCAAGAGCTTTCATGACAAGCATTTTGCCGATTTTCTTTCCATGATAACTTGGAAGCACATTGAGTAGAGGGATGTATAAAGAGTCAGTATCCTCCTTATATTCAGATAATCCACAATAGCCAACGACTTCGTTTTCATCTAGCGCTAGATAAAGCTCAATATTTTCGGAATTGGCTTCCTTTGTTTTCACTTGTTCTTCTGTCATGACACGAGTGTCGCCGCCCCAACTGTCACGGCTTAAATTCCACATTTTTGCTACCCCTGCGGCTAATCCTTCGTGATAACTTACAATTTGGATCCGATTTTTTACAGATGGCATATAGTTTCTCCTCTCACTAAGTAGATTCTTCCTTTTTTATTTGAACTTGCTTTTCTTTTATTCTTACTTGAATCATCTCGTATCTCCTCCTTGTGTATGTAGTAGGAATGTTTTTCCATTCTAATTTCAATCGTAACCGCTTAAATTTTCAAAGTAAAGAAAATTCAGACTACAAATTATGTGCAAATACTATGACTGTATTAAGATCGTGACAGGAAAAAAAGCGAGAGTCTCAGACTCTCGCTTTTTTCATTAAGTGTCCACCCCACACGGACAAAACGAGCAAATCTGTCCACGAAGGGTGACAGACACCACCAAAAGACAGAAGGGGGTGTTTTGTCCACGGAGGGTGTCTGACACCGCTTTTTTACCGCTTTTTATGGGTTGGTGGACCAGAGGCCGGCTGATTTTAGGAATACTCGTGGGTGCAGCTTTAGGCCGGATACGATTAGGTCGGCTAAGTCTTCTGGGTGCATGACATTTTCTGGATTTCCAGAGATTAAGTTCGCTTCCGCAGCGAGGTCTGTGACAACTGTGCTAGGTGTTAGACCGACCACACGGATGTTGTGCTTACGAACTTCTAAAGCTAAGGACTCTGTTAAACCTAGTACACCAAATTTAGAAGCACTGTATGCACTTGTTACAGGAGCGCCTTTCTGTCCAGCGCTAGAAGATATATTTACAATATCTCCAGCTTTTCTTTCAATCATCTCTGGTAAAATCGCACGTGTAGTGTTGTACACACCCATAAGGTTCACTTTTATGATATTTTCCCATTCTTCAGGAGAAAGGTCTAAGAAACCGCCAAATTTAGCTGTTCCTGCGTTATTAATTAAAATATCTATGACTCCAAGTTCTCCTCTTATTTTCTCTACTGCAGTAGTAATCGAGTCAAGGTCTGCCACATCAGCTGTTGCAACAGCTACTTTCACTTGAAACTCGCGCAACTCCTCAGCTACTTTTTCTAGATTAGAAAGAGTTAATCCTACTAATCCAACATTTACTCCTTCTTTTGCAAGAGCAATGGCTGTAGCACGGCCAATTCCTCTTCCTGCACCAGTTACAATCGCAGTTTTTCCACTAATAGATTGCACGTTTACCACTCCTTTTCTTATGTAATGTAATTAAATATATCAGGAACCATTCAATCTAGCCATTGAGACAACTTTTTGATTCCAAATGGTAAAGACAGACTTACTTTTTACAATTCTTGACGCATTTAGTCGGTTCACTATGAGTAAATTGGCGAATAAAGTCGAAAGAATTATCTGAAAATTCCGTTGACGAAGTAGATAGGCTAGGATATAGTAAGACTATAATATAACAATATATAACGTCCTATAATGTTGTATATTGAATGAAGGGAGGATAGGCAGTACCCCATACTAAAAAAATACTTAGGAGGCTTTATAAAAATATGAGTACTGAACTAATCGTAGATGTGAAAAATCAAATCAAACATGCGCTTGAGGAAGTAGAGAAGAAACAAATTGATAATGTCTTTTTTGTAGCTTGTGGGGGTTCATCTGCTTTAATGTACCCAAGTAAATACGTCGTTGATCGTGAAGCGAAAAAGCTAGATGCACATCTTTATAGTGCGAATGAATTTATTCATCGTAATCACTCAAAGCTAGGGGATACATCTCTAGTAATCCTATGTTCTCATTCTGGTACAACACCAGAAACAGTAGAAGCTGCTAAATTTGCTCGTGCAAAAGGTGCTTTAACGATTTCTCTAACAAATGAACCAACTTCACCTTTGGCTCAAGCTTCAGAAGTTGTCCTAAAATATGAGTGGGGCCCAACAGCTAATGCATTTGCTACAAACTACTCTGTCCTATATCAACTAGTCTTTGGAGTCCTTAAGGTTGTAGAAAACAACGAAAAATTTGCAACGATCGAGAAGAGCCTAGAAAACCTTCAAACTGTTTTTGAAAAAGCTGCTTCCAAATATCATGATGCTGCTGTAGAATTTGGAAAACAGTATAAGGATGAGAAAATCATCTACACGATGGCTAGTGGTTCAAACTACGGTGTGGCATATTCTTTTGCGATTTGTATTTTA
>NZ_JBPCCH010000024.1:0-4224 GCF_050971805.1 Robertmurraya mesotrionivorans | reverse complement strand
AGAATACTAAAATCTAACAGGAAAAGCGAGGAGACCTTCGCTTTTCCTCTCATTGCTAGATTAATAGAAAAAATTTTTGAGGGGGCAGATTCATGAAAAAGTTTAAAATCTTTAGTATCATCGCCGTATTAATTCTCTCAATGCTAGCAGCATGTTCCTCATCTAGTCAAACAGCTTCAGAAGACAGTGATACTGTCGAACTTCGTTTTTTCCACAGATGGCCTACAGAACCCAAAAAGCAATACTTTGAAGAAGCAGTAAAAGAGTTTGAAGCGCTACATCCGAATATAAAAATAAAAACCGAAGCAGTTTTGAATGACTCGTACAAGGAGAAAATTCGCGTTGTTTTAGGTTCAAATAATCCTCCTGATGTTTACTTTTCTTGGAGTGGTGAGTTTGCTTACAATTTTGCAAGAGCTGGACAATCCCTAGACTTAACAAGCTATGTTGAGGAAGATAAGGACTGGTCAGGTCAAATCATTGAATCTCAATTTGGTCCGTTTACTTTAGATGGGAAAATCTATGGAATTCCTTGGTCCACAGATGGAAAAGCCTTCTTCTATAATAAAAAGGTTTTTAACGATTTAAACCTTGAAATCCCTACCACATGGGAGGAGCTCCTAACTGTCTCTAAAAAAATTAAGGATGCAGGAATTACTCCAATTGCTTTCGGAAGTAAGGCACCATGGACGATTTCTCACTATATTGGATCACTAAATGAGTACATCGTTCCGGAAGATGTTATTGCAAAGGACTATAGCCTAAGTAACCCAGATGGAGAGTTTACTCATCCTGGTTATGTAACTGCCTTGGAAAAATTCATTGAATTAGAGCCATATTTTAATCAAGGAGTGAACTCCGTAGACCACCAATATGCAAGAGAGCTATTTAATGGAGGAAAAGCAGCAATTGGGTACTTTCAGTTAGCTGAAATTGGTCTGATAGAGCCAAGTCTTGGTGAAGATTTAGGTGTATTCAATACTCCATTCGTTAAAGGTGGAGAAGGAAATCCTAGCTCAATTACTGCTGCCCCAGAAGGAATTATGATTTCTTCTAAAACAAAGCATCCTGAAGAAGCAATGGAGTTTATTAAATTCTTAACTTCTAAGGAAAAAGGAATTGAACAGTTAAAAGAGGTAAGTGAATACAGTGCTGTTAAAGATACAACAACTACTGAAAACGGTTCAGCTCTTCAACAAGAAGCGATCGACCTAATCGTGAATGCTGAAAAGACTTACTTATGGTTTGATACGGCTGTAGATATCAAGATTGTTGATGCGTACTTAAATGGTGTTCAACAGATGTTAGATGGAAAAAAATCAGCTGAAGACGTGATGAAAGATGTTCAAAAAGCAGCGAAAGAGCTGAAATAATAATTTAAAAGAAAGGTAGTGTAGGGGACCGAAACTACCTTTCTTTCATAAAGCAAAACAAGAAAAGGGTCGGAAAGGACCTAGAAAAAAAGAGGTGAATACAGTGACACTTAGGAAAATGGCTCCCTATTTATATATTGCCCCTTGTATTTTGTTAATGGGATTATTCGTTTATTATCCCATTGTAGAGAATTTCCGATTTGCTTTTTATGAGTTTTCTGCTTTTGCTCCAGATAAGGTGTTTGTTGGATTCGAAAATTTCCTTGCTCTGTTTCAGGATGAGGTTTTTTATATAGCTTTAAAAAATAATATTTGGTACGCAGTTATCTCAATTGTATGTCAAGTATTCGGCGGGTTAATTTTAGCTGCCATATTAGAGGATCCTTTGACTAGATTGCTAAGTGGTTTTTTCCGTACCGCTTTTTTCCTTCCAGTAATCA
This sequence comes from Robertmurraya mesotrionivorans, assembly GCF_050971805.1. Taxonomy (NCBI): domain Bacteria; kingdom Bacillati; phylum Bacillota; class Bacilli; order Caryophanales; family Bacillaceae; genus Robertmurraya; species Robertmurraya mesotrionivorans. The sequence goes on along the minus strand of NZ_JBPCCH010000024.1, from coordinate 2,411 downwards.
TATCCATTACGGTTATTGCTTTATTGTTCAGCTTTGTTTACAACCCGGATATTGGGATACTAAACAGTTTTCTCCGATTGCTTGGTCTTGAAGAGTGGACAAGGGCATGGCTTGGGGAATCTGAAACAGCTATTTTCGCCGTAATCGCTGTATCTCAGTGGCAAAGTATTGGATATATCATGATGCTTTTCATTGTTGCCATTCAGTCTATTCCTCAAGAGCTGTATGAGGCAGCTGATATTGATGGCGCCAATAAATTCTATAAGTTTCTTCATATTACAGTTCCCCAGGTAAAGGAAATGCTTTTTGTAGCAACGTTAATTACATTAACAGGTGCATTTACAGTATTTAATGAGCCTTATATTTTGACAAGTGGTGGACCTGGAAACGCTAGTGAAGTGCTTGGAACGCTTCTCTATAAATCGGCCTTTTTTAGAGATGAGATGGGGTATGCATCTGCAATAGCAACCATCATTTTATTGCTTTCATTAGCTGTAGCAATTATTCAAATGAAGCTATTTAAGACAGGGAAGGAGGATTAATAGATGGAGGCAGATAAAGTAACATCAACAGACTATTCCATTCAATCTATCAGAGTTCGTTCTTATAAGAGGAAAAAGATTGCTGGAGCGATTCCGCTGTATACTATATTAATCTTCTATTTTATGATCATTGCCTATCCTTTGTTTTGGATGGTCATTAATTCCTTTAAAACGACAGAAGAAATTTTCTCTAACAGTTGGGCATTGCCGACAACATGGCTTGTCTCAAACTATGTTCATGCGTGGAATACTGGAATATCTGAATACTTTTTAAATAGTACCATTGTTACGTTAAGCACCTGTTTATTAACGGTTTTCCTCAGTGCTCTTGGAGCATACGGTTTAACTCGTTTTCAGTTTAAAGGTAAGAAGCTACTATTAATCTTGTGTATGGGTGGAATGATGCTATCTCCACAGGTGAGCTTAGTCCCTTTGTATAAGCTTATCCAGGCATTAGGTATTCATGACACTTACTTAGCGCTCATTCTTCCCTATGTGGCGTACCGTATTCCGATTACTGTTCTATTAATAAGAGCTGCTTTTCTAGAGGTGCCAAAAGAGTTAGAAGAATCTGCTTTTCTCGATGGATGTTCAACATGGTCTGTGTTTACAAAAATCTTTTTGCCGCTGAACCTTCCAATTTTGTTCACAGGGGTCATTATCACTGCTTACTTTACATGGAATGAATTTATGTTTGCGCTCATCTTTATTGACTCAGAAAGTTTAAAAACCATCCCAGCAGGATTAATGCAATTCCGTGATGCATTACAAACAAATTGGGGCGTTCTTTTAGCCGGATTAATGATCTCTGCCATCCCGATTATTACACTGTTTTTATTTTTACAAAAGTATTTTGTTCGTGGTCTTGCTTCTGGAAGTTTGAAAGGATAAGAGGGATTAGTAGTAAAATCAGAACTCGTCTAGCACACCAATAGAAAGGGATGTAATAATAATGAAGCTACTAGCAATTGGAGATAATGTGGTGGATGTTTATTTGGACCGAAATGAGATGTTTCCAGGTGGGAATGCGTTAAATGTTACCGTATTAGCGAAGCAATACGGAGCAGAAGAAACAGGATTTATTGGAATTGTTGGAAGTGATGCCGAGGGTGATCACATTATTGATTCTTTAGAAAAGAATCATGTGAATATTAGTCATATCCGAAGGGCTTATGGGGAAAGTGGAAAAGCGTATGTGGATATTGATGAGACTGGTGACAGGATTTTCGTAAAATCAAACAAAGGTGGTATTCAATCGAAGCTACGATTGAAATTGGATCCATCAGATTATGATTATATCAAAGGTTTTGATGTTCTTCATACCAGCATTTATAGCAGTCTTGATGACCAGCTTCCTCTTATCAACCAACTTTTACCGATTTCCTATGATTTCTCCAATCATTTTACAGATGAGTTGCTAAAAATCGTATGTCCACATATCACTTTTGCCTTCATATCAGGTAGTGACTTTGGTGACAAGCAAATCGAGGAGTTAATTAACAAAGTTCATGGATATGGCACGCATTATGTGATTGTTACCAGAGGGTCAAAGGGAGTTATCATGTCGGATCGGACACAAAGTTATATACAGGGAATAGAAGAAGCAGAGGTAATTGACACGCTAGGTGCTGGTGATTCATTCATCGCTGGGTTTCTAACTAGTTATTTGAACCACCACACAATCAAACAGTCTTTACAACTAGCTGCATTACGAGCGGCACGTACTTGTGAAGTGAACGGAGCATTTGGTTATGGAAAGCAATTAGTAAAATAAAGAATAGGGACTGGCTGGTGATCTGAACCCAAAAAGTTAGACACGAATTATTAAGCAACTTCCTGGGCATGATTTCGATACTGAATCGGACTCAT
>NZ_JBPCCH010000023.1:0-58853 GCF_050971805.1 Robertmurraya mesotrionivorans | reverse complement strand
TTTGGTTAAAGGCCAAGTAAGTAAAAAACTGGTTGGAAACACTTGTACCGAATTTACACAATATTGAGGACTTGACTGAAAACAACCCATTTTTTAAAAATATGATCGAAAACGACCCGTAGAAAACCAAATTAACGATCATTCCCCTTAAAACCCTCCAAATCCACAACGAAAATGACGGTTTTTCCTCTTCCAAACCTACTCAAACCCGCGTTTTACCACCAGTCCTATCACTCACTAAGCCTCAAGTCGTATATGAAAATCAAGCTTAAGCTCGTTATGAGAAGTTTGAATTCTAGGTAAGATGATATCAAGAAGGGAGGCAACAACAAATGAAAAAATTCGGGTTGCTTTTAATAGGAGGCATTGCAGCGTTAGTTTTATTAGCAAATCTTGGTCCACTGGTAGGGTTGGTAGTCAGCATGGCGATTCTGTACTTTGTGTTTAAGCAGTTTTTAAAGACAGATTCGACTGGGATGAAAATCGGGTTAGGAATCTTAGGATTCATTCTTCTGATGGCATCCATTTCTAATGCACCGGCGATCGTTGGAATTGTAGCTGCATATATTCTCTATGTTGTTTACAAAAAATTCAACGAAACAAAAGTAAAAGAAACAGTCTCAAATGACCCTTTTCAAAACTTTGAAAAGCAATGGTCTGAACTAAATAAAAACTAATTTTAAAAAGAGGAGAGATATTTATGTCAAACTTATTTACTCGATTAAAAAATACGATTGTAGCTGATTTAAATGAAGCAATAGAAAAAAAGGAAAACAAAAATCCGATTGTGATGCTGAACCAGTATTTACGTGAATGTGAGCTAGAAACAGAAAAAGTAAGAAAGCTTGTTGAAAGACAGTATACTTTGCGTGACGGGTTTACTCGCGAGTTAAAGCAAGCACAGGAACTGGCTGAAAAAAGAAAATATCAAGCTGAAGTAGCACAAAATGCAGGTGAAACAGAGCTTTATACATTTGCAAGTGCGGAGCAGCTTCAATACGAAGAGAGAGCCACACGATTAAGTGAGTCCCTTCGTTACACGGAAAATCAATTACAGGAGCTTGAGCAAAAATACGAAGAAATGAAGCACAAGCTAAAAGACATGCATATTCGTCGCATGGAATTAATGGGGAGAGAAAACCTATCCCGTGCCCACTATCAAATGAATAAAGTGCTAGACAGTGATAACTACGCAAACCAATCCAGTTCGCGCTTTCAAGAAATAGAGTCGTACCTTGATCGTATCGAGGAGAAAGTAAATACCTCCTACTACAGAAACACAATTGATGCTCGCATCGCCAAACTAGAAAAAGAAATGAAAGAAACTACTACTTTATAAAAAAAACTGGTATTGTAAAAGATGGAGATTAGAAGGCGTAGCACTACGCCTTCTATAGGTATATATAACAGGAGAGGAGGAATCAACATGGTAGGAAAAAAGAAGAGTGATCTTCTCAGCTGGGCAGTTATGTTTGGAATAGTATTGTTACTACTTGAGGTCACTTTCTTTAATCGTGGACTGATCTTCTCCCTCCTTGTTGCATCAGGAATGATTTATATCGGGAGGAAGCGCCAGCCAAAAACATCAGGCAAATTCTTATTTTGGGCAGGAACGATCTTCTTTATTTTAAGTGTATTTAATATGATGACTATTAAAGTCTTTTTGTTTGGGATATTAGGCTATTTAATTATTCAATTTGCAAAGTCCAAGCGTTCCCCAGAAAAAATACAGCCTGAGGTAGTCGAAGCACAAATGAGTGCACCACAAACAGAAACCATCGTAAAAAAAACGCCCTTATTTGATAATACCATTTTCGGTGAACAGAGAACGAAAGACCATGTGTATGAGTGGAATGATATTAATATACAAACAGGAATCGGTGACACGATCATCGACCTAAGCTATACCGTTCTACCAAAAGGTGAAACCATCATATTTGTACGAGGAGTAGTAGGGAATATCCAGATTCAAGTTCCTTACGATGTTGAGGTTTGTGTGAATCACAGTGTCCTTGCTGGCTCTAGTAATATATTGAATGTAACAGGAGATAAGCTGTTCAATCAGCGACTACATGTTCAAACGAGCGAGTACGAGAAAGCGGATCAGAAGGTGAAGATATTCACTTCAATGCTGGTGGGTGACCTCGAGGTGAAGCGAGTATGAGTATCGTACAACGCCAAATTGTGTGGGGAATTTGTCTGTCTCTATTCGTTTTCATCTTTTTATCTGTCTCATTTTTTATGGCTTTTCCAGTTTACAATTGGTCTGAGCTATGGGAACAAGATTTAATGGATATCCCATTTATCTTTTTTCTTCCAAGCGTAAGTATTGCGATTGGAATTTTGTTTGGTTTGGGATCGGGATTTTACTGGAGGAAACAGATGCAGACGATCGACGATATTCTTCACGAAGTAGAGGAAGGTCGCGCAAGTCAGATTGAGAACGGCATTTCCTATGAGCCGATTGTCCACAGAGTGCGTAAAATTCAAAAGCAAATTGCTGACCAGGCAAAGGCTTCTCAGAAGCTTGCGAATGAAAAAGCAGAGGATCAGGAAAATCGTATTCAAGAAATCATATCTCAAGAACGCAATCGGTTGGCGAGAGAGCTCCATGACTCGGTAAGCCAACAGCTCTTTGCTGCTTCGATGATGATGTCAGCAATCAATGAAACAAAGCAGGTTGAAAGTGAAGATCGAGAAGCAAAGCAGATGAAGATGGTAGAAGAAATGATTCACCAGTCTCAATTGGAAATGAGAGCACTTCTTCTTCATTTAAGGCCTGTACCGTTAAAAGGAAAAACGCTTCAAGAAGGTATTGAGGAGCTGTTAGTCGAATTATCACAAAAAGTAACGATGGAAATAGGATGGAAGGTAGAGGAGTTTCCTCTGGATAAAGGGGTGGAGGACCATCTTTTTCGGATTCTTCAGGAATCTGTTTCGAACATTCTTCGTCATTCAAAGGCGAAGGAGCTGGAGGTTTTGCTCATCCAACGAGACAATTTTATCATTATGAGGGTAGTGGATGATGGAGTTGGCTTTGATGTGGAAGAATCAAAAGCTGGTTCGTACGGCCTTCAAAATATGCATGAACGTGCAGTTGAGATAGGTGGAACGTGCAAAATTATTAGTGTAAAAAATAAAGGTACCCGTCTAGAAGTAAAGGTTCCGTTGATGAGGAAGGGTGAGAGCAGTGATTAGAGTCGTGTTTGTTGATGACCATGAGATGGTAAGAATTGGAGTTTCTTCATACCTATCTGCACAGCCAGATATTGAGGTTGTAGGTGAAGCGGATAATGGGAAAACAGCAATCCCAATGGTACTGGAGTTAAGGCCAGATATCGTATTAATGGATTTAGTAATGAAGGAAATGGATGGCATTGAAGCAACACGTCAAATCATTGCAGAGTGGCCCGATGCAAAAATCATCATTGTGACGAGCTTTTTAGACGATGAAAAAGTATATCCGGCACTTGAAGCGGGAGCAACGAGCTACATGTTAAAGACTTCAAAAGCGAGTGAAATAGCCAACGCTGTCCGTGCAACTTATCACGGTCAATCGGTTCTTGAACCTGAGGTGACAGGGAAAATGATGTTGAAAATGCGTCAGAAAAATGATGTTGCGCCCCATGAGGAGCTTACATCAAGAGAAATGGAAATCCTCTTGTTAATGGCTGAGGGAAAAAGCAATCAAGAAATTGCTGACGACTTGTTTATTGCTCTAAAGACGGTAAAAACACATGTTAGTAATATTTTAAGCAAGCTTCAAGTACAAGATCGAACGCAAGCAGTTATTTACGCGTTCAAACATGAGCTAGTAAAGTAGATTTTACATAAATTTCTTGCTTTTCAGCTTCGGTTTGAATATCATGAAAGTAACTAAACTGAAACGGAGGTGGAAAGAGATGAAAAATGCTGTTTTGATGCGCGGATACTGGATGGACTATACGTATATCGTCCGTGCAATTTTTGCTGGTTTTGCGAACAACGGGAGAAGTCTGCCCTTTTTAAGCAATTCCATAGCAAACTAAACAGTGAAACATCTCTTATCCACAAATAATGAACGGATGAAAGAGGGCTTCATGCTCTCTTTTTTTCGTACACATTTTTCGTGCCATGGGATTTTTCCCATGGTTTTTTTGTGTAAAAAACTTACAAACTCCGGAGGTTTATATAGATATGATTACTTTAAGCGTAAATTCGATTAGCAAAATGTTTGGTGGAAACACCATTTTTGAAAACTTATCACTAGAAATCCATGAAGGAGATCGTGTTGGTCTCGTTGGTCGTAACGGCAGTGGGAAAACGACTCTTTTTAAGCTATTAGCTGGGGAGGAAATACCTGATAGTGGTCAAATTCATTGGAGAAAAGGGACAACGATCGGTTACTTGAAACAAATCCCTGTTTTCCAAAGCGAGATAACTGCCTTGGATGTGTTAAAAACCGCATTCGCCGCATTGGTAGAGATGGAGAAGCAAATGAAAGAGCTTGAGGTAAAGATGGCGAGTCCGGATCTCTCTGCAGAGGAGCTTGAAAGATGCGTGGGAAAATACGGTCAAATTCAAGACCAATACACGCTGCTAGGCGGATACGAAATGGATGCCAATATTGATCGCATCTCCAATGGCCTTTCCATTCAACACCTCTTAGATAAATCGTTTCAGTCTCTAAGCGGAGGCGAGAAAACGAAGATTGGCTTAGCGCAACTTCTGTTAAAGCAACCGGATCTTTTATTACTGGACGAACCAACGAATCATTTAGATTTGATGTCAGTGGAGTGGCTAGGACAGTTTTTAAAAGAGTATAAAGGTACGGTTGTTATTGTGTCTCATGACCGATACTTTCTCGATGATGTGGTCACAAAAATGCTTGATTTGGAGGATGGGGAGATTACTTCGTATATAGGGAATTACTCTGTCTTTGTGAAGGAGAAGGAGGAGCGTCTCTTAAAGGAATTTCAGGCTTACGAAGAACAGCAAAAAAAGATTAAAAAAATGAAAGAAGCCATCAAAAGACTACGTGAGTGGGCGAATCGTGCAAATCCGCCGAATGAAGGGCTTCATAAGCGTGCGCGTAATATGGAAAGAGCGCTTGAGAGAATGGAGAAGCTGGATCGACCGATACTGAATCGCAAAAAGATGAATCTGGAGATGGAGGTAGCTGACCGAAGTGGCAAGGATGTGGTTGTCATGAAGGAGGTAAATAAATCTTTCGGAGAGCAATTGCTATTTAAGGATGCGAATCTTCACATTCAATTCCGCGAAAGGGTGGCAATGGTCGGTGAAAATGGGACGGGAAAATCCACGCTTATTAAAATGCTCCTGCAACAAGAGCAGGTAGATAGTGGAGAATTAAAGCTTGGAAGTAATGTGAAAGTCGGCTACCTTTCTCAGCATATTTTTCCTGATAAAAAGGACGAAACGGTGATTGACTTATTCCGAGATGAAATAAAGGTGACAGAAGGAGAGGCCAGACATATTCTTGCTCGCTTTCTGTTCTATGGTCACAGTGTGTTTCGCAAGGTATCTCAGCTAAGCGGTGGGGAAAAAATGCGGCTTCGTCTGGCACAGATGATGTATCAGGATTTGAATTTTCTAATCCTTGATGAGCCTACCAATCACTTAGATATAGAATCCCGTGAAGTTCTTGAGGAAGCTCTAGAAGAATTTAATGGAACGATCCTGGCTGTATCTCATGATCGTTACTTTTTAGATAAGCTCTTTGATCGAATCTATTGGATCAAAGAAAAAAGACTTTATCATTTCGCAGGTGGTTACCAATGGGCGAGACAGAAACTGTTAGAAATGCAGCCTCAAAAAATTGAAACACCAACAGCCTACTCAAAAAAAACGAGGGTGACAGACACCGTTAAAAAGGGTAGTACGGTGTCGATAGAAGAAATTGAGAGCAGGATAGAAAAAGTGGAAGCACATTTAAAAGAATTAAACGAACAGCTTCAGTTGGAAGAGCAGCTGTCTATTATTCAAGAACTTTACAGTGAAAAAGAAGCTCTTGAAAGCCATGTAGAAGAACTTTATTCCCAGCTAGAGGAGTTAGCATAGGATGGGTAAAGGATTCTGTTTTCGGGTGTATAGGTATAAATTGACACAAAAACTAGCGTGAGTATTTGACTCACGCTAGTTTTCTTTTAAACAAAGGTTTTAAGTTTAATTGTGGCATTCGAAAGGATACACTATCAATTAGACTTTCATATATTAAGGTTCTAACCCTTGGATTGGGACACCTAAGTGGAAATTCCAACAAGTCCTGTCCGAATAACGCCAGCATTCGGACGCCCAAGTGAAAATTCCAACAAGTCCTGTCCGAATAACGCCATCATTCGGACTCCCAAATACAGATTCCAAACAAGTCCTGTCCGAATAACCCCTGTATTGGGACTCCTAAGTGAAAATTCCAACAAGTCCTGTCCAAATAACGTCAGCATTTGGACACCCAAGTGCAACTCCCCACAAGTCCTGTCCAAATAACGCCAGTATTCGGACACCCAAGTGCAACTCCCCACAAGCCCTGTCCAAATAACGCCAGCATTTGGACACCCAAGTACAACTCCCCTCAACACCTGTCCAAATTCTTTATTCCAAGCGATTCCCTGCTTTTTTTTGAACCTGAATTTCGACCGCCGAAGTAATTAAATAAAATATTCTTAGAACTTGTCTCATATAGTGTAAGGTGAAAGCTATTAAATGTAAGGAGAGACAGCATGAGTGCATTTATGAAAGGAACATTATTGTTGGTTGTCGCCACCTTTATGGGTGAGTGTGTAGAGTTTATTGCGAATATGGTACTAGCAAAGGAGTTAGGGGAGCATGGACTTGGCTTATATATGCAAATTTTGCCGACCATCTTCCTAATTATTATGCTAGCAAGCTTTGAGATGCCCGTTTCGATTTCTAAGTTTATTGCTGAAAAGGATGCCCGTTATCACCAAAGCATGCTTCAGCATGTGATTAAGCTAACAATTATTTTCACTTCCGTATTACTTGCTGCTGTCACGATCATTCTCCCGTATATATCGACATTTGACACGTATCATCCGCTCTTACGATGGCTTGTCATCCTATTAATTCCTATGATTTCCTTTTCATCCATCGCTCGCGGGTATTTTATGGGAAAACAGCAAATGAGCAAGATTGCATCTACACAGCTTGTTCGAAAGCTCGTACAGCTTGGTTTGCTTGTCTTTCTATTCCAATTGTTTGAATTCCAGACTGATACGGCAATACTTATTGCCTTTTGTACTTTTGTAGGGAGCGAGTTTGTCATCGTCCTCTATTTAATCCATACGTTTTTTATTCAGTATCATGAGCTAAAAAGAAGGCCGAGAGAGGCCCTTCCTAATCAAGAGGTAAGAAAGAGCTTGATGGCTGTATCCATTCCAACAACGGGACTTCGGATTTTCCATTCGCTAACTCATGCGGTTCAACCCTTTATTATTAAAATTGCTCTAGTACATGCAGGGGTGAGCGAGCAGGTGGCAACTGAACAATTTGGAATGCTCACCGGCGTAGCGATGACCATTGGATTTTTCCCAGCTTTTATTGGGCATTCTTTGTTGATCATGCTGATACCAACTGTTTCCAAAGCGTATGCAAACGGAGACTTTAACCGGCTACAACGTTTGTTGCAACAGGTACTAAAAGGGACGGCATTATACGGAATACCAGCTATGCTCGTCTGTTACTTTTTCGCGGAACCACTGACCAGTATGTTTTTTAAATCGTCTGTAGCTTCTGGATATTTGCAGATTCTTTGGCCGTACTTTTTGCTTCATTTCTTTGTCATTCCGATGCAGGCTTATTTGATTGGGCTCGGTCTTATGAAGGATGCGTTTTACCATACCGTATGGTCATCGATTATCCAGTTTACCATTATGTACGTGCTTGGCTCACTCCGCGAATTTCAAATGGAGGGAGTTCTAATTGGTCTGAACACAGGAGCCTTGTTATTAACTCTTATGCACTACCTAACCATTTGCAAAAAAATCGGTATCTCTCATTTCTCCTTAAAAAAACTGGCGGAAGAAAACCGTTAAAGGATTTTGCCTTTCTTGCTAGAATAAATGAGTAGAGGAGGAAAGGAAAATGGAAGAAGAAAAGGTGTTAAGAGGGCATCATCTCCTCTGTGTTCATGGTTTCAGAGGGATGGGATATAGCCCAGCATTTGTTGAAAAGATGACGGAAATTGTAGCAAAAGTTAGAAATGATCATGATGACTTTATGATAAAAACGGTAGCTGCCTTTGATGACGCATGCATGGCCTGCCCCCATCGAGGGAACACAAAATGTGAGGCTAGCGCGGGATCAAATGAGCATGTTTTGTCTATGGATGAAAAAGTACTATCCCATTTAGGACTAGAGAAAGAGAAGTCGTACTTGAAGTCACATCTAGTCTCCCTAACAGCTTCCAAAGTAACTCCCGACGATTTGGATCATCTATGTAAAGGATGCTCTTGGCTACCTTACGGGGTTTGCAAAGAAGGGATAGAAGAGCTTCGAAAAAAATTACATCATTTCTATTAAAGTTATAGTAGAAAAAAGTAAAGCTTTGCTTCAATTTGTTTAATTATGTCAAAAGGACTCGAAAAATAAACGTTGAATGCGTTTGCTAAAACTAGTTATTGATGGTAAGATATAAGAGAATTATTTTTGTTCGGTATGTAAGAAAACTACTTCTTTATATCAATGAGAGCAAGGATAGTATTACAGTGTCAAGGCACTAGGAGGTAACTCACAATGGAAAAAGGTAAAGTAAAATGGTTTAACGCAGAAAAAGGTTTTGGATTCATCGAGCGCGAAGGTGGAGACGATGTATTCGTTCACTTCTCAGCTATCCAAGGCGAAGGCTTCAAGACTTTAGAAGAAGGTCAAGAAGTTACTTTTGACGTAGAACAAGGACAACGTGGAGCACAAGCTGCTAACGTAAACAAAGCTTAATTTAAGCTTGAAAAAAAAGACTCTTTACGAGTCTTTTTTTGTTTCTATTTTTTTGCCAACTCTTTTAAATTTTCGACAACACCTACATGATAGGGTGTTTTTGGAAGAGGCCCTATGAGTGTTTCGTACTTGGTTCCGTCCAGGATGACGGGTGTCTCATTTAAATACATCATCTCTGTCACTTCTCTCATAGAAGGATTAAACAAACCAAGAGCGGCTATCATCCGTCGGCCAATCGGTTTTACCTTCAGCGGTTTATCAAGAAAATGAGAGGCAATCTTAGCAATTTCTTCTCCACTTATCGTGCCCGCACCAGAAATATTCCAATGCTGATTGTAACAGTCCTCTCTCAAGGCAAGTTCGACAAGTGCTTTTGCACCGTCCTTCGTATAAATAAATTCACGTTGAAGCTTAGTGTCTCCAACAAAGCCAGCAGAGTGCTTTTTCAACATTTGATTAAAGGTGTATTGAAGGATGGTACTCTCCGCTTTAGGTCCATAGAAATCTGGGAAGTAGGCAATAATGTAGGGAACTTTAGATGTTTGAATTTGATTTTGAAGCTGTAAGCGAATGTTTCCTTTTTTCGTATGTGGATGTCTTGAGGTATTTTCAGAAACGGGTGATGATTGTCTGCCGTAAGAATAAATATTATCAACGTAAATGAGTGGTTTCTTGTGATTGGCACACTGAGTAAGGATGGCTTCAAGAATCTGAAAAAGGCCCGGATTCCACTTTTCATAAGGAATATTGATAGAGTGAAATACGAGATCAACATGTTTAACTGCCTCGCTTAAGTGTTGTTCGTTTAACACGTCGCAAACCTTGGTCTTTGCTAACGAACCCCAATCCTGTTTGTAAAGAGCTAGTTTTTCAGAAGAACGTGCAAAGGCAATCGTTTCTATCCCTCTACTAACAAGTTCTTCTACTAAAGCAAATCCCATCCCACCACTTGCACCTAATACCAATGCTTTTTTCATTTGAAATCTCTCCTATTTTTATTTATTGACCACTGTTTAATAATGCGTAAAAATAAAAGGCTTGTGCCCTTCATTTTTATATCAATGCTTTTAAAAGAAACTCCACATGCGATTTGGCTAGTAGTTTCACGTCCTCAAAGGTGGTTTCGGTTCTGCAATAATGCGTGACAAACCCATGGACCCCAATAAATAAGGACCATATATCCTTCGGTGAAAGAGGCTTGGGTGTAAGACTAGCAACCGCATTGGCAAAGTGTAAATAGCTTTTATTAGGAGCCTCAAGCAGATATCCTTTAACTTCTTCATCCTTGATCAGAAACATTACTTCATATTGAGGTTGGTGGGTTAAGCCGAAACGGATATACTCGAAAAGAATCAAATACAGTTTCTCCTCATTAGAGTTAGTTGGAGTGGAAAGCACATCCTCAAGTACTTGATCGAGAGTAAGGAAATCTTGTGTGACAATCTCATAAAACAGTTCAGCTTTATTTTTAAAATGGTAGTAAATGGCCCCGTGACTACATCCAAGCTTATTAGCTAGCTTCCTCATGGAAAAAGAGGGATAGCCACTAGTAACAAATAATTCACGAGCGACATGGATGATAGCTGCCTTTGTTAGTTCATCTTGTGCAGATTTTCTTGGAGACAATCGTTTCACCTCATTAATTGAACACTGGTCAATTAAATAATACCTCCATTTCCTAATGTTGGCAAGTGGATTTAATGAAGGTTGAAAAAATCGTAAGAAGGGAAGATAATGGTAGCATACTAAAGGCAAAGGAGATAGACAATGATACGCTTTGGTGTAATAGGAACCAACTGGATTACAGAATCATTTTTACAGGCGGCAAATGAACTGCCCAATTTTCAATTAACGTCCGTATATTCAAGGTATGAAGAGAAAGCGAAGGAATTCGGGGACAAATACCAGGCTTCTCATTTATTTACAAGTCTAGAGGAAATGGCAAAAAGTGAATATATTGATGCCGTGTATATTGCAAGCCCAAACTCTTTTCATGCAGAACAAGCGATTCTATTTTTAAAGCATGGAAAGCATGTTCTTTGTGAAAAAGCGATTGCCTCAAACAAAGTGGAATTGGAGCAAATGATTCAAACAGCGAAGGAAAACAATGTTCTTTTAATGGAAGCATTAAAATCTACCTTTGTTCCAAACTTTGCTGTGATTAAGGAGAATCTGGAGAAAATCGGTCAGGTACGACGTGTATTTGCAAGCTATTGTCAGTATTCCTCCCGCTATGATGCGTATCGAAGTGGAACGATTTTGAATGCATTTGACCCTACTTTCTCAAATGGGGCATTGATGGATATTGGTGTGTATTGTATATATCCAGTCGTGGCGCTATTCGGTAAACCATTATCCGTTAAAGCATCTGGTGTCCTGTTGGAATCTGGCGTGGATGGCGAAGGAAGTATTCTTTTAACTTATAAAAATATGGATGCCGTGTTAATGTACTCAAAGATCACGAACTCTTCCATTCCTTCTGAAATTCAAGGGGAAGACGGAAATCTAGTGATTGATAAAGTGAACACACCAGAAAAGGTCGTACTTGAATACCGAAATGGAGAAAAAGTAGACCTATCCGTTCCGCAAAAAGTAGAATCTATGTATTATGAAGCGAAGGAATTCATTGAACTGATTGAAAAAGGTGAGACTGAATCAACCATTAATACATACGAAAACTCCTTGGTAACGATGGAAATTATGGATGAAGTACGCAAGCAGATTGGTGTAAAATTCCCTGCGGATAATAAGGGGTTGTAATTCGTTCAATAACCAAAAAACGGGCCACTTCATGTTCATGAGCAGGTCCGTTTTTAATTTGAAAGAGAAGAAATTATAAGATTTTCGACTTTGAGAATTGTCTAGCTCCAGCGCCCTAGCGCCTAGTGTCCTTCGCTCTCCGCCCTACGATAAGTCAACATCGAATCGCCTCTGGCTCTTCGTGTTTCCTTTATCTCAGTTGGAGCGCTCCAGGCCATACGGCGCTGACCAGGGCGCTTGCGCTTTTCTTGTTACTCTTCACTTTTGTGGTGATCATGTGGTCCGCGTTCGGATCCGCCGTGTGGCCCCCTGAAAATAAAGCCATTCTCTTCAAGCATTTTGTAATGCTCTTCGAAACGCTGAATCATTTTGTCGGCTTTTTCCTTTGGGATCACACCGAATTCTACGTATTTTTGAATCAGTTGTTTTTTCTGTTCCAAAATACCTTTATGTAGTTTAGCGAGCTCAGCTTTTTGAGCGTCAGTTAGTTTCACCTCTTCGGTGTTCGTAGCATCTTCAGGTTTTTCCACTTCAGCAAAAGAAGACGTGGCACCAAAGATGGACATCGAAAGCAAGCATGCAGCCATAATTCCAACAAATTTCTTCATCAATATCCCTCCTTTATTCAACACGAAGGTTAATGTTTCCTAATATCGCTTGAAATATGCACCAATTGCCAAAAACAAGTGGAATAAAAAACCGTTGACACTTTTACAGAAATTCACTATAGTAACGATGACATATTCATATTCCCGTGTGTCGGGAGAGGTTCATAGCGAACAAAACCCTCTATAAAAAACTATGGCTTTGATGATTACTATCAACCATATCCAATGAGGATATGGTTTTATTTTTTCAGTCAAGGTTATGTTTTCTATGCCTCTTTTCGTTGTTGAACACGGTTCATATTAAAAGGAGGTTCTTTTCATGAGTGGAAGAAAAGATGAAGAATTAGAAGGTGTGACTTTATTAGGAAATCAAGGGACAAAGTACTTGTTCGAGTATTCTCCTAGCATTCTTGAGGCGTTTGATAACAAGCATCCCAATCGTGATTATTTTGTGAAATTCAACTGTCCTGAATTTACAAGCCTTTGTCCAAAAACAGGTCAGCCGGACTTTGCAACGATTTATATTAGCTATATTCCTGATCAGAAAATGGTAGAGAGCAAGTCTCTAAAATTATACTTGTTCAGCTTTAGAAATCATGGAGACTTTCATGAGGACTGCATGAACATTATTATGAACGATTTAATTGAGTTAATGGATCCGCGCTATATCGAAGTGTGGGGGAAATTTACTCCTAGAGGCGGAATTTCAATTGATCCGTACACAAATTATGGCAAGCCTGGTACGAAATACGAAGAAATGGCACATTATCGCTTAATGAACCATGACCTGAATCCAGAGACGATTGATAACCGTTAATTAAAATGAAAGCAGAGATTGAATTCTCTGCTTTTTATTTTTTTTTCTAAAAATTCGACAAAATCCTTCAAATTTCTTTACCCTGTGACGATATAAAAGAAAAACATCGTTGGGGTGAAGGCATGTTCAAGAAAATACAAACGAAAATCATGCTAACGGTCAGTATCCTTATAGCTGTTACGTTACTAGTTGTTTCAACTGTTACGTTTTTTAAAACAAAGGATGAAATGTTGACTAGCGTGAGTTCAAGCTCAAGTGCTCAAGTAGATAGCTTAAAAAGCAATATTGACTTATACTTACATTTTTATGGAAGTTCGGTTGACCGCTATAGTAAAGATAGCCGAATTATTGATTACTTAAAGCAAGTGAAAGCTAACGAGCAAACGGGTTTAAGCACTTATTGGCCCATCGTTGACAAAGACTTTCAAGAATTTATGAACCTTAATAAAAATGCTGCAACCATCTATGTTGGGGCAGAAACGAAGCAGTTTACGACTACCCCTGTTATCGAGCTGCCACCAGATTATGATCCAACGGGAAGACCTTGGTATACTGCGGCAGTTCAATCATCAGGCCAAACCATCTGGACAGATCCATATGAGGATGCGAGCTCAGGAGAATATGTCGTAACAGTAGCACAAGCGGTTGTTGACCCAGAAACGAAGGAAACGCTTGGGGTTGTTGGGATGGACCTTAGCCTAGCAGGACTTTCAGGAATCATCAAAGAAACAAAAGTCGGTTATGGTGGATATTCTCTATTATTAGATAAAAATGGCATGGCCTTAGTTCATCCTAAGGAACAAGGAAAAGATGTTAGTAAAAAAGCGTATTTTGCTACTGTAAGTAGTGGAGACAAAGGGGCAACCTCGTATACAGAAAGTAAAACAGATTACGAATTATATTACCAGACACTTGATCAAACAGGCTGGAAGGTCGGAATGGTATATGAGACGAAAAACGTATTAGAAAGTGCAAAAAGCCTTCAAGATGCGATTCTCATCATTGCAGCGATCGCCATTATTACTGGTCTTGTGATTACTTATTTCCTGTCAAAAAGTATCGCAAAACCAATCACTCTGTTAAACCAGCAAGTTCAAAAGGTAGCAGCAGGTGATTTGACGATTCATGTGGAAAGCCAATCAAAGGATGAAACAGGTCAATTAACTGATCATTTTAACATCATGGTTGAAAACATGCGTGAGCTTATAGCCTCTGTAGAAAAATCTGTAGACAGTGTAAATGACTCAGCTTCTAGCTTAACAGCAGTATCAGAGGAAACAATTGCTGCAAGTGAAGAGGTAGCAAGAGCGACCGGAGAGATTGCCGCAGGCGCGTATCAGCAAGCACAGGATGCTGAGGGAGCAAATCAAAAGGCAATCGGATTATCGACACAAATCGAAAAAGTAAAAGATAATGTTGATGAAATGACTGGTTTGTCCAAGCAAGCCGAAGTCACGAATGCTAAAGGCTTGGAGCAAATGAACTTCTTAAGACAACGAGCGGTCGAAAGCGATGAAGTCATTAAGAGTGTTGGGACAGTCATTAATAACCTTGACTCAAAGGTAAAGGAAATTGAAAAGGTCATTCATTCGATTACAGAGATTTCAGATCAGACGAATCTCCTCGCTTTAAATGCAAGTATTGAGGCAGCTAGAGCGGGTGAAAGTGGAAAAGGGTTTGCCGTTGTTGCTGATGAGGTAAGAAAGCTTGCTGAGCAATCAGCGAAAGCAGCACATCAAGTAAAACAAACGATCTCAAGCATTGAAAAAGAAACAAAGCATGTTGTGAAGGAAATGGAGCAAACAGTAGCCATTTCAGAATTGCAAAGCAAGGCTGTTGGTCAAACAGAAGTAGCGTTTAATGATATATCACATACGATAAATGCGATTGTCTCTTCCATCGGATCGATCAGAATGGATATTGACCATATCAATGATTTAAAGGATGATGTGGTAGCTTCCATTCAAAGCATCGCTTCCGTTGCGGAGCACTCTGCAGTAGCTTCAGACAAGGTAAGTGAATCGACCGAGGAGCAGGTACGTGCGCTCGATTCGGTCACACAATCAGCTATTGAGTTGAATGAAGCAAGTTCACAGCTTGCTGAAATGATCAAGAGATTTAAAATATAATACTAGACCGGTAGGACAAGTTCCTGCCGGTTTATTTAGCTTAGTATTGGTTTTCGTTTGTCTGAGCATTATGATAAAAGAAAATACTAAAGAGGGATTTTATGAAGGAACACATAATAGAAGTTCTTCAGCAAATTGAGCGAGAATATGATGTTAAAGTATTGTACGCTTGTGAATCGGGGAGCCGGGCATGGGGATTTCCTTCCATGGATAGCGATTATGATGTGAGATTTCTGTATGTACATACAAAGAAATGGTATTTGTCCATTGATCAAGGAAGAGATGTTCTTGAAGTGCCATCAAAAGACACTCTTTCCATCTCGGTTCATCCGCTATTAGACATGAGTGGATGGGAGTTAACGAAAGCATTAAGATTGTACCGAAAGTCTAACCCGCCATTTTTCGAGTGGCTTCATTCTGACATTCTCTACTATGAAAAATATTCAACTCTTGAAAAGTTGTTAGCCATCGAACATAAGGTGTTTTCACCTGTAACCTGTCTTTACCATTATGTTAGTATGGCGAAAAGAAACTTTCGTTCGTACCTTTTAGAAGAAGAGGTACATCATAAAAAGTACTTTACGGTTCTTCGTCCTCTGTTAGCAGGGAAGTGGATTATTTCGAACCATACCTTTCCACCCATTGAGTTTGATGTACTTGTAAAAGAACTGGTTCCCATAGGTCCGGTAAGGCAATCCATTGAAGAACTTATCGCTCAAAAAAGAGCGAGAGCAGAGCACTCATTAAAGTTAGAACCCCCAATTCGGGTGCTTAACGAATACCTACAACAAGAGTTTGAATACATTGAGAGAATGATGAAGGACATGAAGGTAAGTGATAAAAACACATCAACGCATTTACTTAATGAAATTTTTAGAGAGTTATTAGAGAAGGTTTGGAAGTAATTTAGTCCACTCTAAAATTGAAATATCAGCATATCATCCTCCAATATGATAAAACTAGTCTATAATATAGGCTGGTTTCGTAAAGGTTGATGTTAAAATCTTAAAGCCGATTTTAACGTGGAAATAGCTATTTTGCGCTTAAGAATTTAGTTTGCAGGCTCTTTTCTTATTAGATTGATGCTATTTTCTACGGATACATAGTGCAATCAATAAAATGATGTTCCAAAAAACAACAAAGTTTAAGAAAAGAGCTATAATATAAGATAGAATAGCAATGGAGTGATTAGAATTGACGAAAGTAAAAGCAAAGAGCAAGAGTGGAGTAGGCAGAGGTACGGGAAAAAAAGGCTGGACGCGTTGGCAAGCTGGAGCAAAAAAAGCTAAGAATGCAAAGCCATATAAAAGCAAAGGTGTGAAGCATGGCCCTAGTTCAGGTATGGAGAAAGGAACTTCGGACCAAGCAGATAAATAAATATGTGATGGGGAGAGGTTGAAGATGGATGAGAGATACCCGATTGGGACGTTTCAGTTAGAGGGAGACATCAATAGAACGTTAACACATCACTGGATAGAGGAAATTGCTAGCTTGCCTAAAAAGCTAAGAGAGGCTGTTTCAGGCTTAAGCAATGAACAGCTAGATACTCCTTACCGTGAGGGAGGTTGGACGATTCGGCAGGTGGTGCACCATATTGCAGATAGCCATATGAACGCATATATACGTTTTAAGCTGGCCTTGACTGAAGACAGTCCAGTCATTAAGCCTTACGAGGAAGCTAGATGGGCTGAGTTAGAAGATTCGAAGCTACCGGTTGAAGTGTCTTTAACACTTATTGAGTCTGTTCACTTAAGATTGACCACACTTTTAAATGGTGTAAGTGATGACGAATTGAAACGAACTTTTGTACATCCAGATTCAGGTATCGTGTCAGTAGAGAAAAATATTGGTTTGTACGCATGGCACGGAAATCATCATCTTGCTCATATTACAAATGCAAAGCTGTAGCCCTAATAGGGAGTGCTGTGCGTTTCCTTCAACAAAAACGGGTACTAATCCTGCTTGGATCAGTACCCGTTTTCCTTTATATCTTTTAATTTTTACTCTTCAAAACCTGTCCATCGCTCATTTTAATAATATGATCAGCATAAGAGAGCATTTCCTCGTCATGGGTAACCATTAAGGTCGTGATATTCAGTGTTTTAGTTAAATCTCGGATTAATGACAAAACATCTTTAGACCTTTTAGAATCTAAACTTGCCGTGGGTTCATCTGCGAAGAGAACTTTAGGTTTATGGATGATTGCACGAGCAATGGCAACCCGTTGTTTTTCCCCACCCGACAAGGAAGACGGATAAGCATTTCTTCGATGTTCCATTCCAACTAACTTTAGAATGTTGTCAATTTCTCTTTTTTGTTCATATTTCTTAAGTTTCGAATCAGAAACCTCCAGCATAAGTATCAGTTGTTCTTCAATTGTAAGAAAAGGAACGAGATGTGCAAATTGAAAAACGAAACCAAATTTACTTGCTCGTATTTTCCGAACTTGTTCTGAGCTCATGGTCGTCATATTTTGGCCCTCGAATATTACTCGTCCATCTGATGCGGGTTGAAGACCTGCTGCTATTGTAAGGAGTGTACTTTTGCCAGATCCTGATGCACCTACTAATGCTGTTATTTCACCTTCTCTAAGAGATAGGTTTATTCCTTTTAGTATTTCTTCTTGCACCTCACCATTAGTAAATGTTTTTCTGACTTCATCTATAGTAAATATCTCCATATTAATTCTCTCCTTGTTGAATCGCTTGTAATGGTGCTACTTTATTAATTTGTATACCTGATAGCGTAGCTCCCATAAATCCAATAATTAAGAAGACAAACGACAATTGCATGGTTGTTTCAGCGGTTAAACTAAAAGGCATTCCCTTTGGTGCAACCAGATTAAAGACTTGACTAAGCGTAACAGATAGAACAAGTGCAATTATGGTAATAAACAACATTTGTGTCCACATCATGTTAAACAAGGTGCTCGTTTTTACACCTATCGCTTTTAAAATACCGTATAGACCCATTTTTTGAACGTTCATCATGTAGAAAAAGATAGCAAACAGCATTCCACTAATCACCACTAAGAACCATATAATCATATTTAAAGACGTTTGTTCTGCACTGTAACTCGGAATGATTTTGAGGAATTCCTTATTTGAAAAAGATTGTAATCCAGTGAATTCCTGTGTTGTATCTCCTCCTGGTATGAAAACCAACTGCATTTCTTCAACTCGGTACATTTCTTTGTAATCCTCCATATTTATATAAGCAACAGGGGCATGGCTATATTTCTTTTGGTCCACAAAACCTTTAATCACAAATTTGCCACTATATTGATTATTCGTTAAGGTATCTCCCACCTTGATACCTTCTTCCTCTAATGAGCGATCAAGTACGATTTCCCCGCGATTCACATGTTCAAACAACTTTGTGTCCGTAGATGTAACAAAGGCAACGCTGTGTTGCTTATCCTTCTCATCATTCAAAAAGCCCATTTGTATGGATAGTGCAGCAGCATCCTTTTGTTCGTTTAACATTTGATCTTGAATACTAAGGTCGATTCTCGATAAATTATAAGTTTCCTCTGCATCTGTATTCATATAAAATTGTCCGTTTGGCAAGTCTTTAATTAATGCAGCATTATCTTGTGATAATCCATTTGCCAAACCAGAAATAATAAAAGTTAACAAACTAATTAGAAAAACGATTGAACCTAATATGAAAAACCTTACTTTATTTTTTTTAATTTCTTTCCATGCCATGTTCATGTATTCTCCTCCCATCTCTTTTGACATCCTTAGTCTATAGTTTTTATATGAACGGAGGATGAATAACAAGTTACAAATGGGGGGAGCAAGGAGAAATTTTGACTTTACCAAAAAAGTGTCAGACATCACCAGTGGGTATTTTCCCCACTGGAATGCCTGACACAATCGAAAGATCATACTAACTTATAGGTAATTCAACAACAAAAGTGGTCCCTTCATTTTCTTTACTATTCACATGAATATAACCACCATGCAGTTTAACAATTGTAGCCACTATAGATAGGCCAAGTCCTGTCCCATCAACAGAACGCGTGCGTGCAATATCTGCCCGATAAAAGCGATCAAATATCCTCTCTACTTCCTTATGATTCAATCCTATTCCTGTATCTTCAAAGGTTATCAATATCGATTTTTCCCTTTCTTCAATTGATATCTCAATACTACCATCGGCTTTATTATACTTAATGGCATTCGTTAACAGATTATTCCATACTGTATTCAATAAAGAGGGGTCACCGATCATTTCGGTATCTGGCAAGGAATAGCCAAGCATAATCCCTTTTTCATTTATTACCCATTGATAATTTCGGACCAGTTCCTTCATTTGCTGTGCAACATTGAATGGTCTTTTCTTCAAAATATCTTCATCGCGATCTAAGGAGGCAAGAAGTAATAATTGTTTAGTTAAAGTAGAAAGTCTACTAATTTCACCATTTATGACAGAAATATATTGTGTTTTTTCTTTATTACTCAATGATTCTTTTTCCAATAGATTTGTATACCCTTTTATATTAGATAGTGGGGATTGTATATCATGAGAAATATTTGATATGAATTCCTTTCTCATCTCATCCAATTGTTCTAATTTACGTGACATTTGTAGAAAGCTTTGGGATAGTTCTCCTAATTCATCACTACGATCAATATCGAGTTCTACATTAAAGTTTCCTGTTGATAATGACTTTGTGGCAACTGTTAATTTAGATATCGGCTTCACTAAATATTTCGTGCTGACCACTACCATCACGATGCTTAAAATAATCATTAATGCAAGTAGCCAGCCGAATAAAATATGCATCTCATTAAAAAGAAGCTTAATATCAGGTCTAATAAAAAGAGCATAATTTATTCCATTATGTGTTACTGGGATACCAATCGTATTCTTTAATTCATTTGCAAAAAAACCTGTCACAAAGGTTTTCTTGGGAAACTGAAGAATACCATGATAAATATCACCATGAAATACTTGCTCTTTAGTGGAAGCAGAAAGAGTTTGATCCCTAAATGGTGCTCCAAAATAGGATTCCCTTCCAGAATGATCTACTAAGTACATTTGATATCCAATGGTAGAAAGGTTTTCTAAGTACTCCTTGAAATTGATATTCGGATGTTCCTCAGCAAATGCAGCTATCTCAAGTGCAATTTTTGTATTTTTTTGATCATTAGAAGGTTTTAAATTTTGCTGATAATAAGTATTAGAGATTAAAAAAGCTAGTATCCCACTTAAAAACATGATTCCAATTGTAATCACAACAAATTTCACATAAAGAGATTTCATCCGCGTTTTGTCTCCAATAAATATCCAATCCCACGTACGGTCTTAATTTGAAAATCCTCTGTCAATTTTGAAAAACGTTCCCTTAATCTTTTTATATGAACATCTACCGTTCGTTCATCTCCTTCATAATCCAAACCCCAAATATGTTCTATTAGGTGATCTCGGGAAAATACTTGCCTAGGACTTGAAATCAAAAAATACAAAAGTTCGAACTCCTTTAAGGGTAATAGTATCGTGCGACTTCCAATTTGAACTTCATAGCTTTTTTTATTAATGATCGTATCTCCTACACGAACAATCGATCCATCCGGTTGTATGTCATATCGCCGAAGCAAAGCTTTGATTCGAAAGAGTAGTTCTTTCGGTTCAAAAGGCTTGACAAGATAATCATCGGTTCCAGAATGAAAACCTTGTTCCTTATCCTCAATTTGATTTTTAGCTGTTAAAAGGATGATAGGAATGTCGTACCTATTTCGAATCTCTTTTGTTAAGGCATAACCATCCATATATGGCATCATCACATCCACAACGGCTAAATCACATTTTATATTGCTTAAGATACTTAAAGCTTTTATCCCATCCTGAGCTTCGAATACTTGATACCCAGCTTCTGATAAATGAACATCTAGAAGCTTTAAAATATTGATGTCATCATCGACAATTAGAATGTTGGTCATATGAGATACTCCTATGCAATTAATAGAAATCAACAAGTCTTCTTTTAACCTTAGGGTACCTTACTTGTCATTAATTTTACAGAGTAGGATGTGGATTTGGGTAAATTTTCAATTTTATATGAAAAACATTATCAATAAGGTTGACACTTTTTGTATATAAATATATGATAGAGCTTGTGATAATGATTCTCATTATTAGATACTTGATAAAGAGGAGAGCCGATGAAGAAACGATATTTACTACTCGCGTTACTTATTCTTTCAGTTCTATCTCTTTTTGTAGGGGTAAGCAGCATTTCTCCAAAGATGTTACTTGACTTTCAATCAGAAGAAACTGAGATCTTTTTAATTAGTCGCGTTCCAAGGTTAATTGCTATTTTGCTAGCAGGAGCAGGGATGAGTATTGCTGGTTTGATCATGCAGCAATTAAGCAGAAACAAATTTGTTTCTCCGACAACCGCTGGAACCTTAGATGCGACAAGGCTAGGAATTCTCGTATCGATGCTATTTTTTGCGAATGCAACGATGCTACAAAAGATGGGAATCGCATTTGCCTTCGCTCTAGCAGGGACTTTCTTATTTATGCAAATCCTGGACAGAATTAAGTTCAAGGATGCTATATTTATCCCACTCGTCGGACTCATGTTCGGAAATATTTTATCATCAGTTGCTACGTTCTTTGCGTATCGTGCAGATGTTATACAGAACATGTCCGCTTGGCTTCAGGGAGATTTTTCAATGATTATGAAAGGTCGCTACGAACTGTTGTACATAAGTATACCGGTGTTATTAGTAGCTTACTTGTATGCTAATCGGTTCACGGTTGCTGGGATGGGTGAGGATTTTTCCAAAAACCTCGGTCTTGCCTATAAGCGAGTCGTGAATATAGGGTTGGTATTAGTTGCTCTAATTACGGTGACGGTGGTTCTTACAGTCGGGGTTATTCCTTTTTTAGGCTTAATTATTCCGAATATTATTTCTATTTTCAAAGGGGACCATCTACAAAAGACCCTACCACATACGGCGTTGCTGGGAGCAAACTTTCTTTTAGTAACAGATATTCTTGGCCGAGTCATTATTTACCCATATGAGATATCTATCTCATTAATGGTCGGTGTGATCGGTAGTGGAATCTTCCTATTCTTGTTGTTCCGGAGGAAGGCGTATGCGTAACTCAACCAAGAATATATTACTGACTGTGGCTGCAATAGCCGTTTGTGCTCTTTATTTATTTCATGATTTGAATGGAAGCTATGATTATGCTCTTCCAAGAAGAGGATTTAAGGTAGTTGCCATGATTTTAACAGGGGTGGCTATCGCTTATTCCACTGTGGTATTTCAAACGATTACCCACAACCGAATCCTAACTCCGAGTATTATGGGTCTAGACTCCCTTTACATGCTCATTCAAACCGTGATTATTTTCTTCTTGGGTTCAACCCATTTTACGGTTACGAACAAGCAAGTGAATTTCGGCATTTCAGTCGTCGCGATGATTGTTTTTGCGCTATTACTCTATCGATTTCTTTTTAAGAAAGGAAATCAACCAATCTACTTCTTGTTGTTGATTGGAATTATCGTAGGGACATTTTTCTCAAGCATCTCGACATTCTTACAGGTATTGATTGATCCGAATGAATTCCAAATTGTACAAGATCGAATGTTTGCAAGCTTTAATAATATCAATACCGATATTTTATGGATTGCGATTGGGATCATAGGATTGTTAATGCTTTATGCTTGGCGATATACAACCTATTTAGATGTGCTGTCTCTAGGCAGGGATAACGCCGTAAATCTAGGTGTTAACTACGATTCATTAGTAAAGAAAATGCTCATACTTGTTGCGGTATTTATTTCCGTCTCAACGGCACTTGTAGGACCAATTACGTTTTTTGGATTGATTGTTGCTAACCTGTCTTATCAGTTGTTTGGAACCTATAAACACAAGATTCTGATCAGCGGAGCTGGTTTAATTAGTATCATTGCCCTCGTTGGTGGCCAATGGGTGGTAGAAAGAGTCTTTACTTTTTCAACGACACTTAGCGTCATTATTAACTTCATTGGTGGCGTGTACTTCATTTATTTACTGCTAAAGGAGAGTCGATCATCTTGATCCAAGTTCAAGCACTTTCGAAGTTTTATGGAAAAAAGAAAGTCGTAGAAGATGTAACTGTCTCCATTCAAAGAGGAAAGATTACTTCTTTTATCGGCCCGAATGGAGCAGGAAAGTCAACTCTGTTATCGATGGTCAGTCGTCTTTTGGATGCAGATACAGGTGAGGTGCTCATTGATCAGTCGAATATTAAAAAGATGAAGTCAAATGACTTTTCAAAAATTGTATCGATCTTAAAGCAATCGAATTATATGAATGTTCGTTTAACCATTCGTGAGCTGGTTTCATTCGGTCGCTTCCCTTATTCAAAGGGTCGTTTAACGGCTGAAGATGAGAAAATGGTTGATCAAGCGATTGAATACATGGCGTTGAAGGACATGGAGGACAGATATTTTGATGAGTTGTCTGGGGGACAAAAGCAGCGAGCTTTTATCGCGATGGTTATTGCCCAAGACACAGAGTATATCTTACTGGATGAGCCATTAAATAATCTGGATATGAAGCATTCTGTACAGATTATGAAAATTTTACGCCGTCTGGTGGATGAGCTCGGAAAAACGGTGGTAATCGTTCTTCATGATATCAATTTTGCTTCTGTCTATTCCGACCGTATTGTTGCTTTAAAGGATGGAAGGGTCGTAAAAGATGGACCAACGAATGAGATTATCCAATCAAAAGCCTTGAAGGAAATTTATGATATGGATATTCCGATTCAAGAAATGAACAATTGCCGAATCTGCGTGTACTTTAATTCATAAAAAAGGGGATAGAAAGATGAAAAAGTTAGGTTTATTTTCTCTTATTTTCACAATGCTTTTCTTATTAGCTGCGTGTGGTGGCAAAGAGGAAGCGAGCACGACTGCTAGTACAGAAGGAGAAAAAACAGAAGAAGCGTCAAAAGAAGTAACGATTACTCACGAATATGGTGAAGTTAAAGTAGAAAAGAACCCACAGAAGGTCGTTGTATTTGATTTTGGTGTTCTTGATACATTAGATGCATTTGGTGTAGAAGTGTCTGGTGTTCCACAAGCAGTTGTTCCAAAAAGCTTAGAAAAATATGCTGGTTCTGAATATACCAATGTAGGTGGCTTAAAAGAGCCTGATTTTGAAGCCATTCATCACTTAGAACCAGATGTTATCTTTATCTCTGGTAGACAAGCGGAATTATATGATCAATTTGCTGAAATCGCTCCAACTGTGTTCATTGATGTGGATTATACAAACTATATGTCTTCTCTAGAAAAGAATTTCGAACTTTTAGCAGAAATCTTTGAAAAAGAAGATGTGCTTGATTCAAAAATGGAAGAGTTAACAGCAAGCATTGATGAGCTTAACAAGGAAGCATCAGCTTCTGACAGCAAAGCGTTGATTTTATTAGCGAATGAAGGAAAAGTAAGTGCATATGGCCCAGGTTCACGTTATGGATTCGTTCATGATGCCTTTGGATTCAAAGCAGCGGACGAAAACCTAGAAGTATCTCAACACGGTCAAAGCATTACATTTGAATACATTTTAGAGAAAAATCCAGATGTCATTTTTGTTATCGATCGCTCTGCTGCGGTTGGTGGAGAAGTTGGTGCAAAAGAAACCATTGAAAATGAGTTAGTGAAGAAAACAAACGCATATAAGGATGGAAAGATTATTTACCTAGATGCAGTTAACTGGTACATCGCAGGAAATGGTGTTCAATCAACTCAATCTATGGTAGAAGAAGTAAAAGCAGCACTTCAATAAATTACGATAGCCGGACTTCGTTCCGGCTTTTTACAAAAAAGGAGGCCATCCCAATGTTTTATCAAATGAAAAAAATCGTTGTTGAAGAAGGACACGCTTCAAAGGTAATCGAGCGCTTTTCAAAGCAAGGCGGATTGATTTCAGAGCAGCCAGGTTTTATTGATAAGCAACTACTATTGAAGAAAAGTCGTCGTGGTAATGAAGAAGTCATCGTTATGATTCGCTGGGAATCTGAGTCAGATTGGAAGAATTGGGAGAAGCACCCCGATCATATTGCTGGGCATAAAGCCAATGCAGGAAAGCCAAAGCCAGAGTATGTAGTAGAATCTAGCCAGGATGTATACGAGTCACAGATATAATGGAAGACGCCTTAGTAGGTGTCTTTTGTTTTTTTATCTAAAAACACGGTGCCAAGTTCATCAATTTGAGCCACAGCGATGTCAGAAGGGCTTTGAATTCCGTTTGCTTGCAACATATTACGCACCCAATTCTCATCCTTTCCCGTACCCTTTAAGTGATCCATCACGAGCTTCCCATCAATAATAAAGGTTCTTGGGATACCACGAAAGGGAGTGGATATCTGTAAATCCTGATTTTTAGCGGTTTGTTGGGCAATTTTTTTCTGTGCTGATAGTGATCCATCGGTTTCTAAAAAAGCATACTCCACTTCATCTAAATAGTAGATATCCTTTTTTCTTAATAATAATAACAAATCGTCCATCGTTAGCCTTGCTTTGGACATTCTATCTTCTAAAATTCGTCCATCTTTTATGACAAGCAAAGGCTCACTGTTAAGAAATTTACGAGCATGGTGAGACTTAATGGAGAGAATATCAGAGAGAAGAGCAAGAGCTGTAAAGATCGCCATTCCAAAAAGACCGATATGAATGGGGATTTTATCGGTAAAAATAAACGAACCTCCCATGGAACCAATGGTAATTCCTGATATGAAGTCAAAGAGTGTTAAATGAGAAATTAATTTTTTTCCAAGAATTCGGCATAAGACATACAAGGCTACAAAGGTGATGCTTACTCTAGCTGCAGTATCTAAATAACTCATACACTCTTTTCCTCCAAAGACTTTTCATAATTGTACAAATCTAATATGTCCATAAAAAGGCATTGAACAACTGGTTATTTATTGGAAAATAAAAAGACCTTCGAATGAGGTCTCTCTACTGTATACTAATATTTAATCTTAAAGGAAGGATATGGATCTGTTTTCTCCCTTGTATGTATTTCCATATTGTTGACCTTAGAGAAAGGATTTCCTTCTCGTATGGACTCTATAAAAAGCTGGAGGTCCTCAGGCTGACCGACAGCAATTATTTCTACGCTGCCATCATCCAGATTTTTTACCCAGCCAGTGACTCCATATTGTGCTGCTCTCATTTGCGTATAGTATCGAAAGCCAACTCCTTGCACTTTACCAGAAACGATAATATGTAACTGGTCCACGTTATTCACTCCTAAATTCATCTTAACAATTAATATATGTAGTTTCATCCTCCCATAATTCGAATTTCTTTGCAATAGCCTCTTTTGGTGATCCAACTTGATAAGGCTCGCTATTTTACCACGTACCGGCTGGATTTGTTTGTAAAACACATGATGATTACATAAGTTATAGGAGTTCCTGAAATGATATAAAGGTAGTTATCCTGAGAAAAGGAGCGTCTGAAATGACAAAATCAAAGAGTCAACAAGAACGCCAGTGGAGGCAGAGGAAAGAGGAACAGCATCCTCATGGGAAAGTAAAAAGCTTTGAGGAATTAGGTGCTGGAGTGGAAGGAAAAAATAACGACAATAAGTAAAGCATGAGGAATTTCCTCATGCTTTTTTTAAAAGATAAGAAAGTATAAGATTTTCGACTTTGACAATTGTCTAGCTCCTGCGCCCTAGCGCCTAGTGTCCTTCGCTCTCCGCCCTACGATAAGTCAAGCACGAATGCGCCTCTGGCTCTTCGTGTTTCCTTTATCTCAGTTGGAGCGCTCCAGGCCATACGGCGCTGACCAGGGGGCTTGCGCTTTTCTTATCGCTTTTTCTTTTTGGAGTTATCTAGTACTGCAAGTTTATTTTTATTAACTGCTTCAAGAGCAACATATACGTGAACATACTTTTCATCGATGGGTGATACGGCAGTAATCTTTCCTTTTCGCCCTTTGATCTTTACATTTTCCCCTTCCGCTGGGAGATTTTTGAGTAACTGAGTTAATAAAACATTTCTATTATCATAATAAGTTACAACAAACATCTAGACCTCACCTATTCCTTTGAAGTGTGTGGAATCATCCATGTTATAAAATATAGGAAAGTCGGAGGGTTTAGACCATTTGTGGTAAAAAGTTTTCTTATAGAAAAAGGCTTGGTTTTGTAACCAAGCCTTTTCAGTATCCAGTTAGAAAGCCCAATTTCCGTTTCGGAATACGGGTTCTGTTTGATTATCATTTGTAATACCATCAATATTCATTTCAGCTGAGCCGATCATGAAATCGACATGTGTGATGCTTTCGTTGAGACCATTTTTCTCAAGATCTTCAGCAGACATCGTTTTTCCACCTTCGATACAGAATGCGTAGGCACTTCCAATTGCTAAGTGGTTGGATGCATTTTCGTCGAAAAGGGTGTTATAGAAAAGCACATTTGATTGAGAGATAGGAGATTGGAACGGAACCAATGCGACTTCTCCTAAATAATGTGATCCTTCATCCGTATCAACAAGGCGTTTTAGAATATCCTCGCCTTGCTCGGCCTTTACATCGACAATGCGCCCATTTTCAAAAGTAATAGTGAAGTTATCAATGATATTTCCACCGTAGCTAAGCGGTTTGGTGCTTGCTACATATCCGTTTACTCCTGTTCTATGTGGAACAGTAAACACTTCTTCTGTTGGCATATTGGCCATAAAGCTGTTTCCTTGTTCGTTAATGCTACCTGCACCGACCCAAATATGCTTTTCTGGAAGCTCAATCGTTAAGTCTGTTCCAGGAGCCGTATAGTGTAGTTTTTTATAGCGACGTTCGTTTAGGTATTCGACCTTTTCATGAAGTGTTTCGTCATGCTTTTTCCATGCTTCAACTGGATTGCCTAAGTCTGCACGAGTCGCTTTGAAAATTGCATCCCAAAGGAGACTTACTTGTTCTTCAGGTGCTGCGTTTGGGAATACTTTAGCAGCCCAAGCAGGAGAAGGAGTTGCAATAACCGTCCAACTCACTTTATCGGATTGGATTTTTTTACGGTAATTGCTTAATGCTGTACCCGCAGCTTTTTGAGAGTTTGCGATACGCTCAGGGTTGACACCTTTTAATAGGTCAGGACTTGAAGAAACGATGGACATGAAGGCAGCGCCTTTGTCGGCAAGCTCTTCCATTTCACGAGCCCGCCACGCTGGATACTCGTTAAAAACAGCATCAGGTGCTAATTCGTACTTGGTACGCGTGACTTTATCGTCTTGCCAGTTGACGATGACATTATGGGCACCAACTTCGTAGGCTTTACGCACAACTAGACGGACGAATTCAGCAGAGTCGAGTGATGTATTGATAACTAGTGTCTGGTTAGGCTGGACGTTCACGCCCACTTTAACAGCCAGCTCTGCGTATTTTTCTAAATTAGCTTGAAAGCTCATATGTATAGTCTCCTTTTTTATGGATTCTTCTTTCTTATTGTATTCGTTTTTTCTAGAAAAAGAAAACAAATTCGCCACCCGAAAGGTTTTTTTATACAAGATTGGGTGGCGACTTTAGGTGCTTATGCAGAGTCTTTTGCATCTGTTAAAGGTTGTTGCTTGTGATCTAGCCTTGAAAACATAATCCAATAGATAACGGCACTACCGATAGCAAGAACGGCAATGGTAAAAAAGGTCCATTCATAGCCGATCCACACGGTCAAAGGAATGGAGATTGGTGCAATGGTTCGACCGATGGTGTATCTTAGACTTGCTGCAGCGAAGTATTGTCCTCTCATATGCTCAGGGGCTATTTTTGAAATAAAGCTTTGCTGTAATCCGGCAACAAGAAGTTCTGCTACGGTGAAGATAGCCATTGCAAATACGAGTCCCCAAATCCATTCTGTTTGACCAAATAAGATAATAGCAATTGCATAAAGCAGGGAAGATGCGATGAATACTTTTCTTTCTTTAAACCCATTGACCCATTTGGTAATAGATACGGTTAAAAGGGCAACAAGCAGGCCGTTCTCTGCAAGGATGAAACCAAAGGCTTGTTCACCACCGAGGGTTAATGTCCAATTGCCAATGGATAGGAGAGATTGGTTATGAACGACTTCCTTTGTATAGACTGGGATGAGCAAGTCGAGCTGCATAAAGGTTTGTGCGGCTAGTATCCCTGCGGTGATAAATAAAAGGAAAGTTCGATCCTTGATAATGACTTTGTAGTCGCGAAGCTGATTACCAACGAACGAATACCATTTCGTGGTGGTGCTTTCCTTGAGTTCGTAAGTTGGTGCTGTTTCACGTGTCCATTTTTGTAGGACGGCTGCTAGACCAACACAAACAATCCCAGCGATGAGAAGAAGCTCAAAGCGGTGATTCACGTAGAAAATCGCTCCCAGTAGAGGACCGATTACGACTGCAATATTAATCGATGTGTAAAAGACGGCAAACACGCTGCTTCGATTTTTCTCGTCAACCACATCAGCAACCATAGCCTGACTAGCTGGCCAGTAGATGGATCCGAAAAAGCCAACAAACGAGAAACATAGGAAGCCAATCCATGGAGACTGAAGCCACGGTGAATCTGCAAATCCGAACAACATAAAGCAAATGCCTTGGCCAAAAGCAGAAAGAACCATCATCCGTTTACGTCCGTATCGATCGGCACAATAACCGCCTATTAGATTGGCAAAAACCGATAAAACCTGTGAAAGAATTAATAACAAACCAGCGAGGCTTTTGCCGAACTCATCGGCAAAATATATCGTTAAAAAGGGAAAAAACATCCAAAAGGTAATGTTCATTAACGCCTCACCAAACAAACGAACCTTCAAATTGGAATCCCACTCGCGTATTCTCATGCTGAAAACCTCCTTATTGCGGTGACAGACACCCTTCGTGGACAAAACCACATGATTTGTCTTTTCAGGGTGTCTGTCACCTTCCGTGGACAAAACTACCCGATCTGTCTTTTTGTGGTGTCTGTCACCGCTCGTGGACAGATCGCCCTGATTTGTCCGTGTGGGGCGGACATTTTTGTTCCTGAAAAAACGCTTAGGTGCCTGAGGGCGCCTAAGCGTTCCGTTAATCCTTCTTTTCTAATGCGGCTTTTAATAAGTCTCCGAGGCTGTTTCCAAAATTGTCTTCCTTTTGTGAGTACTTTTGGACAAGCTTTCGTTCCTCGCGTTTATTGACTGCTTTCTTTCGCTCTTCTGCTTTTTCGACCACATTACACTTCCTGCATTGGAAGTACAAGCCAGCTTTTCCTTCGTGCATTTCCATTTTCTTTTTACACTGAGGACAGCGGCGGTTAGAAAGCTTTGGATCCTTTCGCTTTCGGTAGTTACATTCCGAGCTTGAGCAAACGAGAATCTTGCCTTCTTTGGTATTTCTCTCTTTTAATAAAGATTGGCACTCTGGGCATTTGGATCCCGTTAAGTTATGAGCGCGATACGATTTATCGCTCGTCTTAATTTCAGAAATCAATTGCTCGGTTTGCTTACGAATTCGTTTTAAAAATTGCTTTGGATCTCCTTTGCCACGTGAAATGGCTTCAAGCTCTTTTTCCCATTTCGCGGTAAGCTCTGGAGAGGTAAGCTCCTCATTCACGAGATCCATCAATTGCTTTCCTTTAGGAGTCGGATGTAAACGTCCGTTTTTCCGCTCAACAACCTCAGTTTCAATGATTCTTTCGATAATCTCTGCACGAGTCGCAGGGGTTCCGAGCCCGTATTTCTCCATTTGACCTAAAATATCAGACTCCGAAAATCGTGCAGGAGGTTCTGTTAGCTTTTTCTCCGCCTGAACCTGGCCTATCGAGAAGGACTGACCTTTCGTGATCTGTCCGAGCTTTTGCCCACTTAGCTCCTCGTCTTTTCCTGTAATAGCTTTAAAACCTGCATCAACCACGACCGTTTCCTTCGCGGAAAATGACTCCCCGTTTACATCAAATACGGCACGAATGGTTTCGTACTGATAGGCAGGGTAAAAAAGAGCAAGGAACCGCTTCACAATTAAATCGTAGAGCTTTCGTTCATCTGACTCTAAATCACGAAGAAATAAACGCTCTTCTGTAGGGATAATGGCATGGTGGTCTGTTACTTTCTCATTATTAAACACACGTTTTGCGACTACCTTACCCTTGTTAGCAAGAATGCTGCGTACTTCTTCCTTATAGCCTCCAGCAATCGCTTCGACTCGATCGAGCATGGTAGCTTCCATATCGGTCGTAAGGTAACGAGAATCCGTACGAGGGTAAGTTACGAGCTTGTGCTGCTCATACAATTTTTGCAGAACGCTCGATGTCTTTTTCGCTGAAAAGCCAAAGCGCTTGTTGGCATCACGTTGAAGCTCCGTTAAATCATAGGGCAGAGGCTGTTGTTCAGACTTTGCGGTACGATTGATCGACTGAACGACCGCTTTTTGTCCTTTGCCTTTTGCTAAAATACTATCTGCTTTGTCCTTGGAGAAAATTCGCTTTTCACCATTTTCCTCCCAATCTGCCTTTAAAGGTCCAATTTGGGCGGAAATCGTCCAGTATTCCTGTGGCTTAAATGTCTGAATGGCTTTTTCGCGCTCCATTACTAACGCAAGTGTTGGAGTTTGCACTCGACCTGCAGAGAGAGGGTCCTTATATTTTGTGGTTAAAGCACGAGTTACATTAAGTCCAATTAACCAATCGGCTTCAGCTCGACAAACCGCCGATGCATATAAATTCTCATACTCACTTCCAGGACGGAGCATAGCAAATCCTTCTTTAATCGAACGATCCGTATGGGATGAGATCCACAAACGTTTAATCGGTTTATTCCAGCGGATTTTTTCTAAAATCCAGCGCGCAACAAGCTCCCCTTCACGTCCCGCGTCGGTTGCTATAATGCACTCCTTCACGTCTTTTCGCTTGGCAAGAGACTCTATCGCTTTATACTGGTGAGAGGTTTGTTTCATAACCTTAAGCCCCATCTTATCAGGGATGATCGGCAAGTCTTCTAAATTCCATTGCTTGTATTTCGTATCATAGTGCTCAGGCATCTTCAACTCAATTAAATGTCCAAGCGCCCAAGTGACAATATACTTTGGCCCTTCAATATAGCTTTTATGTGTTTGTGTACAGCCAAGAACACGCGCAATTTCTCTAGCTACGCTTGGCTTTTCAGCAAGTACGAGTGATTTCATTATTTATCCTCCGAATTTCCATTTGCTCGGGATAAGTATACAGGAAAACGAAAGAAAAAGGGAATAAGAAAAGCGCAAGCGCCCGTTTAGCCCCGACAAGCATAAGACGAATCACGCAGGAAGGCCTGCCTTCTGGAGAGATTTGGCTTATGACCTAGGAATAATGGCTTTTAATTATTCCCTCGAGGGGTTGGGCGATGGAGCTGGACAAATAAGAAAGACCTTGCGATTGCAAGGTCTATTCGATGTCTCGAGTTTCCACTCGGTTTTTAAACGCTTCACGTACGACAAGAAATTCCTCATCGCCAATTGCGTCCTTTGTATGTTTTTCAACAAGAGTTCCCTCAGGAAACTTCCCTGGATGTCCCTTTTTCTTATGCTCAAAATCTTTTCCGCGACCCATTTTTCCACACTCCTTTCCTCAAAATTAGCTTTTCCGGAAAAATTCCCTTCTATGTAGAAAAGAAACAGGACAGTTCAGAAGGTTCATGCATATTTATAGAAAGTAATGGGTTGTAAATTTTTAAAAAGGGAGGGGGATCCAAGTGACTAATGAATCTCAAAATGAACAACAGCCATTTTACGCGACTCGAGACGATCAAGCTCCAAAATTCTCGACAAGTGGATTTGTAAATGGAGAAATCAAAACATTTGAACTTGAGCAATATAAAGGGAAATGGCTTCTATTATTTTTCTATCCAAGTGACTTTACACCCGTCTGAGAGACAGAACTAGCAGCGGTCGCTGCTGTTTACCCATATTTTCAGGCGATGAATGTGGAGATTTTGGCTATCAGCACAGATAGCATCTATTCACATAAAGTGTTTCGAGAAACCACTCCCTCTTTACAAAATGTCTACTACCCTATGTTGAGTGACAGAACTCATGCGATCTCCAAATCGTATCGAGTATTGGATGAGAAAGCAGGTGCTGCTTTTAGAGCCTCTTTTTTTATAAATCCTGAACAAATCATCGTCGCTAAGCTCGTCTATCCGAGAGAAGTCGGACGAAACCTTTATGAACATGTAAGGCTTATGCAGGCCCTTCAGCACGCAAAGGAAACCGGTAAAGGTGTCCCAGCAAACTGGATGCCTGATCAAAGTTAAAAAACAAATGATGGAAAACTCCCTCGCTTTCCACTATACAAGATATAATAAGGGAAGGAGGGGTGTTCATGGATTTTTCTCAAAGTATTTCAGAGGAACGCATTCGTAAGGCGATAGAAAATGGAGAATTCGATCATTTACCTGGCTACGGGAAACCGTTAAAGCTCGATGATTTATCTGCCATTCCCGAGGAACTTCGTATGGCATATACCGTGTTGAAAAATGCGGGATATTCTCCGGAAGAACATGCACTCAGGCAGGAAATGATGTCTATAGAATCTCTGTTAAAATCCTGTGATGACGATGATCAAAGACTTGGTCTCCAGAAAAAATTAAATGAAAAGGTTCTGCGTTATAACAGTATGTTATCCAAACGTCGCGTGAATACAAACTCTTCTATTTTTAAAAATTATGAGCAAAAAATAAATAATAAGTTATTTTAATGCCTAAGGAAACTCTTGGGCATTTTTTGTTACACCTTCCGACATATTTTTTTTACATATTCTCTTAAAAAAATGACCTATATAGCCGAAATAAATAGTAGTAGGTTGATAGAAATAGGACTTCTATCACGAAGATACTCAGGAAAAGACAGGAGAATGTAGTATGGATAAAACGTCGGTAATAGGTGTTGTCGTAGGGGTCGTGGCTGTATTAGTGGGGATGTTCTTTAAAGGCGTTAGCCCAGTGCAGCTTGTGAATCCAGCGGCAATTTTAATTATCTTGTTAGGAACGGCAGGGGCCGTAACAATCGCATTCCCAACAAGTGAAATCAAAAGAGTACCAAATCTTTTCGGAAAGCTTTTTAAAGAAGACAAGCTACCAAACCCAGCTGATTTAATTAAAATGTTTTCTGATTGGGCGCAGCTAGCTCGTAAAGAGGGGCTATTAGCTCTAGAGTCAAAAACGAATGAAATCGACGATGATTTCTTGAAAAATGGATTATCACTTGCTGTTGACGGACAAAGTGCCGACTATATTCGCGACGTGCTATCGGAAGAAATTGAAGCGATGGAAGAAAGACATCAATCTGGTGCACTTATCTTTACACAAGCAGGTACGTACGCTCCGACCCTTGGGGTACTTGGTGCGGTAGTAGGTTTGATTGCTGCCCTTGGATACATGAATGATATTGAGGGTCTAGGTCACGCGATAAGTGCTGCATTCATTGCCACCCTATTAGGTATTTTTACCGGTTATGTATTATGGCATCCATTTGCAAACAAATTGAAGCGTAAGTCTAAGCAAGAAGTGAAGATTAAACAAATGATGGTAGAGGGGATTCTATCCATTCTAGAAGGGGAAGCTCCTCGAGTTATTGAAACAAAGCTAGCTTCTTACCTACCTGGTAGTGAAAAGAAGAAGTTCTTAGCTGCGACAGGAGAAGCGGCAAATGAGTAAGCGCCATAAGAAGCATCATCATGAGGAGCATGTTGACGAATCTTGGTTAATTCCTTACGCTGACCTTTTAACTCTCCTACTTGCTTTGTTTATCGTATTATTCTCAATGAGTTCGCTGGATGCGAAAAAGTTTCAAGCGATGGCAGAAGTGTTTAATGCTGAATTTACGAGTGGAACGGGAATATTTGAGTTTCCAAGCCCGATTCCTGAAGAAGGAGCAACTGCACCAGACGAGCAGCAAAATGACTCTGAAAATACAGAACAATCTCAAGCTCAATCACAAGGGATGACAGAAGAGCAAAAGCAGCAGCTAGCAGAACAAGCGGAACAGGTTGAGCTCCAAGCCATTCAAGCAAAGGTAAACGAGTATATAACGAGCAAAGGGTTAGAGGACAAACTTGAAACAACTCTCGAAGATGACGGATTACACGTAACGATACGAGACAATGTTTTATTTGAATCGGGCAGTGACTCGGTGAGAACCCAAGATTTAACCATTGTTAGAGAAATCTCAGATTTACTCGTTATGGATCCAGCTCGAAGTGTTATTATCAGTGGACATACAGATAATGTTCCGATTAAAAATGCACAGTTCTCATCTAACTGGGAGCTAAGCGTAATGCGTGCCATTAACTTTATGAAAATCTTACTCGAAAACGACAAGCTTGATCCAAGTTGGTTTAGCGCAAAGGGATACGGAGAATTCCAACCTATTGCTTCAAATGAAGATGCCGCTGGAAAAGCGAAAAATCGTCGGGTAGAAATTTTAATTTTACCAAGAACTGCGGACTGAGCCTATGATAGGTTCAGTCTTTTTCTATTTTTAAAAATAAAAAAGGACCACTCCAAAGAGTGGCCAAAAAGAGATACAAGGGATTATTCATTAGGAAGCGCTTACAATAAACGCAAAACACAAAAACTAATCGTTGTTATTATCAGGTTGTGGTACTTCCGGTTTACACATTCGATCCATTAAAATGCCAGCAAAGAGTATGCATGCAATTGGAATGGTAAAATTCAAGATGTGAACAACGGTCATGGAAATACCTCCTTCACACATGGTTGAATCTACTTTAATTATAGTGTTTATTCATAAACATGGCAAATAAAATTCAAAAAATATACAAATTTAACAATTGACAACAATCAATATAAAGGTTAGTTCGATCCAGTTAAAATCATGAAATATTTTTCCAATTAATGAGAATAATAAGGGTGGAAAACAAATGGACAAAAGTTTATAATAAAGACAAATGTCTAATGTGATACGAGGTGAATTATGAGTGATAAGGAAGCAACAATACTTGGGTTGATTAAAAGAGATCCATTTATATCTCAAAATGAGTTGGCGGAAAGGACGGGCTTGTCTCGTTCGGCTGTTGCTGGTTATATTTCTTCTCTTACAAAGCAAGGAAAACTATTAGGTCGGGCGTATGTATTACCTAATAAAAAACAGGTGATCTGTATAGGTGGAGCCAATGTTGATAGGAAAATGCAAGCGATCGATAAGCTTCAGTTAGGAACATCCAATCCTGCTAGTACTAGTAATTCTTGCGGAGGGGTTGCAAGGAACATTGCTGAAAACTTGGGAAGACTAGGATTAGATGTTTCTCTTATGAGCGTTGTAGGTGATGATCATGAAGGAAAATGGCTACTAGACTATACAAGGTCTTATGTCGATATAGAGCCTTCAAAAATTCTTCCTAATGAAGCAACGGGAACGTATACGGCTGTTTTGGATGTGGATGGGGAAATGGCGGTTGCTTTAGCAGATATGGGCATATATGATCGTGTTGATTTAGAGTTTGTTGAAAAGCGCTGGGGTTTTCTTGCATCAACAGAGCTTGTCATGATTGATACAAACTTTCCTTCTGACGTGCTCGCAAAAGTGATTGATCGATGTAGAGAAGAAGCGATTCCCCTCGTGATTACTCCTGTTTCAGCTCCTAAAATTAAGAAGTTGCCACAAAATCTTGATGGTGTGGCTTGGCTTATAGCAAATAAGGACGAAGCAGAGGCGTTAGCTGGGACACCAATTAAAGACGAAGGTGACTTTTTTAAAGCTGCAGAAGCAATTATGAAAAAAGGCGTTGAAAGAGTGGTCATTTCTCGCGGAGACAAAGGACTTATTTACTTTACAAAGGCGAATGAAGCAGGTGTATTGTTACCGCCAAAGGTTGATGTTGTTGATGTAACGGGTGCAGGAGATGCACTGGTTGCAGGAATTGTCTATGCCTATTTACGTGACTTAAAAACGGAAGATGCCTGCAAAATTGGTATGGCATGTTCAATGCTTACTTTAGCAACGGAGGAAACGGTTAACCCGTCATTAAATAATCAACAGCTACAAGAAGCTTTTCAACATAATTTCCACTAAGGGAGAAAACAAACATGGAAAAATATTTAGAATACTCACAAGAAGTTTTAGAAGCGAAAAAAAATAATGTACCAGTAGTGGCATTAGAGTCAACCATCATCTCTCACGGAATGCCGTACCCACAAAATGTACAAACGGCTAAGGAAGTAGAGGACATTATTCGTAAAAATGGTGCGGTACCAGCCACGATTGCTATTTTAGATGGCAAAATAAAAATAGGCTTATCAGATGAAGAGTTAGAAATGCTTGCTACACGAAAGGACATTGAAAAGGCGAGCCGTAGAGATCTACCGTACCTAGTTGCGACGAAGAAAAATGGAGCAACAACGGTAGCGGCAACGATGATCTGTGCAGAGCTTGCTGGAATTGAAGTGTTTGTAACAGGTGGTATTGGTGGAGTTCACCGTGAAGCAGAAGTAACGATGGATGTTTCAGCTGATCTTCAAGAACTCGCTCAAACCAATGTTGCTGTTGTGTGTGCAGGGGCGAAATCTATTCTTGATATTGGTTTAACACTAGAGTATTTAGAAACGCATGGGGTGCCAGTCGTTGGCTTTGGTACCGATGTACTTCCCGCTTTTTATACAAGAACAAGTCCCTTCCAAGTAAACGTTCAAGTGGAAAATGAAAAGGAAGCAGCAAGCATGATTCGTACAAAGTGGGAGTTAGGATTGAAGGGTGGAGTGGTTATTGCCAACCCAATCCCAGAAACAGATGCTCTTGAAGAGGAATTTATCAACGGTGTGATTGAATCGGCATTAAAAGAAGCAAAGGAAAATGAGATTGCGGGTAAAAATGTTACTCCATTCCTTTTATCAAAGGTAAAAGAATTAACAGAAGGAAGAAGCTTGGAAGCAAATATTGCCTTGGTTAAGAATAATGCTGAGGTTGGATCAAAAATAGCTGTTCAACTTAACACTCTATCTTAAAAAATATTTTTGTGGAGTCAGTCTCATAAGGACTGATTCCTTTTTTTTTGCATAAAAATAGTACTAGATTTACAAACTCCGAATATGTACACTACAACGAACAATTTGTTCTTAAAAAAATTATAAAAGTGAGAAATAAGGAGAAAGGAGATGAAAACTGAAGGAAACTGTTCATTATAACGAAAAAATGGTCCGTTTAGGGTGTTTAGTTTAAAAGCACTACCGTCTAAAATAAAAGTAAATTATTCTTTATATAGAACGGAATTTAATAGAATAAGAAACGAAAACTATTAGAATAGTAGGTGGCGGGAATGTACCGAAAGAACTGTGACAAATGTTATCGCCCTTCATACAGCAGTTCGGAAGCAGGGGAATGGATCTGTCCTATATGTGGTCATAATCTAACAAAGTTACCTTTTTTTGATGCAGTTACACTTGAAAGGGTACATGTAAATATCATTCCTATCCAAAGAAAATTAAAAGCATATGAGAATCAAAAACTAGGAATAAAGACTTAATTGGTAGAAGTCAGAAAATTTTAAAAATGATTTCGACAGTGGGTGACATGAAGGCTTATGATTTTTGTGCTTGATCTTACAAATGTTAAAAAATGTATGTGACCTTTGGTGCTAAATTGTTCTTTATGGAGGTCTGTGTCGAATAGTGTAAGTAAAAAGTTGGGAAATTTTAAAAGTATGTGACAAATTTTTACACAATTTACTAAAATCGAGTAGTAAAATGATTGATAAGTGAATCACATGGGGTACGAGAATACAGAAAAAGGCAAACCTTCTGAAAAGAGGGGACGCAAAGTCGCAGGTCTAAGGTAGTTAGAAGTTTTTTGCTAAGACGGCTGGACTGCCTGGAATACGATCGTATTTTAGGGGGAGATTGAGGGATGTTGGAAACGAGTGACGTTACGTTAGAAGAGCTAGATTATGAGTGGATGATGTTGATCATTGAGGCAAAAAAGTTAGGCCTAGAGAAAGATGAGATTAGAAGATTTTTAGGTGAGAAGGAAATTAGAGGGTAAAAAGAAACTGGCTTACTTAGCATGTTGTTTCATACATAGAATGAGAGTATTTCTATTTGGGTCGGACCATATGGGAATGCTTTTTATTTTGGAAAAAAAGACAAAATCACCTGGATTTTGTCTTTTTGCATTAGTTATTATTTGATTGATTACTTCTCCATTTATTAAACTCAAGAAATTCTTTAAACTGATCCTTTGAAACCCCGGAGTTCATAGCCTCTTTCACAAGCTTCATCCAGTCAGAGTCTAGTTCGTCTTTATTGGGGTGCTCGTGTATAAGATGGTCAACTGGTACATGAAGGACAGCTGAAATTTTCTCGAGAAATTGGATAGATGGATTCGTTTGTAAATTTCTCTCTAATGAACTTAAGTATGATTTAGCGACACCAGCTTGTTCAGCTAGCTCAGACATGGACATTTTCTTTTCAAGACGAAGTTTTTTAACACGATCTCCAATCATCTAGATCACTCACCTATCTCTCTGTATGAATTCATAATAGCAAAAAAATTTGGTTAGTTCCATATTCAGAACGAAAATAGTAGATTTCGTTCTTAAAATTTCTTTAGTTAGTCACAAATGGATGGTTAATACGGTTCTAGTGATTAAAAGCTGATTAACAACTTTTAATGCTTCTATGTAGCATTATACACAATACAATTCGTATTGAAAGTGATAATTGTGGGCGTAACTAAAAAATTTCCATTGTCCACCCCAGATGGACAAAACCACCCAATCTGTCCACGAACGGTGATAGACACCACAAAAAGACAGAATGGCCCATTTTGTCCACGAAGGGTGTCTGTCACCCTTTTATACCCGGGATTGGGGTGGGTGAAACCTATTTTTTTTGTTCGACAAATTCTTTTTTGGATTTTGTTGTTTTTAAAGGGGGGAAGGGAATTCAATCAAACGTTTGATTGACTATTGTTTGCGGATATCTAACAAAATTAGACATAGGAATGCTTTGCTAATATAGACCGATAGAGAGTACAATAAAGACTATACATTATTGGGATTTGGGGAAGTGAGATAAATGATTGTTTTAAAATCACCTCGTGAAATTGAGGCCATGAAAAAAGCCGGGGAGCTTCTGGCTGCTTGTCATAAAGAAATTAAAAAAATGATCAAACCAGGAATAACAACTTGGGAAATTGACCAGTTTGTTGATAAATATTTAGCGCAGCATGGTGCAATTGCTCAGCAAAAAGGTTATAGAGGTTACGAGTACGCAACATGTGCTAGTATTAATGATGAGATTTGCCACGGCTTTCCAAGAAAAGAACCTCTAAATACAGGGGACATTGTCACCATAGATATGGTTGTCAATGTGAATAGCGCCTTAGCAGACTCTGCGTGGACGTATATCGTCGGAGAAGCTTCTGAAGAAACAAACCGCCTTGTAGAGGTAACAAAAACTAGCTTATACAAAGGAATTGAAGCAGCCATCGTAGGAAATCGAATCGGAGATATCGGA
The DNA here is from genome assembly GCF_050971805.1 of Robertmurraya mesotrionivorans. Taxonomy (NCBI): domain Bacteria; kingdom Bacillati; phylum Bacillota; class Bacilli; order Caryophanales; family Bacillaceae; genus Robertmurraya; species Robertmurraya mesotrionivorans. The sequence goes on along the minus strand of NZ_JBPCCH010000023.1, from coordinate 18,117 downwards.
CATGCGATCCAAACCTACGTGGAAGGAGAGGGATTCTCGGTCGTAAGAAACTTTATTGGTCATGGAATTGGCCCCTCCATTCATGAAAAGCCGGATGTTCCGCACTTTGGACTACCGGGCAAAGGTCCTCGCATAAAAGAGGGAATGGTATTTACGATCGAACCGATGGTTAATGTCGGAAGCTACGAAACAAAGATGGATTCCAATGGTTGGACAGCTCGTACCGTGGATGGAAAAAACTCAGCTCAATTTGAGCACACCATTGCCATCACGAAGAATGGTCCGATCATTCTAACGGATCAAGGTGAATAATCAATCAATATCAACACAAAACTATATGAAGCAAGATGGAGGAAGACCCATGACAGAAAACCATGAAACAGAAAAAAAGAAAATTAGCTTACAAGATGCGATTAAGCAACAACTAGAAAAAAAGAAAAATCAGCAAGCAGGAGGAAAAGCTAGCGCCAACGGTCCTGCGACAACAAAGAAAATGAAAAGCCAGCAAACCAAAAAGGTGAGCAATCAACGCCGTAAGATGGGTGTGTAATTAGCAAGAATTAAAATTAGGGAACAACACGTCAACTAGTGCTGTTCCCTATTGCTTTTAAAAACCATTATTCCTCATCTTGTACTTCGCCATCGCCAATCTCATCTTCTCCTGGTGCATCGTCACAAGCAACGACAGACGTCACTAGAAAACCAGCAAGCAATATCATAAGAAGTTTACGTACCACTTAACATCCCTCCTTTCGATGTCTAGATAACTCAAACATATTATTTGGAGATTCCATCCAAACTATTCCCCTATCAATCCTATAGAAGGAGTGAAACTTAGGAGTAAAGGACAATAGTAATGAAGACGAACAATTTGTATACTAAGGGTAATAATGAGTGCAGAGGGAGTAACCATGAGATTAATTCGAATTGATGAATATGAGCCACGCACCATGCAGTTGGCGAAACCGATTTTTGATCGGCAGAAAAGGGTGCTCCTTGCAGCAGGACGCTCGATCCATCCAACATACTTGCAAAAGTTAATCGATCTTGATATTCGATATTTATTTATAGAGGACGCAGAGTCATTCGGAATTTCAATGGAGGAGATGCTCGATGTTCCGACATGGGTGGATGCAGTAGATGTACTACAAGCTGTTTATAAAGCGGTAGAGAAAAAGGAAGAACTTCCGATTAGACCGATTCAACAGCTTGCTATTAAGCTGGTTGAGGAAGTAAACAAAAGAAAGGCCATTCTTTTAATTCCTGCCTCTTCATTAGCGGAAGATCTACGAGAGTATGCCCACTCGGTTAATGTCACACTTCTTGCGTTGCAAATTGCGAAAAAATATCAAATTTCTCAAATGCAAATTCGTGATTTAGCAGTCGGTACATTACTTCATGACATCGGAAAAGCTCTAACCCCTTTGGAGGATGATCATCCCAGGGTAGGGTTTGAATATTTACGAAAAACAAGAGAAGTGAGTTTGCTTTCTGCTCATGTTGCCTATCAGCACCACGAAGCCTTTGATGGTAGTGGAGTACCTAGGGGATTACTTGAAAAAGAAATACATGAATTTGCTCAAATCTGCAGCATTGCAAATCTTTACGAAAATGCATTATCGAAAAAGGGAATTCCTCCCCATGAGGTGATGGAGTACGTAATGACAAAAAGTGGAACGCTTTTTAGCACAGATCTTGTTAAACTATTTGTCCAAGAGGTACCACACTTTATTCCTGGCACGAAGGTCATACTAAACAATGGGCGAAAAGCGATTGTCACGAAAGTAAAAGGGAATCTTCAAAGACCGTTCGTACGATACTTAGATTCAAATGAAGAAGTTTCGTTAGCAGAAAATCACACATTATTAATCACAGAAGTGTTGGATCAGTAAAAAAGAGCCGAAAAAAATCTAACGGGTGGCACAATGGCTGTTGGGCCCCCTCAATTTAATATACAATTTATCTTACAAAAAATTTAAAAATAAGCGGAGTTTTTTCGGTTAAACTGCAGAGTAGAGCTCTGTTCAGGGTATATAAGCGGAGTTTTTCCGATTAAGCAAAGTAAAATTACCCATTTTCACGTTTTTTGAGTCAATAGTCGGAATCTTTCCGTCTATTTAAGCTATTATCAGTGCTATTTCCTAATTAAGAGAAATTTCTCCGCTTAATTATCAAACCCTGCTGATTCCCTCATCTGGGTCCGCTCTTTTATGGTTGGGTAGGGAGCTTCGTTCAACAGGCAACCAAAAATGGATATTAAAAATGGCTCAGTATAGTGAACTGAGCCATGCATTACAAATTGGGCTATATTTTCGGGTTTTGCGACAGGTAACGGAACCCGTTAGAAAAAAATCGGTTCTTCTTTTTATTATTGTTTACGAAGATTTCCTAATTCTTCCGCTAATGCTTGCGTTTCATTTGGGCTAAACGAATCTCTTTTCATCACTAGGTCATAAATTTCTTTTAGCTCTTCATACATATTTTCATCAAAATGTGATGGTTTGATGGCCCCTAAATTCAATACCTTTAACTTTTCTTTTATCTTTTCAATCATATATTCCACGTTTTCTACTGATTTCTCAGACAAGTTCATCGTTCGTTCTCCCCTTTTTCTGCAAGCTTGTAGAATTATCTTTCCATGTTCCCCTACAAAAGTCAAATGAATTTCAGCAACTTCTTGCCTGAAAGGTTGAAAAGCCGTTCCTTTTCCTACAAAATGTAGAAAGGAGGGAAATAGTTATGGTTAAAGTTTTATTTGTGTGCCTCGGTAATATTTGTCGTTCACCAATGGCAGAGGCGATGTTTCGTGATTTAGTGAAAAGGGAAGGATTAGAACATAAAATAACGGTTGACTCTGCAGGTACGGGAGATTGGCATCTTGGGAAGCCTCCTCATCAGGGAACACAAGATATATTAAGTCAGCATCAGATTAGTTTTGAAGGTCAGGTGGCTAGACAAATCGTTGCTGCTGATCTGAACGAGTTTGATTATATTGTGGCAATGGACTCTCAAAATGAAAAAAATATACATAAGCTGAAATCTCTTCATACGAGTGCAAAAATTGTAAAACTTCTTGATTATGTTCCGGAGGCAGAAAAAGTGGATGTTCCAGACCCGTACTTTACCGGGAACTTTCAAGAAGTGTTTGATTTATTAAAGATCGGCTGTGAACGTTTGTTACAAGAAATTCAAACGAATGAGAATGCAAGCTGGGAGGGAAAATGAGATGAGTGGAACAAAAAAGTTTTGGACAGGTGTCCTTTGGGGAGCTCTTGCCGGAGGGGCAATCAGTCTACTCGATCGTGACACAAGACAGGCCGTCGTACAAAGCTGTAAAAAGACAAGTGGGGAGCTATCCTATTATATCAAGCATCCAGATGAAGTTGTCGAACAGGTGAAGGATGCGACAACAAAAATTCGTTCAACCGTTGAGCAAGTGAGTGGAGATATTTCTTTTATCGCAGACAAGGTAGAGGAACTTCGTGAAGTAACACCAGCGGTAACGGGGATCGTAAAGGAAACGAAAGAGGCATTTCAAAAGGAAGAGGAATAGTTGATAGTAAAGAAGGGGGAATGGAATGGTTATTAATCTGAGATTTCTTACCTTACTTACAAAAAGAGTATTGCAGGATGATGTATTTGGACTGGCTGCACAGCTAGCCTACTTCTTTCTGCTTTCTTTATTTCCGTTGCTAATATTTTTAGCGACGCTTATTTCGTTTTTACCCATTTCTCAACCAGAGCTCTTAGGTTTTGTGGAAGATTTTGCTCCGACAGAATCCTTTACACTTATCGAAACCAACTTAAACGACATTATGGAAAAAAGAAACGGGGGCTTGCTCTCTTTCGGGATCATTGCCACCATTTGGTCAGCATCAAATGGCATTAATGCCATTGTTCGAGCATTTAACCATGCGTATGATGTCAAAGAGAGCCGTTCTTTTTTTGTCGCAAGGGGCATGTCTATCTTATTAACCTTTGCGATGATTTTTGTCTTTATTGTCGCTTTGTTGCTTCCTGTTTTCGGGAAGCAAATCGGCATATTCTTATTTTCTGCATTTGGTTTATCAGATGAATTTTTGTCGATCTGGAATGCGCTCCGATGGGTGGTTAGTTCGCTCATTTTGTTTACGGTATTTGTTGGTCTTTACTGGATCGCACCAAACAAAAAATTCAAGTGTGTCCGTGCTGTACCTGGTGCTATTTTTGCAACAATCGGTTGGGCGCTGGTTTCGCTTGCTTTTTCGTACTATGTCAGTAATTTCGGTAATTACTCGGCAACCTATGGAAGCATCGGAGCCATCATCGTATTGATGATTTGGTTTTATATGTCAGGGATTATTATGATTATTGGTGGAGAGATTAACGCACTTTATAGCAAAATGAAGGACGAAGCATGCTAAAAAGCCGGGGATGATCCCCGGCTCTTTCTATGACTTTAATAAACGTAAACTATTCAAAATAACAAGAATCGTACTTCCTTCATGTCCAATAACCCCATAAGGAAGGTCTAAAAATTGGAGGAAGTTTGAAGCAATTAACAACATGATGACAGTGATGGAAAAAATTACATTTTGTTTGATTATTCGATTCATTCTTTCAGAAAGTGTAATCGCCTCGGCAATACGAGGAAGGTCGTTCTTCATTAACACGATATCAGCTGTTTCAAGTGCAACATCTGAGCCTTCGCCCATGGCAATCCCCACATTGGCGGTTGCTAAGGCAGGAGCATCATTGATTCCATCTCCAACCATTGCAACGGTACCAAAACGTTTTCGAATTTCTTTTAATTTTTCCACCTTTGTTTCCGGAAGGCATTCGGCTACGTATTCATTCACGTGACTTTCACCAGCGATGGCTTCAGCTGTTTTTTCACTGTCACCTGTTAACATGATGGTGTATATCCCTTTTGCTTTTAATAAATCAATGGCCGCTTTTGTTTCCTCACGTACCACATCCTTTAATGCAATAAGGGCAACAAGTCTCTCATTTTGGTTCACAAATACAATTGTTTTCCCTTCAGATGCGAGCTGTTTGGCTACCCCATTAGAAAAGTTTTCTGCCTCAATCTTGCCGACAAAGTCAGCTTTACCAATTTTCCAATCCATCCCGTCAAGACTTGCTTTCACACCATATCCCGATACATCTTCAATGCTCTCAGGATGATTTAGTGTAGCCCCTGTTTCTTTTTTTACATAAGTAACAATCGCCTGAGCTAGTGGATGATTCGAATGATTCTCAATGGATGCGACTGCTTTTAAAAGGGGCTGCCTTTCCAAATCTTCGACTACAATGATATTGGTTACCTCAGGCTTACCTTTTGTAAGTGTTCCTGTTTTATCAAAGGCAATGGCCTGTAAGTGGCTAAGGTTTTCTAAATGTACCCCGCCTTTAAAAAGGATGCCGTGCTTCGCCCCATTGGAAATGGCAGATAAGGTTGCTGGCATGATCGACGCAACTAACGCACATGGGGAGGCAACCACAAGTAAGATCATGGCCCGATAAAAGGTTTCCGTCCAACTCCAGCCAAGGGCATAATGTGGAACAAACATCATGAGTACAACGACGGCAAGAACAACTTTTACGTAAGTCCCTTCAAATTTTTCAATGAAAAGCTGCGAAGGTGATTTTTCACTTTGTGCTGATTGAACCAATTGAATGATCTTTTGAAATAAGGTTTCGCTGCTTGGTTTAGTGATTTCAACAGTAAGAGATCCATTTACATTCACCGTACCAGCAAACACTTCTTCCCCGATTCCTTTACTTACAGGAATCGATTCTCCTGTAATAGCCGCTTCATCTAAATTTGATTGGCCTTTAATAATTTTCCCGTCTGAAGGGACGCGTTCACCAGGCTTTACTAAAATATGATCGCCGATACGAAGCTCGCTTACATGAACCGTTTCCTCATGACCACCGCGAATGAGAAGTGCCTCTTCAGGCTGAAGCTCCATTAATGCGGAGATCTCTTTATGGCTCTTGTTCATCGTGTACGTCTCAAGTGCACCACTCATCGCAAAAATAAAGATAAGAATGGCACCCTCTGTCCAATAACCGATAATCGCTGAACCGATTGCCGCAAAGATCATCAGCATTTCTACGTTTAATTCCTTGTCTGCAATCGTATCTTCTATTCCTTCCTTTGCCTTAGCAAATCCACCGATAACAAAAGCGAACAGAAAAGCAACAATAGAAGCTGTTGACCAATCGATTTTTTCTAATGTCCAACCAACCGCAATTAGAACCCCACTAGTAATCGCAGCAATTAATTCAGCATGCGGCTTCATTTTTTCAAAAAAGCTTTCATTAGCTTCAATAGGTCTCTCTAAAGCCTTTAATTCTGTATTCATATTCTCTCCTCCATTTGTCTAATTGAGAAAAATAATCAAAGTCATTACCCCTAAAAAACACGAAAGCTGTCATCTAATGATGACAGCAGAATTGCTTGGTTTATATTTTATTAAGTTCATCATACCATATATTTTATGAGTTCAGAAGGGATTTGCTCATTATATTTTTCTTCCCTAGAACCATGGATGGTTAGAGAATATACTACATTTACATACATTGTAATAGTTTCAATTTTAAAATAAGTAAAAAGTCAGAGAATCACGCACTTTTTTCACTGGCTAAGTTTACCTTCATCCGTTTTCCAAACACAACAATCACAAGGAAGATGGAAAAAAGAAGAGTGCTTACGATATGAAAAAAGCTGATTTGTTTAAAGGCTTGAATGATTACTCCACCAATAGAAGGTCCTGTTAAGCTTCCGAGGCTAAAGGCGATTCCGCAAAGCAAATTTCCTGTAGGTAATAGATTTTTCGGCATAATATCAGTCATGAACGCTATTCCAAGCGAGAATGTCGAACCAACCACCATACCGGCTGATAAGAAACAAATAAATAAACCAAGGAATGATTCTTCTAAAAAGCTCGCTGCCGAGAAACTCGTAAATCCAAGAAATAAAATGACAATCAACACTTTTCGACGACCAAAGCGGTCACTAAGGATTCCAAGCGGTAGCTGTGTAATAATCCCACCAACTGCAAAGGAAGTAAGCAAGATAGACACCTCTGACACTTCAATACCAGACCTGAGGGCATATACCGGAAAAATTCCATTCAATGATGATTCCAAAAAGCCATACGCAAGAGGTGGCAAAAATGCAACCCAACCGTACTTTAAAGCTTGCCCAAATCGTTTTCCCGTGTCTTTCAAGCTGCCAATCCCTTCGTCATTGTCAGGGTACTCATTTTTTAATGCAAAAATAAAGACCCATCCGACGAGACACATGGCTGATGAGATGATAAAGGGAAGTGACAGACTGATATTTACAAGCGGTGTCATCAGTGGTCCTACCGCAAACCCTATTCCAAAAAACAATCCGTACAAAGAAAGATTTCTTCCTCTAGTTGCTTCTGGAGAAGAAGAAGTAATCCATGTTTGTGTCGCAAAGTGAAGGGCGTGGTCACCTATCCCAATGAAAAAGCGAAGCAAAAGCCAAAACCAAAAGTTTTGCCACAAAGGAAAAAGAGCAAGGGCAACAACGACCAATAATCCCCCAATTAAAATAATATTTTTATATCCGAACTTTCGAAGCGGCTGCTCCATAAAAGGAGAGGCTAGAAGGATTCCTATATATAAAGCAGTAGCATTCATTCCGTTCATTCCAGAACTGATCCCGCTTTTTTCAAAAATAACCGCGACTAATGGCAGTAGCATCCCTTGGCTAAAGCCTGAAATCGCTACAATGCTGACAAGTACCCAGAAAGCGTGTTTACTATTTTTCATGATTGTTTCTCCTCCATATTTCTTCTCCCATCATACAAGAATATTTCGAAGGTTGAAACAAATTTTTACCATGAAGTTCTTTTTAAAAATGGAAAAATAGTGTAATCTCATGTGTATGAAATCATATCGAGGTGAGAAAATGGAATTTCATATGAAGGATGTCGGGTTTTACACAGAAACACCATACGGAAGATTAGATGTTGCAGGTGATGAAGCTTACGGATTCCGTCCTTATCAGCTTTTAGTTGCTTCGGTTGCCGTATGCAGCGGGGGAGTTCTTCGCAAAGTGCTTGAAAAGATGCGCATGACGATTGAAGATATACACATTGCTACAGATGTTGAAAGAAACAAAGAGGAAGCAGATCGAGTCGAGGTGATCAAAGTTCACTTTACGATTAAAGGTATGAACCTAGACGAAAAGAAAATCCATAAGGCAATGGAATTAACGCGGAAAAACTGCTCGATGGTTCAATCCGTAATTGGAAAAATTGAGATCATTGAAACGTTTGAAATTGCTTCAAATGGATCATAAAAGGGAGGGGCAGAGTTTTCTGCCCCTCGTTTTAAATAGTTAGCTCTTCCGGCTCACTGCCAGCTTTTTCAAAATAAAGGATTCTTTCTGGCTTGAAAGCTAATAATACGTAATTCGGATCATCCGAGCCAGACATCCATTCAGCTAATGAGTCGTCCCAAAATCTTTTCCGTAGGTCTGGTGATTCCTCAATGGAGGCGGTTGCTTCAATTTCGCAATAATGATTGGTAAAGCTTCCCGCTTCGAGACCGAGTAGAATATGAACATTTGGATTTGCATTCATGTCATCCAGTTTATGCGTGTGTTTGTGAGTGGCTGCATATAATGTCAACCCATCGTGAAAAAAGAGCATAAATCGGCTAAAGGGTTTTCCATCTTGAATCGTAGCAAGCGTTCCAATCGCGTGTTTATCAAGCATATGTAGTACTTTATCTTTTACATTCATGATGATCTCTCCTTTTATGAAGCTATCTATAATCTGTCTCGTAAACGAGTTTTTATGACTGATAATTTTTACATGAAAGAAGGAAGGTATATGGCAAATAAAGTGTTCTTGATATTAGTCCTTATTGGTGTGCCGTTATCTGTGATCGGTACAATGATGCACTGGTCTAGTATTATCATGTTTATCATCTACTGTTTAACGATTATTGCGTTATCTAGTTTTATGGGGAGAGCGACCGAGAGTTTGGCTATTGTTACGGGACCTCGAGTAGGGGGATTGTTGAATGCGACCTTTGGCAATGCGGTGGAATTAATTATTTCTGTATTTGCATTAAAAGCAGGATTAACGGGTGTCGTGCTTGCCTCATTAACCGGTTCTGTACTTGGAAACCTTTTGTTGGTGGCAGGACTTTCATTCTTTGTCGGCGGACTAAAATATAAAAGACAAACCTTTAATGTGTTTGATGCAAGGCATAATTCCGGATTATTAATGTTTGCCGTGATTGTTGCATTTGTGATACCCGAAGTATTTTCGATGACCATGGAACCAACGGAAAAAATGTCCTTAAGTGTTGGCATCTCCGTGATTTTAATTCTTTTATACTTAGCGGCTTTATTTTTTAAGCTGGTTACTCACCGAGGGGTATATCAAACCACTCAGGAAGGTGGAGAACATGAAGAAGAGGTACCAGAATGGGGAAGAAACAAAGCGATCGGAGTTTTATTTATTGCCACACTTGCTGTCGCTTACGTTTCTGAAAATCTCGTTCATACCTTTGAAGTAGTCGGAGAAACCTTTGGATGGACCGAGCTTTTCATCGGAGTCATTATCGTAGCCATTGTTGGAAATGCTGCCGAGCACGCATCGGCGGTTATTATGGCTTATAAAAACAAGATGGATATCGCAGTAGAAATTGCGGTGGGGTCGACACTGCAAATATCGATGTTCGTTGCACCTGCGCTCGTGTTAGTTTCTTTATTTTTCCCAACACCGATGCCATTAGTGTTCACTATACAGGAGCTGATTGCGATGGCGTCGGCTGTGTTATTGTCGATTATCATCGCAAACGATGGAGAATCCAACTGGTTTGAAGGGGCCACCTTGCTTGCTGCCTATTTTATTATGGGGATTGGATTTTACTTATTATAAAGGCTCTTTTCTTAAGAAAAGAGCCTGCAAACTAAATTCTAAAGTGCAAAATAGCTATTGCCACGTTAAAATCGTCCTTAAGATTTTAACAACAATCTTTACGAAAACAGCCATAATAAATGCCAAAAAAGACTCTGTATCAAGAAACGGTACAGAGTCTTTTCTTATTTTTTTTAAGTAATATTTACATTTCCAAGAATATGTTGGACAAGGTTGGAATAAAAAGATACAGACGCTTGTTTTCTAGTTTATCAACTCCCTCTCTATTATGATGGTTTCGTTAAAGAAGAGACGAATAACAAGATAAACTACAAACCTCCTTTTAAAAGTGTTAAGCGTATGTTCTGCTATCCTCCTTTGTTTAGAATGTAAGCTAATTATAGCTCACAAAGTTATTTATGTAAATATTCAGAACATTACAATATTGTTACAATTTGGCGAAAGGGGGCTTATTTACTCGTTGTTTATACATCGCTTATTGTTCTATGTTGGTGGACTTGCTATTTTGACTTTAGGTGCGTCTCTGACCATAAAAGCTGATCTTGGTGCTGGCCCTTGGGACTCGTTGAATGTTGGGTTGACCCATTTGCTAGGGCTAACGGTAGGTGGTTGGTCCATCATTATTGGTCTACTGTTAATCTTCTTGAATGCTCTGATCAAGAAGACGATGCCTGAAGTGTCCTGTGCAATCACGGTAGCTATTAGTGGGATTTTTATTGATGGGTGGCTATTATTTGTGTTTGATGCGTTTCATCCAGTAGGATTCTATCCTAAATTAATAAGCCTTACCGTGGGAATCCTACTCATTTCATTAGGCATCGCTACGTATATACAGGCAAGATGGCCACTTAGCCCAATTGATGACTTTATGATTGCCTTGAAGGAGAGATACAAGATTACTCTCGGAACAGCCAAAACGATAGGTGAGGTGTTAGCCTTATGCTTTGCCGTTCTCCTTCATGGGCCGATTGGGTTAGGCACATTTGCTGTGGCACTTGGTCTTGGGCCGTTTATTGCTTTTTTTAGTTTGATGTGGGAAAGAGTTTTAATTAAGAGATGGTAGAAGTTTTTGGCAAATGGATAATTTGATGGAACTCCGAAAAAACTAATATCAAATCTATGAGTTAGCTGAAAGGAGTTCCACTACATGAGAAAGTTATTGTATGCGCTAGTCGTTGGCTTTCTTTTCTCGCTCTTATCTTTTTCCACCATACACGCTGAAAAACCAGCTGCACCTGAAGCAAAAAAGGAAAAGCAACAACAACAGGTTCAAGTTCCAAACTCAGTACTAAACATTACAAAAGAAAATACATATCCAAACCCAACGCAGGATATGCCGACCTTGCAACCTAGTGAACTGACGAAGGATTTAATTGAATCTTCTAAAGTGAAAATTGAAAACCCAGAATTGATTCGCATGTTAAATGAAACGACTGTGAACAGTACACCATTCGCTGTCGGTTACCGTGCGATCATTTACTTAGGACAGTGGCCGCTAAATTATGAATCAAGTGAAACGGCACCGAACTGGGAATATCAAAAAATTAATACGAATTATGTAGACAATCGTGGTGGAAACGCAAACTACCAAATGCATTATGTACAAGAAATGCAGAAAATTGTACGCGGTGGCTTAACATCAAAGGTGGCTAATGCAGAGGATGTTAAGAAAATGATGCTGTTAAAGGCTGCTGAAAAAACAGGTCTTCCTCTCGCATTTGAAACCGTAGTTGGCGGGGGAACGAAGAAGGATCAAGTATACAATGTACCGCCGAAACGCCTTGGCTATCTGTATGGATACGCACCAGCTGTAAATGAAAAAGGAAAGGTCACTTACGGTGAAGTGTATATCATGCTTAAAGGCAGCAAAAAGATGATTGTCGTGAAAAACGTGACGTCGCAAGGAATTGGCGCTTGGATTCCCGTTCAGGACCATGTATCATTTGGATTCATCGCACCAGATAAGCCGAGATAAGTGGGAGAATGAATAAAGGGTCGATCACTAAACTTGGTGATCGACCCTTTTGTTTTTAGATATAAGCTTTACGTGTAGAAAAATCAATGCCTTTATAATAACTGTTTTTCACTAGCACATTCGGCCCAAGGCAGCGAGCGGCTGGGCAGTGGCAGCTTAAGCTTTTTGCCAAGGGGGTCTCAAGCCATTTATTAAAAATGCCTGGTAACTCATCGGTTTGGATATTTCCAAGTGGTGGAGTATCACCGAAATCGGTTACGATGACCTCACCAGTAAAAATATTAATATTGAGTCGTGAGCGTCCATCGGGATCATTGCGGACAGTGACATTTTTTGCATGATAAAGCTTTTGTAAAAGAGCTTGATCTTCTTCACTTGTGTTACACGCATAGAAAGGAAAAGTTCCAAACAGCATCCATACATTTTCGTTACGGAAGTCAAGTAATCGATGCACTGCTTGGCGAATTTCGTCTAGCCCGAGAACTTCCAGATTTGATGCAAAGTCGGAAGGATACATCGGGTGTATCTCATGACGTTGGCACTTCATCTCCTCAACGATCTGCTCGTGAATACTTTCTAAGTATGGAAGAGTTCGCTTGTTCAGCATCGTCTCCGCAGATACCATCACTCCAGCCTCGACTAGTGCACGGCTATTTTCAATCATCCGAGTAAAAAGTGCGGCACGCTGTTCGCGAGTTGGTTTCTTCTCCATCATCGCAAACCCACCGTCGATAAAATCATCTATCGTTCCCCAATTATGCGAAATATGAAGAACATCTAGATAGGGACTGATTTTATAATAGCGTTCAATATCTAACGTAAGATTTGAGTTAATCTGAGTACGAACACCACGTGAATGGGCATACTCAAACAAAGGAAGCACATAGTTCTCAACAGACTTGAGTGAGAGCATTGGCTCTCCACCTGTAATACTAAGCGAGCGAAGATGCGGTATTTCATCAAGCCTTTTAATTAATAAGTCAATTGGCAATCCCTTAGGGTCCTTTGGTTGCAAAGTATAACCAACTGCACAATGCTCACAGCGCATGTTGCAAAGTGTGGTCGTTGTAAATTCTATATTTGACAGGGTCATTTTCCCGTGTTGTTCCACATCCATATAGGCTTCCCAAGGATCATATTGGGGAGTGATGGCTGGTTTGTTAATTGTCTTCATCGATTCTCTCCTTTTCAAGATCATCCTTTGCTATTATCAATTTGTATGATGAATCTGTCAATCCATGTTCAAGTTCTTCGAAAAATGGGGAAAATAGAAGCAAACAGCCTTGAAAGTTGGAAGGAATTTCTGTAGGATGAAAAACGAGTGAAAGGAGCGAGTCGAATTGGGTAACAAAGTTAGCGATAAAAATACACAGGTTACATTTTTAAAACAACGATTAAATATGTTTATTGAAGTATTGGATGCCATTGAGCCAGAAAATACAGAGCTTGAAGATATCGATCGTCTTATTGAAATGATTGATGATTTAGAATCAAAATGCCGAGAATTTAATAACCGTGATCTATAAATGATAAAGTGTAGCTTAGTTTAGCTGCACTTTTTTCTATGATGAAACTTATGTTTGATGAATTCGTACATATATATAGAAAGGATGTGGAGAATGTTGAATATGGGAGATTTGTTATTTCAAATTTTATCAATGCTGTTAATGGTCGGGTTTGTTACCGTGTTTATTTACATACTTGTGAGCTATTTAAATCGGTCGAAGAAACCTTCATCTTCAGCGATTGAAGAAAAACTTGACCGCATTATTGAATTGCTCGAACAGGAGAGAAAGAGGGAATAACTTTTATGTTAAGTAGAAGTCAGTTTTCGATTATATTAGGGTTTGCCATCGTTCTTGGTATCATTGCGGCATTGGTTGACATTCCATTTTGGATATTAATCGTGGTGATTTTATTGATTACTGCGGCAGTGAGCTATTTGCCAATCATGATCAACCTCTATATAACGGACGATATGAAAAAGGTTGAGAGGTTTTTAGAAGCAAGACTGAATCAGCCTATATTTCATTTTTATTATGCGTTAGCAAACGAGGATGACTTTCAGGTAGAAAAAGCACTTCGTGATGTGCGTGAAAAATATAAAAAGGGTCATTATTATTCGATTTATTCTGTTACATATGCTGCATATAAAGGAAAGTTAGTGGAGGAAAGAGACTTAATTGCTCAGATCAAGCAGCCAGCGTTGCGATTGTATTATGAGGGGCTATTGGCCATTGAGGAGGAAGAGCTGGAGCGTGCCTCGCAACTAGCTAGTGAGCAGAAGAAACCGTGGATGAAGGAAGCGATATTAGCGGAGGTTGCAGGCAAACGTGGGGAGAGGGATCTCGAAATCAAGCATCAGCAGGAAGCGATTCAATTGACGCACGGGCTTCAGAGGTATTTGTTGGTGAAAAAGTATGGGGTTGCGGGTGGAACTCGCGGATAAAAATAGGATTTTCTATGAATGCTGATCGTGGCCGTGATATTCACGGCCGTTTTTTAAATTCCAAGGAGTGAATTGAACAACTCGCCGATAAACCGATCCCTCACCAAACACTCCTCATCTGTAACCGATTCCTGCTAAACCCTTTCCATCAAATCGTGATAGGAGTATAATATGTGATGGGGAAATGTTGAAAAATTCATACTTATTTTTTAGATACATGGGGAAGGGGAACCAGTCATGAATATCGAGAAGTTTCAGGAAAGTATGTATCAACTCATCGTAGAAACATCAACAAAGTTACCAAAGGATGTTCGACGTGCCATTCGTGCGGCGAAGGAAAAAGAGAGCGCAGGTACACGCTCAGCGATGAGCTTAGCAACGATTACAAATAATATTAAGATGGCAGACGACAATGTGTCGCCAATCTGTCAGGATACAGGGCTACCAACGTTTAAAATTAAAACGCCTGTTGGAGCCAACCAAATCGTGATGAAAAAAGCGATTAAAGAAGCGATTGCTCAAGCAACTAAAGACGGAAAACTTCGTCCAAACTCAGTTGACTCTCTTACGGGGGATAACAGTGGAGACAATCTTGGAGAAGGTACCCCTGTTATTAAGTTCGAACAATGGGAAAAGGATTATATCGACGTGCGCCTTATTTTAAAGGGTGGCGGTTGTGAAAATAAAAATATTCAATACAGCCTTCCAGCAGAGCTAGAAGGACTTGGTCGTGCAGGCCGTGATCTAGACGGAATTCGAAAATGTATCATGCACTCAGTATATCAAGCACAAGGACAAGGCTGTAGCGCTGGTTTTATCGGTGTCGGTATCGGGGGAGACCGAACATCTGGTTATGAGCTAGCAAAAGAGCAGCTATTCCGTTCGGTGGACGATGTGAATCCTAACGAAGATCTTAGAAAATTAGAAGAGTACGTGATGGATCATGCTAATGAACTGGGAATTGGTACGATGGGATTTGGTGGGGAAACGACTCTCCTTGGTTGTAAAGTAGGTGTCATTAACCGTATTCCTGCGAGTTTCTTCGTATCAGTAGCTTATAACTGTTGGGCATATCGCCGTTTAGGAGTAGAGGTGAATCCAGAAACAGGTGAGATCAATAGCTGGATGTATCAAGAAGGTGAGAACGTAGATTTTGCTGCGGAACAAGAAGCGCAAGCGCAAACAGCTGCATCTCAAGAAACAGAGAATCGTGTAGTTACTCTTGAAGCTCCTATCACAGAAGAGCAAATCCGTGATCTTCAAGTGGGCGATGTTGTCAAAATTAATGGCATGATGTACACGGGGCGCGATGCCATTCATAAATATTTGTCTGACCATGATGCACCGATTAGCCTTGACGGACAAATCATTTACCATTGTGGACCGGTTATGCTAAAGGATGACGAAGGCAAATGGCATGTAAAAGCTGCTGGACCAACAACCAGTATTCGTGAGGAGCCTTACCAAGGAGATATCATGAAGAAGTTTGGTATCCGTGCGGTCATTGGAAAAGGCGGAATGGGTTTGAAAACTCTAGCTGCATTAAAAGAACACGGTGGCGTGTACTTGAATGCAATCGGGGGAGCAGCACAGTACTATGCTGATTGTATTAAATCGGTTGAAGGTGTAGACCTTATGCAATTTGGAATTCCAGAAGCGATGTGGCATTTAAAAGTAGAAGGTTTTACAGCAGTTGTGACAATGGATTCCCATGGAAACAGCTTGCATCAAGATGTGGAAAAATCATCTTTAGAAAAGCTAGCTAAATTCAAAGAACGAGTATTTTAATATAGGATCGAGTGCTGTAGTAGCACTCGATTTTTTTACATGATGGAGGAACAAATGAAGGGGAATATTATCTTTTTAAATGGTGTTTCAAGTGCGGGGAAAAGCACATTGTCAAAGGACATCGTGAAGCTTCTTCCTAATTATTTTCATTTTAGTGTGGATGACTTTGACACAATCATTGAAAGGATGGAAGAACGCGGGACAGCCCGTCTAATACCTGTCCCTACAGAAACGTTTTTCCATCGGTCAATTGCCATGTTTTCCGATCAAGGCATTAATCTGATTATCGATCATGTGCTGCACGATCAAGAAACGATAACAGATGCCTATCATACACTAAGAAATTATCCAATCTATTTTGTTGGTGTTCATTGTCCTGTGGAGGAACTGGAGAGGCGGGAATTGGTACGCGGTGATCGAAGAATTGGACAAGCAAGACTACAGCTTCAGTTTGTTCACCAACAGAATGAAGCCTATGATATAGAAGTGGATACTTTTACTAACGGTACGGAGGAGTGTGCCCAAGCAATTGCCGAATTTGTTTTAGCTAACGAAGCTTCACTCGGTTTTTCCAAATAACATGAATGATTTTCTCTCTAATTACGGACAATAAGGAAAACTTGTACTGTGAGAGGGGACTACAGATGAAAAAGCTGTTAGCCATCCTTTTTTCCTTATTGCTTAGCTTTTCGACCATCGTCTCAGCAAGTGTCTCCAATGCTCCGATTCACTGGGGCTTTAAGAAATCTTCAGATGAAGAACCGGTCGAAGCCGGAAAAGAGTATGATGAGCTGTTAGAGAAGTACGGAGCCTTTTATAAAGGTGATCCAAACAAAAAGGACATATACTTAACATTTGATAATGGCTATGAAAATGGGTACACAGCCAAGGTGCTTGATGTACTGAAAAAAGAGAAAGTGCCTGCCGCCTTTTTCGTAACTGGTCATTACTTAGAAAGTGCCTCTGACCTTGTAAAGCGGATGGCTGATGAAGGTCATATTGTTGGCAATCATTCGTATTATCACCCAGATATGACGACCATAGGCGACGAAAGATTTTACAGAGAGCTTGAAAAAGTTCGTGCAGGTACCGAAGAAATAACTGGTGTTAAACATATGGTGTACCTTCGCCCGCCTCGAGGGGTATTTAGTGAACGTACCCTTATGAAGGCAAAGGAAATGGGCTACACGCACGTTTTCTGGTCTCTTGCTTTTGTTGACTGGTACCGCGACGACCAAAAGGGCTGGCAGTATTCTTATAATAATGTGATGAAGCAGATTCATCCGGGAGCAGTACTGTTGTTGCACACTGTATCTAAGGACAATGCGGATGCTTTGGAAACAATCATTAAGGATTTAAAAAAGAAAGGTTATACCTTTAAAAGTTTGGATGAATACACTCGCGGTGAGGCAATGAAGGATCCGATCTTTAAGATTAGGAAACGAAATAAATGATAATTAGTGATGCGGATATCTTTGATGTCCGCAATTTCTATGTTCATTAAAAAAAAGAGAGAAAGTTATTGTGTTTTATCTTGGAATTATGTAAGATAGTCTTCGGCTTCAAAAAAGTTGAAGGCTCTTTAAAAATAGTTTGAAAACAGAAGTTGACTTCTGCGAATCAAGATGATATAGTAATACATGTAGCCGACAACGACGACTTGAAAATAACTTTTAAAAAGTTTTTTCGTAGAAGTTGACAACGGTGAAAAGAAATAGTATGATAATCAAGTGCTTAATTGAACCTTGAAAACTGAACAAGACAACAAACGTCAACGTTAATTCTAAGTTTTAACTTTTAAGAGCTAATCTTACTCTTTATTGGAGAGTTTGATCCTGGCTCAGGACGAACGCTGGCGGCGTGCCTAATACATGCAAGTCGAGCGGATCTTTGGGAGCTTGCTCCCGAAGATTAGCGGCGGACGGGTGAGTAACACGTGGGCAACCTGCCTATGAGACTGGGATAACTCCGGGAAACCGGGGCTAATA
>NZ_JBPCCH010000022.1:0-62104 GCF_050971805.1 Robertmurraya mesotrionivorans | reverse complement strand
AAATTTTATAATTATGAAAGATTACAAAAAAGACTAAACGGCCTTAGTCCCTTAGAATACAGGGCTAACGCCGCTTAATGTCGTTTTTTTATTTCCGCTGTCTACTTGACGGGGGGCACTTCACAATTCATGCGTCTTTTCTTGTGTATTTTAATAAGAAAGTACCCGAAAACGGAACCCTTTATCCTTTAGAACAGTCGTTACCCGTTATTATCTCTTGTTAAACTCGTTTGGATTTGGACCTTTGCGTCGGTCACGATTGATTCCATTGATTTGATCCATTTCCTGTGTGGAAAGCTCAAAATCAAATACATTAATGTTTTCTTGTATTCTAGATGGTGTAACAGACTTAGGTATAACGATTGAATTATTTTGTAAATGCCATCTTAAAACAACTTGAGCAGACGTCTTACTATGTGATTCAGCTAGTTTAATAATCACATCATCTTGTAGCACTTCTCCACCTTGATCAAGGGGGCTCCACGCTTCTACAAAGATATCATGCTTAGCGCAAAACTCTTTCAATTCGTTTTGTGCTAAATATGGATGACACTCGATTTGGTTTAAGACCGGCTTAACTTCACATTCGTTAAGAAGTCTCTCTAAATGCTCAATTTCAAAGTTACATACACCAATAGCTTTTACTTTACCATCATGATATAGCTTTTCCATCGCCTTAAACGTTTCAACATATGTATCGTACTCTGGTGTTGGCCAGTGAATTAAGTATAAATCGATATAATCAAGACCTAATTTTTTTAGACTTAAATCAAAAGCTTGTATTGTGCTTTCGTAACCTTGGTCACTATTCCAAACCTTCGTTGTAATGAATAATTCTTCGCGAGGTACGTTGGATTCTTTAATCGCTTTTCCTACACCCTCTTCGTTTCCATAGATCATAGCTGTATCGATGGAACGGTAACCCGCTTCAATTGCCGCAGTTACAGCAGCAGTAGCCTCGTCATCTTTTACTTGCCAGACTCCGAAACCAAGCTGTGGCATTTTCACTCCGTTGTTCAACGTTACAAAGTTCATATTCATTCTCCTTTTTCGAAAGATTTACTTGATAACCTTGGAAGAAATTGTTTTCCTTGTTAATTTTAATAAAGATATTCTTAAATGAAAAGTTAAACGCTTCCGGATAATAGTTTTATCTAAGCGCACCTTTTTATCCACTGTATTCGTACGCTCAAACAGAGAAAAAACTGTAGACAGCCATCTACAGTTTTCTCCATTATAACATTACACTTACTTCATTATTTTCTGAAACCTGCTCTTCCATTTTATTGTCTTTGGGAAGCTTCTCAATTTTAAATCCTGTATACGCGTAAATAATGGCTACAATTGGGCTGATAATACAAAGCAATGCATACGGTGCATATTGAAAGGTAGATACTCCAAGAGTGGCGGTCATAAATGCACCACATGTATTCCAAGGAACAAGTGGAGAGGTCATTGTCCCCGCATCTTCTAGTGTTCGAGATAAATTCTTTGGATGGAGTTCACGTTTACGGTAGGCAGTTAAGTACATTCTTCCAGGCAGTAGAATTGATAAGTACTGATCACAAGCGACGATGTTAGCAGTGATACAGGTTGCTACCGTTGTTGTTATTAAACTGCCTGTTGATTTCGCCATTTTTAAAAGGCTTGTCACAATCGTATTCATGATTCCACTCGTTTCTAAAATTCCCCCGAAGCTCATCGCAATCATAACAAGCGATACGGTGTACATCATCGCTTCCGTTCCACCATTGTTAAGCAAATTATCTAATACTTCATTTCCGGTCTCCATTTCAAAGCCGTATACCATAATGGCTAAAACACTGCCGATTGATTCTCCCTGAACTACGATAGCAACGATCCCCCCTAGAATCGATCCTATGACAAGACCGGGGATTGCCGGTGTTTTCATAGCAATGATCCCAAGAACAATAACCGGAATAAGAAGTAACCATGGACTGATAATGAAAATATCCGCTAACTCTTGTTGAAGTGTAGCAATGTCACTCACACCAGATCCTTTACCTTTGAACGTAAGGCCGATAAAAAAATAAATGACTACTGACAGAACAAGTGCTGGTATCGTCGTATAGAGCATATGACGAATATGGTCAAATAGTTGAACACCTGTGATCCCAGGTGCCATATTCGTTGTTTCTGACAGAGGAGAGATTTTATCTCCAAAGTAACATCCAGAAATGACAGCCCCTGCCACCATAGCAGGATTTATTCCTAATCCAATTCCCACTCCCATAATGGCAATCCCTATTGTACCAGCTGCTGTCCATGCATTCCCCGAAGCAATCGCAACCACGCTACAAATGATGGCAGCAGCAGGAAGGAAATAGGTGGGAGATAAAATATCTAATCCATAATAAATCATGGTCGGAACAATTCCGCCTGCTAACCATGTTCCAATAATCGTTCCAATAATCATTAAAATAAGTAACGCTTGGAGTGCAAGAGAGACAGCTTTGATAATTCCTTGTTCAAGCTCTCGCCAAGTATATCCTAGATAAATAGATACTAGTGATGCCACGGTGGCGCTGAGTAAGAGCGGAATATGAGGATCTGCTTCAAACATGAAAATTCCTGTAAATAAAAATACAATCATGGCTCCGATCGGGATCAAAGCAACTGCTAGTGAAGGCTGTTTCTTTTCTTTCATTATCATCCCTCTTTCAATAAAAAATAGATTCCTATTTTCTTATTGCAAATTCCGTGCCAGATTTAATATTCTTAATTTTCTGTAATAACATTACTTTTTCCTGCTGCTTTGAAATCAGTTCTGCATAATCCATTCAATTTTGCATAATTTACTTTTTATCATGAAAAAACCTGGCTCCAAATAGGAACCAGGTTTTTGATCATGTTTTATATATTTAGTCCAATCGAAATATATTTTACTTCTAAAAACTCTTCCAGTCCGTGGTGGCCCCCTTCTCGACCTAAACCACTTTCTTTATATCCTCCAAATGGCGCTTGTGCCGTTGATGGAAGCCCATCATTTAAGCCGATAATTCCGTATTCAAGTTCCTCACTTATTCGGAAGGCACGACTTAAATTTTCAGTAAACACATAAGCAGCTAAGCCGTAAACGGTATTATTGGCTCTCGCAATCACTTCTTCTTCAGTTTGAAAAGTTGCAATCGCGGCTAGCGGTCCAAAAATTTCTTCTTCCACACACATCATTTGATCATTTACATTTGTAAGAATCGTAGGTGGAAAGAAAAATCCTTCTTCCCCATCTTTCTTATCTCCTTGATACACAATCTTTCCGCCTTTATGAATCGCATCGTCAAGGATTTCATTTACTTTATTTACAGCTGGTTGGTCAATTAGCGGTCCAATATCAATTCCTTCTTCCATACCGTTACCGATTTTGAGCTTGCTTAGTTCATTTTTAAAAAGCTCGACAAATGGCTCGAGGATTCTTTCTTGGACGTAGATACGGTTCGTACAAATACATGTTTGTCCGGCATTACGAAACTTCGAGGCTAATAGTCCCTTGGCTGCTTTTTCTAAGTCTGCATCGTCCATAACGATAAAAGGTGCATTTCCGCCTAATTCTAGCGAAATCTTCTTCACCGTATCAGCAGCACCTCTCATAAGTACCTTCCCAACTTCAGTTGAACCCGTAAAGGTAAGCTTACGAACGCGTGAATCCTTTAACCAAGCATCGCCAATTTCTTTTGATTTTCCGGTTACTACGTTAAATACACCAGCTGGAATGCCTGCTTTTTCCGCTAACTCTGCTAGTTTCAGAGCAGTTAGAGGCGTTTGCTGAGCTGGTTTCACCACCACCGTACAGCCAGCAGCAAGAGCGGGGGCTACCTTTCTCGTAATCATGGCAGCTGGAAAATTCCAAGGAGTAATCGCTGCTACAACCCCAACCGGTTCTTTTCTAATTAAAATTCGCTTATTTGGATGTGTGGCCGGAATCGTTTCTCCATAGATTCTCTTTCCTTCTTCCGCATACCAAGAGAGAAAACTATTGGCATAATTCACTTCACCGATTGCCTCATGGACGGGCTTTCCTTGCTCCATTGTCATCACTGTACCAATTTCCACTTTATGCTCATCAATGAGGTAGAACCATTTCATGAGCAGCTGACTGCGTTCGTCTGCCGTTTTTTTGGACCAAGTTTTAAACGCCATATGGGCGGCATCTACCGCTGCCTTTGCTTCCAACGTTCCTCCATTCGGAATCATCCCGATCACTTCATTAGTTGCAGGGTTCATAACATTGATGAATGCCTCGCACTCGTCACCGATCCATTGACCATTAATATACATTTTGTATAATTGCTTTTTTTGAAAAGCGATATTCGAACTCATCTGCTTACCCTCTCTTTATATATATTGGGGAGATAAAACAGCTTCTAAGGATTCTTCTAAGATCAACAATCCTTCTTCAAGCTGATCATCTGAAATCGTTAAAGGCATTAATAGTCTTATTACATTCCCAGATATCCCTGCGCTGAGTAACAGCAATCCTCTATTGGTGGCCTCTCGAATAATGCTACCAACTAGTTCTTTATCTGGCTGTTTAGAAGTCTTATCCTTTACAATTTCAAACGCACACATCGCCCCTAACCCACGGATGCCATCCACTTGCTCAAATCGATCGGACCATTGTTGAAACTTGTTCATTACTAATCTTCCAATCCGTTCCGCTCTTGCATTCAATTGCTCTTCTTCTATTATATCTAGGACAGCGAGAGCAGCTTGACACCCTAGCGGACTCCCCGCATACGTTCCACCAATTTCTCCTGGCTGACTTACATTCATAATCTCTTCTCGGCCAATCACTCCGCTGATTGGAACACCAGCTGCCATAGACTTTGAGATCGTTAGAAGATCTGGCTCTACGCCAAAATGTTCGATTGCAAAGTAACGGCCCGTACGCCCAAAGCCGGTTTGAATTTCATCTGCAATAAATAATATTCCGTGTTCTTTACAAATAGTATAAACCCGCTGTACAAATTCCCGATTTGGAACGATAAAGCCTCCTTCTCCTTGCACCGGCTCCATGACTACTGCCGCAATCGTTTCTGGAGCGACCTCCGCAAGAAGGAATTGCTCAAACTGCTGGATCATGTATTCAGTATATTGTTCTTCATTCATTCCATTTGGCTTCCGATATTCATATGGATATGGAGCTTTATATACCTCAGGAGCAAATGGTCCAAATCCATATTTATATGGTTTCACTTTGCTTGTCATCGTCATCGTCATTAACGTTCGTCCATGAAAACCTCTCGTAAACGACACAATTCCTTGTCTTTTCGTATATTTTCTAGCAATCTTCACTGCATTTTCAACAGCTTCTGCACCACTGTTAAAAAAGGCTGCTTGTTTTGGAAAATTGCCAGGAGCGAGCTTTGTTAATTTTTCTGCCAACTTGATATAAGATTCATACATCATGACATTAAATCCGGTATGAACAAAGTGCTCCGCTTGATCCTTTAAAGCCTGAACAACCTTCGGGTGGGAATGGCCAACATTGATCGTTCCTATAGCACCAGCAAAGTCGATAAATGTATTGCCATCAATATCCTCCACCAAGGCTCCCTCCGCCTTATGAACAAATGCAGCACAATTGTTACTAATTCCTTGTGGAACGACTTTTTTCCTTCTCTCTAATAACTCCTTTGATCGTGGTCCAGGGATGGACGTTTTGATTTGAACAAATTGTTTCATGTATCCGACACCTTCCTAAATGGAAAAGGAGGCTCCCCTCCTTTTCCACGTCTATATTTTTTAACGAATGGTTTGTAGAACTTCTTTAAAGGTTTGTATAACTGTATTTACTTCGTCGTATTTAATCGTAAGTGGAGGCTCAATTCGAATTGTTTTTGAGTTTACTAGAGTTCCAGCAACAAGAATTCCTCGTTCAAACATTCCTTTAGAAACTTCCCAGCCAATTTCATCACGTTCAAATTCGATTCCGATCATCAAACCTTGGCCTCGAATTTCCATTACAAGATCTTCATGACCTTCGGCAGCTTCTTTTAATCCTTGTAAGAAATATTCTCCTACTTCGGCCGCGCGAGCTGGTAAGTTCTCTTCTAACAGAACGTCGATCGTTGCAATGGCAGCCGCACATGCAAGTGGGTTTCCACCAAATGTAGTTGTATGCATGAACGGATTATCAAACCAGCTTTTAAACACCTTTTCTTTTGCGACGATGGCACCTGCTGGCATCACACCACCACCAAAGGCCTTGGCAAGACAAAGAATATCAGGAACGACTTGATACAAGTCTGATGCGAACATTTTACCTGTACGCCCCATACCCGTTTGTACTTCATCAAAGATCAGTAATGCATCATATTGGTCGCATAGCTCACGAACCTGTTGAAGGTAACCTTCAGGTGGAAGAATGATTCCACCTTCTCCTTGAATCGGCTCTAACAGTACCGCAGCAACATCTTCTCCAACGAGTGCACAGGTTTCAAATGTTTTTCTCATCATATCAATGTCACCAAATGCTACATGGCGAAAGCCTGGAATCAAAGGTAAGAATGGTTTACGGAACACTCCTTTTGCTGTTCCTGAAAGAGCCCCGAGACTTTTCCCATGGAAAGCACGAGTAGTAGAAATAAAGGTGGTTCTGTCGCTATACATTTTGGCAAGTTTTAATGCAGCCTCCACACTTTCCGTTCCACTATTGGTAAAGAAAGAATATTTTAAATCTCCTGGAGTAATATCTGCTAGTATTTTTGCCAACATCGCACGAAGTGGATCTAATAAATCTTGGCTGTGCAGAGCTTGACGCTTTAACTGATCACTTACAGCCTTCACCACTTTTTCATTCCGATGACCCACATTGTATATCCCAAATCCGCCAAGACAGTCTATATATTCCTTTCCATTCACATCCTTAAAGCATGAATCCTTATCTGACCATTCAACCGCTGCCGATAGTCCGCCCTCTGTAACGGTTTTTCGGTAATCAAGGAATCCCGGATTCACATGGTCACGGAAATGCTGGATTGTTTCCTTAGAAATCCAGTTGGCCTCCGCCTCTGTGATCTCCTCTTTTTCTATCATTTCTAACACCTGTTTAATGTACTGATGTACGTTCTTTTCCTTTACTTCCTCTTGTTTTCTCTCAATATTGGTACTCATATGATCTCTCCTATTCACGTTTAATTTGAAAACCAACCAATGGGTTCGACTTGTAAATTTATATTAATCTGCTTCATTTCTTGATAGGTTTCGAGACCGTACGTTCCAAGCGCACGCCCGAATCCGCTTTGCTTATATCCGCCCCAAGGCGCCTCATTGTACGTATTATGGAAGGTATTAATCCAAGTAATTCCCGCTCGAATTTGTTTTACAACACGAAGCGCCTTAGCTCCATCTTTCGTAAACACAGCTCCAGCTAGTCCGTAAAGGGTTCCATTTGCTAACGCAATGGCTTCCTTCTCGTCTTTGAATTTTTCGATCACAACGACTGGACCGAAGATTTCTTCTTGAACAATTCTCATATCCAAGTTTGCATCAACAAAGACAGTGGGCTCTACAAAGTATCCGTCCTGCAAACCATCTTTTTCGATCCGCTTTCCCCCACAAACCAACCGAGCTCCTTCGTTCTTTCCAATCTCTATATAAGAGAGAACTCTTTCCAAATGCTCTTTGCTTACTAAAGGACCCATTTCTACCTCTGGATCATTCCCTGGTCCCACCTTGATTTGATTCGCACGTTCAACAAAGCGAGAAACAAATTTCTCGTAAATCTCTTCTTCTACTAAAATACGAGAACCTGCTGCACAAATTTGCCCTGCCCCTGCGTAGATACCAAATAATGCGTAATCTACCGCTGTTTCAAAGTCAGCATCAGCAAACACAATATTTGGTGATTTCCCTCCAAGCTCCAACGATAATTTCTTAAGGCTGTCTGCCGCTACCTTCATAATTTGTTTCCCTGTCTTTGTACCACCTGTAAAGGAGACAAGGTCAACGTCTTTGCTCTCTGCTATTTCATTCCCAACCATATCACCAGATCCCATCACCATATTGGCGACACCTTTTGGCAAACCTACCTCTTCAAAAATTTCAAATAATCTTGTGGGAGTTACTGGAGTCACTTCGGACGGTTTATAAACAACCGAATTTCCTGCGGCAATTGCAGGCGCTAGTTTCCAAACACTTAATAATAAAGGATAATTCCACGGAACAATTAACCCACAAACTCCGACTGGTTCACGGACGACGATCCCTTGAACCGGATCGGAGACTGGATACGTCTCACCATTAGGCTTTGTAATTAAGCCCGCATAATAACGGAAACATGCAGCGGCATCCGCCACATCAAAGCTAGCTTCCCTTAATGGTTTTCCATTGTCTAATGTTTCTAGTTCCGCTAACTCCACTGCTCGCTCCTCAATTTTTTCAGCAATTTTAAATAAATAAGCCGCTCGTTCAGCCGGAGGAGTTTGTGACCAAATCCCGCTTTCAAAGGTGGACTTTGCGATCAGAATGGCTTCCTTTACATCCTCGATTGTTCCTTCGGCTGCTTGTGCAATTACTTCACCTGTTGCTGGATTAAAAATGTCACGTGTTTCTTTATTTTGTGATTCTCTCCATTCGCCATTGATATACATCCTTAACGCATGCATGTTAATCAATCCTCCTTTTTTATAAGTAATGCAAGAACTGTGCCAACACTTATCTCTTTGTTTGCAAGGAACGAATAAAAAAAAGTTATGCAGTTTTGCATAACCTTAGTTAATTTTGCATAACTTCCTTTTCTACATAAAAAATGGCACAGACATTTGTCTGCACCACTCTATTTAAAAGGAGACTTCGCCATACTTGGCTTGTCTATCATTCATGATTTTTTGATACTTTCTACTAACGGATGACTGGCTGATGCCGAGGGCTTTTGCTGCTTTTGTCGTGGTTTTATATTGCTTCATCGCCAATAGTATTAATTGCTCCTCAATATAGTCTTGTGCTTCCTGAAGCGGCATGACATTCGTGAATACTGGTTTCTCTTTATTAAAATTACTAGTAAAAGATAAAAATTGTTTCACAAAATCAGCATCCAGAGCTGGGTGATCAGCCGACACCGCTAATCGTTCAATCATATTTTGAAGCTCACGAATATTTCCTGGCCATGAATACACCTCAAGTAAATTCAATGCATCTGGTGTAAAATGATAGTTTTTATTATATTTTTCATTCAGCCTTTGAAGAAAATGATACGCCAACAGAGGTATATCTTTTGGACGTTCTCGTAAAGGTGGGACATGAATAGGAATCACATTCAAACGATAATATAAGTCCTCACGAAAGGTTCCTTCTTGAACCATTTTTTCTAGCTTTTTGTTTGTCGCTGCAACAATTTGTACATTGATCGGTATCGGAGTCGTACTTCCAATTGGAACGACTTCTTGTTCCTGCAGAACACGTAACAATTTCACTTGAAGGCTAACAGGCATTTCGCCAATTTCATCTAAAAATAAAATTCCTTGGTTAGCTTTTTGAAAGTAACCCTCTTTCCCATTTTTATCAGCACCTGTAAATGACCCTTTGCTGTACCCAAACAACTCGCTTTCTAATAGATTCTCAGGAATCGCCCCACAATTAAGCTTTAGGAACGGTTGGTTTGCGCGACTTCCACTTTGATGAATGGCCTGTGCAATCAATTCCTTTCCTACACCTGATTCCCCCGTAATTAGAACAGTAGAGGAAAAATGAGAAATCTTCGTAACATGCTCCATAATTTGTTCCATTTTTGGACTACAGTAAATGAGTCGGTTAAAGAAGCGATCTTTATTTTTAATCCTTTCAAGCTCCTGCTTATATTGGTCCGATTGCTTCTTCACTTCACGTAATTCTGATTTTAACTTGGTTGTTTCTGTTATATCCCTTGAAGCAATAATGATTCGGTCAATATTTCCATTTTCATCAAAAATCGGGTTACCTACCGCTAGAATCCGCTTATTTCTCTTTGTTTCCTGAACGACTGATACCTTTTTCTTCTGTTCCAATACTAACCGGGTAACAGACGGTGTGAATAGACCTTCACCTTCAAGCTCCAAAAGGTTCTTCCCGGTTAGTTCCTTTAATTCCACTCCCCAAAAATCAGAAAGAAACGTTTCACTATATCGAAGCAGCTCTCCTTTATGGTTCACTACTAAAATTTCGTCATAAATCGTTGATAAAATGGCATTTAAATCTTTATTTAAATTCTTGATATGTTCAATTTCCATGGCCATATCCTCAACCATTGGCAAATCTTGAACGATAATAATAATTCCTTCTACTTCATTATGAAAGTCGAAAATCGGACTATAATCCACTAGAACACCCATTGTATCAGTGATCTGAATTTGATTTAATATCGTTTGACCAGATGCAAACACTTGGTGAATATGTTCCCCGTGGAAAATGGAGTCAGCTGGCTTTCCGGAAACATCCTCTGAAGTTAGCTTCGTCATTCGTAGGCCTGACTCATTAAAATTAATAATCTTCTTTTCACGATCGACAACGAATATTCCCATTGGAATTGAGGTTAAAATCACCTTTAGTAAATCGACACTTCCATGTGGCTCTTGCTTGAATAATAGTGCAAGCACATCCTCCCGTTTGATATAACCCGATGGCTCCCCTTGATCATCGATTACAAGCGCAAATGGTTCACCGATAATTTGAAAAAGAACAGGAACAGAAATCGTATTATTTAACTTGGACACGTTGGTCATGGGAACTGCTTTTGCTTGAAAAATGTTTGATAGACTGCTAGTTTCGCTAAGATGCACATCTTTCATTTGAATATAGGAGAGTATCTCCTCATCTTTTTTAAGAAAAAGAATGGGCTCATTGTGCTGTTTAAGACATGCTGCCCATTGTTCTTCATGATCATTCAAATCAATAGAGATGATGGGTCTTATCTTATCTTTTTCTAAAGTAAACAAACGTCCCCCTCCTTCTATCCTTTTCTTTCAATTATATACTGCAAAAATATTAATTTTCAAATTTTCAAACAAGTAAGAAAAAGGGAGATGGATCAGCCATCTCCGCACGCCTCAGTCACAACCTGTTGGAATCAAATCATCTTTAATAAAGGCAAGGACCATGCCAGGTATAATACAGTCACCTGTGTTTACTTCTATTGAAATGACTTCTCCACTAAGCCCCACGCTCACTGTTTCCAGATGTCCATTTTCCGTTCGAATCGTAAATAATTTTTCCCATTCATAAATTCTTGAATGAACCTCAATCGCTACTTCCTCTACCTTCCCACTAACAGTACTTACAACAAATTCGTGATTCATGCCTCTCCCTCCTAGATTAATATTGATCAGACACTCTTTTATGGTTGAGTACCATCTTAAAAAACGCCTTACAATCCTCGATATCTACATCGACAATTCCTAATCGTTCAGCCCAAAACTCATCATTCTCAATATCCTCTTGGCACATTAACGCCCACTTCCCCGCTTGCATAGAAACGACCATTGCTTTATCAAAAAACTGATGTGAATAAACAATCGTAAAGTCATAGCGGTGCGATCCAATAGATAAGCAATAATAATGGATGGGTTGCGTTTCTCTTTCTTCTAATAACACCTCAACCATTTCCTCAACCCCTCTCATATTTTGATCCAGCCGCGAAGCTGTGACGTTTCTGCTAAAGCCTGTATCCCCACGATATAAGCAGCTACTTTTAAGTTTGTGCGATACTTTTTACTCACTTGGAGGATTTGCTCAAAGCTGGTTTCCATTTTTTCTTTTAATTTCTCATCGACCTCTCGCTCTGACCAATAATATCCTTGATTGTTTTGGCACCATTCAAAATAAGAGACAATCACTCCTCCTGAATTCGCTAATATGTCAGGCACCACGAGGATTTCCTTTTCCTCAAGTATGTTTATCGCTTCCTTTGTTGTCGGTCCATTTGCTGCTTCAAGTACAATTTGACATTTTATCTTTTCCGCATTACGTTTCGTAATCTGACCGCCAAGTGCTGCCGGAACAAGGACGTCACACTCTTTTTCTAGTAATTCTTGATTCGAGATCGTTTTCTTAAATAGATTTGTTACTACACCAAAGGAATCACGACTATCAATTAAATACGGGATGTCTAAGCCCTTTTCATCATAGATGCCACCAAGCACATCAGAGATCCCGACAATCTTCGCTCCTAACTCATACAAGTACAAAGCCAAATGACTTCCGACATTTCCAAAGCCTTGAATGATAATCTTTAAATCTTTTATGGGAAGCTTCTTTACTTCTAACACCTTTTGAAGTGTATATAGTAATCCTTTTGATGTAGCGGTTTCGCGCCCTTTTGATCCACCTAAAGCAACAGGCTTTCCGGTAATAAATCCTGGATTATCAAACTCACGAATGAAGTTGTATTCATCAAGCATCCAAGCCATAATTTGTGAGTTCGTGTACACGTCGGGCGCTGGAATATCTTTTGTTGGTCCGACGATTTGGCTAATCGCTCTCACATAGCCCCGGCTTAACCGTTCCAACTCTTGTAAGCTCATTGTTCGAGGGTCACACACAATACCCCCTTTGGCCCCTCCATAAGGAAGACCTGTAATCCCACATTTCATACTCATCCAACCAGCCAAGGCTTTCACTTCTTCTGGTGTGACATCTGTATGAAATCGAATGCCACCTTTTGTTGGACCTGTCGCATCATTATGCTGAGCTCGAAACCCTCGAAAAATC
Source organism: Robertmurraya mesotrionivorans (assembly GCF_050971805.1). NCBI lineage: Bacteria > Bacillati > Bacillota > Bacilli > Caryophanales > Bacillaceae > Robertmurraya > Robertmurraya mesotrionivorans. Next base: position 49,402 of record NZ_JBPCCH010000022.1, on the reverse strand, counting down.
TTGGTCGTTTGATCATCCATACGAACAGGGATTTTCACTTCGAGAAAACGCAAGGGCTCCTTCAAAAGCTCAAACACTTCATCAGGATATCTTAGAATATCCATCGCTTCTTTTAAGATCGAATGAAATTCTATCAAGGGATTGTCTTGAACTTCTTCCTTTTTTTCGACCATTTGATTTTTCGACTCCATGATTGAGTCAGCCATGATAACACCTCATTTTTAGAATTTACTTTTGAGAGATGCAAGAGCCGTGCCAACTCAGGGAAGTCACATAAAGAAGGCTTTATCCTTTAAACCATTACAATTCACTTCCACTGAAATGCATAAACTATTCAATTCTGCATAATTAAAACCACAACAAAAAATCCCCTTTAACATGACCGTTTACCTAGTCACCAATAGGGGATTGGAAAATGCTTTCTCTATACTTGATTTGTTCATAGAAGATAACTGACAATGTTTGTATGATTAAAAATATAGGAAATGATAAGGCTATATGATACCCTTTTTGTAGAGTGATGATCCCTAACTGGGTAAAAAGCCAATGAGCACTCACTCCGACGATCGCCCACGCAAACACATAAAAAATAACCTTCTTCTTATTAATTTTAAACCTATGATATAAATAAAAAAAGAAATACCCAAAAGGACTAAATAAAAGGAAATATATCACATCCGTCACTTCATAAGAATTCGAATCGTTAACCCTATAAAAATCGAGAAGTCCCCCACCTATCGTAAACTCGAATAATATCCCTACTGTAAAACCCCAAACCAAAGTCAAAAGCGTGATATGTGGTTTGAATGTTTTTTTCCTTAACACAAGAAATAAGACAACATAGAAAAAAGTAAGTAAAATCAAAAGGTAAATTTCATTGTTGTCAAATTGCTTCCACATTATCATAACAGGGTTACCTCCTCTTTTTTAAGCTTTCTATACAACTGTAAAGAGAAGTACGCTATTAAATGAAGAGAAATAAAATATAAAACGTCGTACAACGTATTCCAATTAGTTAGCTTTGTAATATTAAGAAAGTTCCCTATCATCTTTAATACAAGAAGAATAACCGTAGATAGACCTACGTATAAATAAGCCTTTCCATTCACATTGGCTGATCTAACGGCATTTAACGTAATAACAATGATCAAAGGGATACCAATACTCCGATTAATTAAAAAGGCTGTATAATCCAAGGGTTGTCTTGATAATTCAAGAAACTTAAACTCTTCAAATATGATCCAAGACCAGTTCACGCTTACGATTAATATAATTAAAAATACAAATATATTCTCAACAAAAGAAAGTGATTTTTTCATTACCGTAAACAATACAGTTACAAGCCACGATACAAAGAAAAAAAAGACGAAACCCAAATTACTCCTCCTCAAAAGTTTTGTTTATCTTTTACCAAAATACTTTGATATATGCATTTCTGCATAAAAATGAAATTTTTCCCACCACTTTATAATTATTATAAATAACCGATATAAATGATACACCATGTCTCTTTGTAACAGAGATAGAACGTCACAACAAAGGAGAACCACATGTTTACTGTACCAAACTCCGTCTTCATTCTTGAAAGTGAGTATAACCTTTCACTTGTCATTTTATCTATATTAATAGCCTGTAGTGCCTCTTATACCGCACTTTCTTTGAATGAGAGAATCCAACAAAATAGCTTCTTTCATCGTTTTATTTGGATTGGATTAGCTTCCGTAGCCATGGGCTTTGGCATTTGGTCCATGCATTTTATTGGGATGGGTGCAATAAATCTTCCCTTTGATATGCAGTACGACCCTTTTGTAACACTCCTTTCTATCAGTCCTGCCTTAATTGCATCGCTTTTAGCCTTTTATATAGCTAATCGCCAGAAAAAGAGCATCTTTGCATTTATTATTTCTGGAGTCATTATGGGATTGGGCATATCAACGATGCATTATATGGGCATGGCCGCAATGAAAATGGAGGTTCATCATGCCTATAAGCCTCGAATTTTTACTGGATCCATTGTGATAGCGATGACTGTTTCCTTCGTTGCGCTTTACATTTTCTCTTCATTGCAACGTTTGATGGACCGTAGAGTGATCAAAATCGTGACAAGCTTAATCATGGGCTTAGCGATTTCCAGTATGCACTATACCGGGATGGCTTCTGTTGTTTTTTATGTAGATGCTGACACAGTGATTCCTACAAACCACTCTCATGAAAATCATACATGGATTCTAGTGCTAGCGGTTGCCCTTGGAACTTCCGTTTTGCTCATTCTTTCTAGTTTATCAGGAGCATTGGATCGATACGTTGATTACCGAATGAACTTTTTTGATCCATTAACGAAGCTTCCTAATCGACGTCAGTTTGAAAGGACGATTCATCAACTATTACACGCTAATACAGTAGCTATTCTTCATATTCATGATCTAGAAAAATGGAATATTGGATATGGATACAAGTTTGGAGATAGAATTCTTACCGAAGTAAGTCAGTTACTATTGCAGTTAAATTCAACTTCTTTAGAGGTTTATAGAGTAGAAGGCAACCGCTTTGCTTTCATTTGTAAGGAAGACTCAAATGAAAAACTAAAAATAACATTAGAGAGAGTGTCCTCTATTTTAAAAATCCCCTTACAGTTCGATGACCATTCTGTTCTTGTTAATACCGTCAGTGCCCTAGCTGTTAAAGAACGCAATGAAACTGCGAGCCAGCTTTATGCTAATGCTGTTGCAGTCCTGCATCACCCGTCAATCGAATATAATAATCAAATCGTGGAGTATGATTCAAGGATTCATACGTATAATTTTGAACAGCGCCTCTTGTCTGATATTGATATGGCCATGGAGAAAGATCATTTGTATATAGTATATCAACCAAAAATTAATGCCTCTTCACAGGAAATCTCAGGTGTCGAAGCACTCATCCGTTGGAATCACCCTGTTCATGGCTTTCTCTCACCCGGTCTGTTTATTCCGGCGTTAGAGAAAAGCGGAAAAATGTTTGATGTCACTGATTGGGTCATTGATAAAGTATGTCAGCAGCTCGATCAGTGGAATAAAGAAGGTCATCCTGTGTTACACGTAGCTGTTAATATTCCTGGCACCTATATTACATCTGCACGACTGCTAAAAACTCTTAATCATTGTGTGGAAAAGTATGATATTTTGGCAAAAAATCTCGAACTAGAAATCACGGAAACAAGCGTCGTAAGTGATATTGAAAACGCGATACGGGCAGTAGGAGACATACGAAAACAAGGATTTTCTGTAGCTCTCGATGACTTTGGTACAGGTGTTTCTTCCTTGTCGTATTTAAAAAGATTACCCATTTCCACGTTAAAAATTGATAAATCCTTTGTAGACGGTGTCCCAGAGTCTAAAAAAGAATCTGCGATTATTACCGCTATTGTCTCTCTCTGTCATTCGTTGGACATAGAAACCGTAGTTGAAGGGGTAGAAAATGTGAAACAATTCAACTATTTAACCTCCATGCCCAAGAGTCCAACCATTCAGGGCTTCTATTTTGCAAAACCAATGAAACAAGAGGAACTGATCTCTTGGATGAAGCAGTTCTATTCGCAATGTGATGGAGTTGCTCCTTTCTAATCATCTTCTTAAAAGTACCGCGCTCGTGATGCGGTACTTTTTTGTGTCTGCTGTGACATAAAGCATATGGTCATCCCGTTTGAAAATGATATGCTAGCGGTGCACAAAAGGAGGGATTTCAATATGAAGCGAATTATAACACTTAGCACTCGCAAACTAGTAGATACAGTAAAGCACGGTGGTTGTGGTGCTTGTCAAACATCTTGCCAGTCAGCCTGTAAAACTTCTTGTGGAGTGGCTAACCAAAAATGTGAGAACACCTTGAATAGATAGAAATACATATACCGCCCACTTTATCCAGATGGGCGGCCATTTTTTGTAAGGAGATTAACCATACATATGATCCATCAATATAAATTAAACGGGTACAACATTGTCCTAGATACGTACAGCGGCTCTGTCCATGTGGTCGATGAACTTGCCTTCGATATCATCGGTCTTTATGAACATGCTTTTTCGGATAAAATTGTGACATCGATGCTGGAAAAATACCGGATGAATCCAGAGATCACGGAAGTAGAAATACGAGAAACTCTTACAGATATTCAGGAACTAATCAATCATGGACAGCTTTTTACTGAGGATGAGTATAAAGACCTTTCCATTGATTTGAGAAATCGCAAAACCTATGTTAAGGCACTTTGTTTTAATGTTGCACATACTTGTAATCTTTCCTGTGATTATTGCTTTGCTAGCCAAGGGAAATATAACGGTGACCGAGCTATAATGAGCTTTGATGTTGGAAAAAGAGCCATTGACTTCTTATTAGAAAACTCTGGGCACCATCGAAACCTCGACATTGACTTTTTTGGTGGAGAACCACTTATGGCATGGAACGTTGTCAAACAAATCGTTTCATATGCACGTAGCAAAGAGAAGGAATACCATAAGAAATTTCGTTTTACTTTTACTACGAACGGGATGCTTTTAAACGAGGAAGTAACCGAATTTTTAAACGAAGAAATGGATAATGTCGTTCTAAGCCTAGATGGCAGAAAAGAGATACACGATCGACTTCGTAGAACCGTTAATGGAAAAGGCAGCTATGACCATATCGTTCCTAAGTTTCAGCAGTTCATTAAAAATCGTGGAGAGAAAGAATATTATGTTCGGGGAACTTACACACATGACAATGTCGACTTTACAAATGACATTTTTCATATCGCAGACCTTGGCTTTGATAAGCTGTCCATGGAACCGGTTATTTGTGATCCACAGGAACCTTATGCCCTAACCGAAGAAGATCTTCCCGAGATCTATAACCAATACGAAATTCTTGCGAAGGAAATGCTCGCTAGAAACGAAAAGGGAAAAACATTCACCTTCTACCATTACATGCTGGATTTATCCGAAGGTCCTTGTATTCAAAAAAGAATCTCAGGTTGCGGCTCTGGAACGGAATACCTGGCCGTTACACCATGGGGTGAACTCTTCCCTTGTCACCAATTCGTTGGCGATGAAGAATTTAGCATGGGAAACATCTGGGATGGAATTACAAAGCCAGAAATACAAGCTCAATTTAAAGGTAGCAACTGCTACTCAAAGCCAGAATGCCAGAACTGCTGGGCCAAACTTTATTGTAGCGGTGGTTGCCCGGCTAACTCACTACATGCAACAGGCTCCATTAACGGAACGTTCGAATTCAGCTGCGATATTTTTCGCAAAAGAGTCGAATGCTCGATGATGGTTAAGGTTGCTGAGTCTATTCAAGCGATGGAAATATAGAAATGCAAAACCACCCATTGCCGAGAATTATCCTAAATGTTCACGTATTTGAAAAGAAATCTGCATCGTTCCTTCATCTTTCTTATGTAATATAAAGGAGAGAGGATAATCTTGGAATATAAAGAAAGGGTGTTTCTAATGAATTATGATGAAATCAAACACGACATCACTTTGAAAATTGAGGGTTTACAAAAAAGATTAGAAGACCCAGATTTACCCCCCTCCGAATCGGAAATGATTCAGAATATGATTGACAACTACCAGTATATTTCAGAGCTTGCGGAAATGAATCATTATCATAGAGGATTACTATAGTATTTTTTACAAGGACTTGGTTTTTCTAGTCCTTGTATTTTTTTGTAGTAAAAGTAAAAACAGTTTCCACATATTTCTTACATAGTAGGGGCATTTTATTACCTATTAATAGTGTAAGGAGAACTCAAAGTGAACGAAAAATTATTCAAGTCAATTAATCAATACTCAGGTCGTTTTTCTCTCTTGGATTTTTTAATGATATTTGTATCGAATAAAACTCGTTATGTCTTTGTCTTTGTGTTAATTTTTATGTGGTTTAAAAATGGCCCTTACAGAAAAGCAGTTTATAAAGCGGGGACTTCTGCTGGGATTACGTTACTTATCCATACTTTGATTAAGCTGTTTTATTTCAAACCAAGACCATTTGTGAGACGACGAGTTGGAATACTTATTCCTTCAAAAAGAGATTCGACCTTTCCAAGTAAACATACATTACTTGCTTTTGCTATTTCTACTTCTATTTATCTTTATAACCGTGTAATAGGTTCCATGTTGTGGGTTTTAGCCTTATTAACAGGTTTCTCTCGTATTTGGGTAGGACACCATTATCCATATGATATTTTAGGGAGTGCCGTTATCGCTACCATGACCAGTATGATTTTAGATAAGACCACAAGGCGGAATGCTGCACGTTAAATAGTAGCTCTGAAAAAAACTTAAAGAATACCCATCACAAGGATGGATATTCTTTAATTAAGGCTTTATTAATTGGTTTTTTCAGGGCCTTTATTAGGAACTAATTCTTCGGCAATTTCGGCTAGTCCAGCCAAATTTCCCATTTTACTCATTTTTCCTATATCAATATTATTCATTATGTTATTAACAGGAGATTGCATTTTTTTATTTTTTCTTAATCGAATGGCAGCTGCACTAACTCCTAAACTTAATAACGAACCCCATATCCATCCTCTACCATTCCTTTTCTTCCCGAATAATGCCATTAAAGGTTTTCTTCTTATTTGAAAAAGAGACATGATCCACTTATTCATTTTTACCCCCACCTTCTTCTGATATATAAGCTTCATTTATCATTATTAGAATTCTCCTTAAAAACGTAAGCATCCTGATCAAATTTTGGTTTTGGTTTTCTAGCGTATAAAACTTCCTTTAAACAAACAATCCAAAATATACCACACAAGAAGTCGAATAATGATTTTAATTTAAGGCAAATTATATGTACTACATGATTTCAAATAAGACATAGGAGGATGATGAAGAATGAGTAAAAAGTGGTTATACACTACCATTACTGCATTGTTGTTACTAGTCAATGTAACCGGCTGTACCGCAGATAATGATAATAATCTTGAACCAGATGATGATGTCAATTACAGACCAGTACGCTACAATCAAAACAATGATGATGTGGACCTTGACACCAATCCAAGAGATGTAAGAGATGTTAAACAACCTGGAGAAATGGACACTCCATTTAACATGGATGAAGAAGAACCCGATCCAGATGAGGAACCTTCTGAAGAACGCAGAGGAGACTAAGTTAAAAAATGAAAAAGGGTTGTCGGGAAACTTATCCGACAACCCTTCTTACTTACTGAAAGTTCTTGCTATTTTCTGATCCCCCTGTTCCGTGCATATTCTTATAATGTTCCTCTAATTGCTGAACAGATAAATCTGGATGCATGTTCATCATATGTTCTTTCATCTGACCGAAATTCATGTTTTTAACGTTCATCATTGATTCCATGTCTCTATTCATCATTTCTTTCATTTCGGAATCGGAGCTTACCATCTTATCCATCATCATGTTTTCGTTTGTAATCCCTTCACTTTCTTGGGCGGAAACGTAATAAATCCCTGTACCTCCTCCGATGAGTAATCCAGCTCCTAACGTAATGGCGATTAGAGTCTTTTTCATCATGCACCTTCTCCTTTATTAAAATTTAGTTTAATAATACTTCCTCATGCATTTACTATCACTACACCCTTACTATAGAAAAGAATCATGGAGAAAGTATGGAGATTTAGAATAATCCTTAAATTTTAAATTGAAATTCCAGTTTTAGACCTTCACCTCAGTAGGAATAAACATATAATAATGATGAGGTGCTTACTATGTGTGTTTCTAATAATGCATTTGAATTTCAGGCATATAAAATGAGTGAACAAATAATTAAGCATACAATTTATCATCCTGTGAAAGTCGTTTATTTTGGGGAGAAAGAGGCAGATGTACACCAAATTAGTGCAATAGAGCTAATTACAAAAATTATTTTGCAGGACAACGAAGGACATGTTTATGAGGTGGAACCGAGCGAAAACGGGGTGAGGTTTGCCAAGGGAGAAATCACCTATCAAGAGTATTTACGGCGAGGAAAAAGGGATATTAGGAACCTAATTACTTATTCTTCTGCTTCCATTGGCTTCCTATTGATTATGAGTTGGGCATTGGTCGAATATTTTATTTAAGAACCGTGTCTTTTTACCATAAAAAAGGCATGACATAGCTAGTCATGCCTTTTTGCTGTCTTTATCTACAAAGATTTAAGTGATTTCTAATGATCTTCTTCAGCTGCCAATGCATCAGCCTTCGTTTCATGAATGGTTCCAAATGGATGCTGTGGAGGAGCATATATCGAGTAAAGTTTAAGTGGTGTATTTCCCGTATTGATAACATTATGCCATGTACCTGCTGGTATCATAAAAGCAAAATCATCAGCTACTTTTTCCTCAAAGTCAAGCTGATCTTTCTGGGCCCCCATTCGAACAATCCCTTCACCCTCTTCAACCCTTAGAAACTGATCAAGATTAGGGTGTATTTCTAACCCTATGTCTTCTCCCACATTAATGCTCATTAAGGTTACCTGTAAATGAGTTCCTGTCCATAAAGCTGTCCGAAAGGTATCGTTTTGTTTGGTAGCCTTATTAATATCCACAACAAAAGGTTTTCTTCCATAATCTGTTACTCGCGGGGAGAGTTCTTCACTTAAAAATCTAAGACACGCAGCATTCTCTTGTTCTCCAGTTAATGCCCATAAAAATACATTCTGTATCATTGGATGTTGAATAAGCGAAAAACCTTTTTGATATTCTTCATACCCCTCTACTTCGGCTTCATACGCCTTTTGCAACCCATCTCTGTAGCTAACAAAAGGGATTTGTTCGAGTTGGTATACTGGCACAGTTCCAGTAAGTTGAATATAGAGATTGTTTAACTGTATAAGTTGGGCTTTTTTTCTTTCTAATGCATACAAAATATCATTCTGATGCATCTCATTTGGAGCTACCTGAACTAACTGTCTATATAGTTCAATGGCTTCTGCTTCTCTTTTGATTCCACTAAGCAGGACATCAAATACTGGTTGAACATTCTCCTCATGATTCCTATTCATATAATTGGAAGAATAAGTCGAAGGATTTACCCAATAAGGATATGAATATGGATTTGAAACATTATACATGTTGGTCATTCCCTCCAGAATTTTATAAACCATCATATGCCTCTGGGTAAAAAATGTACTTTGATTTACATAATTAAAATAGTTGACACATTTACTAAAACATTGAACCAAAACAATTTATGTTATATTCAAGATATAGTTTTTTTAGAGAAACTGTACATTGAGGAGGATTGTATATGAAATTTATAGTACATAAAGAATGGCTTCTTAAGCATCTGAATCAAGGAGATGTAAGAGTCATCGATTGCCGCTTTGCACTTGCCAACCCTGAATTAGGAAAGCTGGAATACGATCACAATCATATTCCAGGAGCAGTTTATTTTGATTTAGAAAAGGATCTTTCAGGACAAGTGGGTATTCATGGTGGAAGACACCCTATGCCTGAAATAAACGAACTAAAAGAGAAACTTGAAATCGCAGGCATTAATCAAGATACAACCATTGTCGCTTATGATAACGGTGAAGGAGCCTATGCAGCTAGGTTTTGGTGGATGCTATCTTATCTAGGACATAAAAAAGTATATGTACTTGATGGAGGATATAAAAATTGGACAAAAGCTAATTACCCTACGACAGCTGATGTACCCGTTTTTGAAAAGTCGAATTTCCATGTTGACCTACAGCCTTATTTATTGGCTGACGTAAAAGAGGTGCAAGAAGTCGTATCTGGAAAGCATCCAAACATCGTATTAATCGACTCTCGCGAGAACAAAAGATACTTAGGAATAGAAGAGCCCATTGATAAGAAGAAAGGCCATATTCCAAGCGCCATTAATAAGCCTTGGATGGAAGGACTTCATGAGGGATATTACCATTCTATTAAAGATCAAAAAGAGAGGTTTTCAGATATAGATTCTGAAAAGGAGCTGATCGTTTATTGTGGGTCGGGAGTAACGGCTGTTCCGAACTTCCTAGCATTAAAAGAAGCAGGCTTTGAACATGTGAAACTGTATCTAGGTAGCTTTAGCGATTGGATTTCTTATGAAGACAATGAAATAAAATGAATGTGAAAAAGCCTTTCCAAAGGCTTTTTCCTTCTAGTCCTGTCCGAATAACCCCCGGATTCTGACTTCCAAAGGCAATTTCCTTCTAGCTCTGTCTGAATAACCTCTGGATTCGGACTCTCAAAGGCAATTTCCTTCTAGTCCTGTCCGAATAACCCCTGGATTCAGACTCTCAAAGGCAATTTCCTTCTAGCTTTGTCTGAATAACCTCTGGATTCGGACTCTCAATGGCAATTTCCTTCTAGTCCTGTCCGAATAACCCCTGGATTCAGACTTCCAAAGGCAATTTCCTTCTAGCTTTGTCTGAATAACCCCCGGATTCAGACTTCCAAAGGCAATTTCCTTCTAGCTCTGTCTGAATAACCTCTGGATTCGGACTCTCAAAGACAATTTCCTTCTAGTCCTGTCCGAATAACCCCTGGATTCAGACTTCCAAAGGCAATTTCCTTCTAGCTCTGTCTGAATAACCTCTGGATTCGGACTCTCAATGGCAATTTCCTTCTAGTCCTGTCCGAATAACCCCTGGATTCAGACTTCCAAAGGCAATTTCCTTCTAGTTCTGTCCGAATACCCCCTGGATTTGGACTACCAAAGGCAATTTCCTTCTAGTCCTGTCCGAATAACCCCTGGATTCGGACTACTAAAGGCAATTTCCTTCTAGTTCTGTCCGAACCCTTTACTAATATAGTTAGGCTTTCTTTTATACTATTTTATTCACTTTTTCGTTGTGCTAATTGAAGGGCTGTGTCTGATGCGGTAAAATCAACCGTTAATTGCTCGCTCAAGTTATGAGGATGATAAAAACCCCTTGATACCATATAGTTTGTAATATTTTCATGAGTTTGGATCGCAGCCCGCAAATGTTCTCTTAAAACAGACCGTAATTCAGGAGTAGCAGCTTCAGTAATAGCCACCGTATAATTTCTTACTCCCGCTTTGGCAGAAATTAAGAAATCTGTCGCTATCACCTGATCCGTTAATCCACCCATTCCCACCATATTTTGAATCAAATGGTTCATTGCTGTTCCTCCCTATTGGTCAAAAATTGCTTTAATTCTTTAACCTGTTGCTGACCTGCTATCATATCATTTGTCAGAATTGCCTTTAAATCCTCATCTTGAGCTAACGCACTCATTGTTGTTGACTTCGTTAAACTGATGCTTTTAAAAGTCAGAAGCTCATGAACATCCACCGTCTCATGTAGCCCTAAGTATTTAACCATCCTTTTCACTCCATTAGAATCATATTTGCACTTTTATATTTTCAAACAGATACCTACTATTCATTCGTAATTATTATCAAAAGTAGCATAAAAGAAAAAGTAGTATGGAGAAAATAAGTTTGATTAGTAATGGAGGTGTTTGTATGAACAACGAAAGATTAGGCATTCATGAAACGTTAGAAACTCACGAAATTATAAATTTTAAAACCGTTAGCTTATTGAGATCAAAATTAATGATGGGAATTTGCTTTAATAATGAGTTAAAACAATTAATGGCAAAGAATGTGGAGCAATCTATTCAGGATATCAATGAATTAATCCCTTTCTATAAACAAAGTGACGTACTTCATTAAACCGGAGGTGAAAACATGCAGGACTATTTAGACCCTAGAAACGCTGAAGGTATGCCGAATTTAGCCGACTCAACCTTCGCCATGGATTTTTTATTATCAGTTAAAAATGGAATTCGAAATTATGGATTCGCGATTACAGAAACTGCAAGCCCCGAACTGAGAAGGGTATTAACGAAACAACTCGAGGCAGCCATTGACTTGCACGGAGAGATTTCTGAATTGATGATCAAAAATAAGTGGCTACATCCTCATGACTTTAAAGAACAATACAAGGTCGATATGAAAGGCGCAGAAACCGCTGTTCAAATTGGACAAATGGAGCTTTTCCCGTTAGATACAGACAGAGGCGGCATGTTTGCGACACCTAATCAATAGAAGGAGGGATTTTTTAGATGAAGGCCGTTACTTATCAAGGAATAAAAAATGTGGAAGTTAGAGAAGTAAAAGATCCCACCATTAAAAATTCTGATGATATCATTGTAAAAGTTACTTCCTCTGCTATTTGTGGGTCAGATCTGCATCTAATTCACGGAATGATTCCTAACACGCCTACAGATTTTGTCATTGGTCATGAGCCGATGGGGATAGTAGAGGAAATTGGACCAGGTGTAAGAAACTTAAAAAAAGGAGACCGGGTGATCATTCCTTTTAATGTGAGCTGTGGTACTTGTTGGTATTGCAATCATGATCTTACGAGCCAATGTGATAATTCTAATCCTCATGGAGACATGGGTGGATTTTTCGGGTACGCCGAAAACACGGGAGGCTATGCGGGTGGACAAGCTGAATATATGAGGGTACCTTACGGAAATTTTACGCCTTTTAAAATTCCAGAGGATTGTGAAGTAGAAGATGAAAAACTAGTTCTACTAGCTGATGCAGCTTCAACTGCCTATTGGTCTGTTGATCACGCTGGTGTTAAAGAAGGAGATACCGTAATTATCCTTGGCTGTGGACCTGTTGGCTTACTTGCTCAGAAATTTGCATGGTATAAAGGCGCCAACAGGGTCATTGCTGTTGATTATATTGACTACCGCTTACAGCATGCAAAACGGACAAACAAAGTTGAAATTGTCAATTTTGAGCAGCATGAAAACACGGGTGAATACTTAAAAGAAATAACAAAAGGTGGAGCCGATGTAGTCATCGATGCTGTAGGTATGGATGGAAAGTGGACACCAATGGAGTTTCTTGCAAGCGGGCTAAAGCTTCAGGGAGGAGCCATGGGGGCACTTGTAATGGCCACTCAAGCAGTTCGTAAAGCCGGAACGATACAAATAACAGGTGTATATGGCGGCCGCTATAATGGATTCCCACTTGGAGATATCATGAACCGAAATATAGATATCAAAACCGGCCAGGCTCCTGTTATTCCATATATGCCATTCTTATACGACCTATTTTCAAAAGGAACGGTTGACCCTAGCGATATCGTTACACATGTCATTCCACTAGACCAAGCAAAGCATGGATATGAAGTTTTTGATACAAAAACAGAAGATTGTATAAAAGTAATATTAAAGCCATAAAAAATACCGACCTTCTTTACGAAAAGAGGTCGGTTTCATATACTATTTATTTTATTACTTTATCCCAGTAGAACTGATCCACTGCTGCCCCTCTTCATCAGGCTTCCAATCATTGAGGATCAAACGTCCGTCTTTCGATATTTCAAGTGCCTTTCCATTATGAACAGAAGTAATTCTTATTGTTCCATTATCATTTTTTGAAATGATCCAACGTTGATTATTATAGCCAAGATAATCGTACAGCTGAATTCTATTTTGACCGGTATCATAATCAAGTGCTTTGCCACCCTCGGTTCGGATAGAATAAGAACCATACTCATCACCAGTCGGAACCAACGTCCAATTTGTTGCATTGTCTGCGTCGGATACGGTCACAGGCTCTCCATTTTGAGACGTAGCCGTATAAATTGCTTGGCCTGTTGCTTTATTTGTAAAGCATGTTACCGATAAATTTGCATCTGTCATTTGGCTAACTTTCACATTCTGATAAGATGCTTGACCTCCAAATACATTAACACCAAAATGTCCTTCTGCAAAGGTGCCATCCTTTACATCCATGACTTTTTGTCCATCTACTGTGATCACAATGTGAGGACCTTTTGCTTCAATTTTTACCTTATACGTTTTTCCAGGTTGAATAAAAGCAGGAACTCTCCCAATGACCATTCGATCTTCAAAGCGACCGTCTATCTTGTAAAAAAGACGAAATGCTTTCATATTCGGATCAAGATTGAAGTAATATCCGCTTCTTCCGTCTTCACTAGCCCGGAACAAAATGGAGCCCGCTCCTCCTGATTCTCCTAGCATCATATCAGCTTCATACGTAAAGTCTCCAGCCGATTCACTAGCGACATAATTCGCATCACTTGTATACGTTCCACGAATTCCGTTTTCTGTGACAGTCCATTTGGAACTAGAGATATCTGACTTCCATCCAGAGAGATTCGTGAAGAATTCACCTTCAAATACTCTCACAACAACACTTTCAGAAGTTTTTCCATTAGAGGTAAATGCGGTAATAACCGCTTCTCCTTTGCTTCCTGCTTTAAGTACTGCTTTTGAGTTAGTAGAGGAGGCTATCGATACGACGTTCGGATTGCTAGATTTCCACTTAATGGGTTGTGTACTCTTTCCTTTTCCTGTCTCCATGGATGCGAATAAAGTAAGTTCATCACCTTTGCTCATCTCTCTTTGTTTTGTATCCATGACAATTTTTGTAGTCTCCGTTTTATCTTCCGTCCAAGTGTTAGCAAGAGAATGGACTTTTAAGGAGAGTACATTCACTTCTCCGCCCTTCGTGTAGAAGCTCATGCTACGACTGGAGGGATCTGGGAAAATAACATCAGAAAAAACAACTTTTCCATCATTTGCAAATACTTCAATAGATGAATCATCTACAAAAATATTCAGTTTGATGTGCTTATTTTCTGGCTTTAAAGGTGCTTCATGTAAAGTGGAAAATGAGTTAGAAAAATCCGTCTCTCCTGACTCCGCACGATTTACAAACATTTGATTTTCCGCTGGTTTGTATCCCACAACGGTTTTTTCATCCGCTCCTTCACGAACTTGAAAACCAAATTCGGTTGTATGGCTGTTAGATGGGATTTCAATTTCCGCCTCAATCTCAAATGCTCCTGAAGAGAGTCCTTTTAGCAGGTTCGAAGCATTGGTAGGATGTATAATTTTGTTCTGTGCCTCAAAAATAGTGTTTCGAATGGATTGCAGTTCCATAATCGGAGCCTGTGCGAGCCTTATTCCTTCCTCCGTATTCACCAGTCTGACTTCCCTTGGTATCGACAGCTCACCCTTCCAACCGGTCGTTGGAAAGGCAAATGGATAATCCCAGTTTGTCATCCATGCCATCATCACACGTCGATTATCTGGCATATTAGCAAAGGACATCGATGCGTAAAACTCTTTCCCGTAATCTGTTTTGAGTACCTTTCCTGCGGCATTGTCATTGACGAATTTTCCATCAGCCGTTAAATGCCCGATAAAATACTCTGCATCAGAGCCTTGCGTCTTCGGATTTGCTCCAGTGCTGATCATGAGAACCCACTTTTTCTCTCCTGTCCCGTCTACCTGAAGCTCAAACAGATCGGGGCATTCCCACACACCACCACGAACATAATCCCCATATCCAAAATTATCTGTAAGTGTCCAATCTATAAGATTGGTGGACGTAAAGAAGCGAATATGATCTCCTCCTGATACAACCATCACCCACCGATTGTTGGCCTCATCACGTACCACCTTCGGATCACGGAAGTCCCAGCCACCTGGATCCTCCCCATTCTTACCTGGATTATCTATCACAATAGGGTGTTCCGTTGAATATTTCCATGTTCGTCCCTGATCAGTGCTATACGCTAGACCAATTCGTTGGTTGCCATTCCATCTATCCGGATTAAACGAAGTGTAGTAAGCAATTAGCCCTTTTCCACCCGTATGAGTGAAGAGTCCGGAAGCATTATTCACATCCGCAATAGCTGAACCTGACCACACATGACCCAAATCATTCCATGGCAGCGCAATAGGTAGTCGTTTCCAATTCACCAAGTCTGTACTTACGGCATGAGCCCAAGTCCCACCATCTTGGTGGAATAAATGATATTCACCTTCGTAATAGACCAGCCCATTCGGGTCACTAACAGAGCCACGAGCTGGAGTATAATGATAATCTGGTCGATATTTTTCTTTATAATAGCTTGTTGTTGGAACAACATACACATCTTGGAAGGCTGCAGATCCAGAGGTTACCATGAATCCTACCATTCCGGTTGAATAGGTTTTATCCGAAATAGTTACAGCTGACTCTGAATATCCATCCACATACAGCTCGATTTGATCACCGTTTGCAATAACCTCTAGATGATGTTTGCTGCCTTCTTGGGAAGGATACGCAATTTCAGAGGTTTTCAGAATCGTTCCATCCATCTTCTTCAATTGTGCTTTAACCGTGTTTCCTGCCTTAATTAGTACAGCCTCATATCCCTCTGTTCCTAATTCATTTGCTCGAAAGGCTAGTGCTGCTTCTGATTGTTGCTGATTAAAAGAAATATTTCCTTCAAGAACAAAGTCACTTTCACTCGTATGAAAAACATTTTTCGCTTTTACACCATCAACAGCTATTCCTTTTAAGCCATGAATGGATGGTTCCCAAGTTCCTTCCTTTACAAGAGAAGAACCTAGATTAGTAGAAAGATCACTAACCTTTACATTTTGAAACAATGCGGAACCATTCCAGACGTTCAGTCCAAGAAACCCCTTCTCATAGGTGGCATTGTTCACATCAATAACGGGCTCATATTTATTACCCCAATATACTTTAATCTTGTCGTCTACCACCTTTACCTTCAGATGATAGATTCCCCCCTCTTGCAGTGTGACTGGATATTCTGCTTTTAACTTTGCTTCGTCACGTGCATCGCGGAGTCGAATTATTCCCGCATTCGGGACAATTTGGAGCATATAGGAGTCCCAACCATCTTCATTCGAACGAAAGACTAACGTCGCGTCTGCATTCCTATCAATGACTTGTATATCTGCTTCATAAATAAAATCTTGAGAAGTAACACTTGAGATAGCCATTACATTCTCATTTGGTTCTGAGGTTAGCAATAATCCCTGTTGCGTGTCTTCTAATGACCCTTTTCCTTTCACTTGCCAGCCTGTTAGATTCGTATTTGCTTGTAATCCACTTTCTAAAATTGTTGCCCCCTCCTTCGGCTCAGTTGCCAATCCTGCCGTAGGGTGACTAACAAAAGTTCCTACTGAGGAAGCAAGTAGTACAGCTACAAAAAATACAGAAGCCTTTTTTATGAAAGTTGGTTTCATCCTTTCCCCTCTCTTACAAATAAATGAATTTTTTGCGGTTCTCATTAATCAAACCTTTCACTTCGTCCTCGGTCGGCAAAGCTGATATAGCTCCCACTTTCGTACAAACCAATGCACCAACGATGTTGCTGTAAGCAATCACTTTTCTTAATTGATCAAAGTCTTCTAAAACCAGTTTAGGATTCTCAAAGATAGATAACTGATAGAGGGTTGCTCCTACAAAAGCATCTCCCGCTCCCGTTGAATCAATGGAAGTGACTTTTATACTAGGAACCAGCTCACACTTCTGTCCATTGGAAACCAATGTTCCTTCTGCCCCTAAGGTGACCGCCAAAACTTTAGCTCCCATTTGATGCAAAGCCGCAATTCCTTCCTTTACATCGTCCATCCCTGAGAGGATTCTTAATTCTTCCTCACTCACTTTTACAAGGTCAGCGATAGACATTCCTTGCCTTGACCATTCTTTGAAATGATCCACTCTTCCTTTCCATAGCGATGACCTATAGTTTGGATCGAACGAGAGGAACTTTCCTCTTTCCTTAGCCTCTCTCATTAGGTTGATATACGTAGATCGAAATGGTTCATTTAATAGGGCAGTTGCGGAACCGAAGTGAAGAATTTGATTCATCATGATGCTCTCTTTATCCAATTCTTCCTCTGTTACAAACGCATCTGCTCCTCGGTTGAAAATAAAATCTCTTTCCCCATCTGCCTTTAAGGAAACAAATGCTTGCGTCGTTGGATGAGCCTGATCGAATAATAGTAAGGAGGTATCTACATGGCAATTCTCTAATGTTTGCTTTAAAAAATATCCAAACGGATCATTTCCAACTTTGCCAGAAAACTGTGCCTTTCCCCCTAACTTCACGATCGCTGCACAAACATTAGCCGGTGCCCCACCTGCCTGTTTTTCGAAATTTTTTCCGTCTATTAAGTTCACGTCCACATCTGTACAGAAAAAATCAATCAGTAATTCCCCTATACAAAATACCGATGAATTGGTTGTCATTCATCATCAACCTGCCTTTTCAACATTCTTTAAGTTTCGATTCAGGCTTCCATCATTTCTCCCAAATGGAGGAGAGCTCAGTAAGTACTAATGAAGAGATATTTGTGGTTCCATTCTTTGAAAAGATGACCATCTTGTTATATGGTTGATTCGGATAGACTAAGCTTGTGCAAACAGACTTTCCATCATTGGCAAATACCTCTATGGAAGATGTGTCTAGCCAAATTTGTAAGTGTATTTGGTTGTTCTCTGTTTTTACAATTGCTTCCTGTATCGCAGCAAATGAGTCAGAGAAATGATTGATTCCTGCATTCACCCTGTCAACGGTTAGCTTTTCATTTTCCTCATCATACTGAATGATCACTTTTTCTTGGATCGAATTTTCAAAGATGACTCCAAAGGAAGTAGAATCTCTTTTTTCAAAGGAGATATTCACTTCCATTAAGCTACTAAGCAGATCACAATGAAAGGGGTTGTTCGGTTCAAGTAATACTTCCTCAATAACTTCACTCTCATTTCGTAATACTTGAATCTCTGATACAACCTTCTGAACTACACGAACTCCCGATTCAGTAGCGGTAAGGAAAAGTTCTCTAGGCAATGTCATCGCACTACGCCATCCCTCGGTTGGGAGTAAGTTTGCATACCGCCAATTGCTCATCCAGCCAATATAAATTCTTCTACCATCTTCCTCAGGTACATCCGACCAGCTCACTCCCGCGTAGTTATCTCTACCAAAATCAAGCCAAAGAGTTGTATCTTCAGAGTTTTCATTCAAGAACGTCTTTCCATCAAATTGCCCAATGAAGTATTGTGTTCGGGACCCTTCAGGAAAAGCTGGATTATCTCCAATGCTAACAAGCATCACCCATCGCTTATTGCTTTCGTCACCGTCTACAGGTAGTTCGAATAAATCTGGGCATTCCCACACTCCATCATGTGAACCTGCTTGATGGCCAAATTCACTAGCAAACTCCCACTCTATTAAATTACAAGAGGTATAAAGGGTAACTGTTTGGCCAGTTGCTAAAATCATCACCCATTTGTTGGACTCCGTATGCCAAAATACCTTTGGATCTCGGTAATCAGTAATCTCCTCGTCTGAAAGTACGGGATTTCCTTCGTATTTTATCCATGTTCGTCCGTTATTTTTGCTGTATGCCAAGCTTTGGCGTTGTCTTGGTCTCTCGGAATCCGGATACGTATCATGACTCGTATATATAGCAACTAATCCTGCTTTTCCATCAAAAAAGCCCGTCGTATCATTCCAATCGACCACTGCACTTCCAGAAAAAATCGTGCCATGCTCATCCGGATGCAATGCAATGGGAAGCTGTTCCCAATGAACCAAATCTTTACTCACTGCATGCCCCCAGTACATCGGTCCCCAAGTAGTACCAAAGGGATGATGTTGATAGAACAAATGGTATTCTCCTTCAAAGAACACCATTCCATTTGGGTCATTCATCCACTTTTCTTCAGGGGAATAATGATATTGAGGTCGATGTTTTTCTTTATATCGTGTTTTAATCATGCTTTTTCCGCTCCTTTTCTATAACTATAAGTAGAAGAAGGCTGTAAAAGGTTACAGCCTCACTCCTATTCAGCACATTACTGATTTCTGTCATAACCTGCTTGCTTAATTTCTAGCCAATCTTGTAAGCCTAGTCGGTCAAGCTCCTTTAGGTAGCTATCCCATTCTTTTTCCACTTTTCCATTTTGAATCCATTCTGCTCGTTTTCTCATTACGAAAGCAAACATATCCGTTTCAATTGCCGTTAAACGATCAAGGTCTTCAATTGAGAAGAACACTCTAGGATAAATATTTTCTGCTTGCATATGAGGAACCATAACGTCCTTCAACACACCTAATCTCCATGCAGCATCATCTGGCTTTGTTGTTACCGTACCGTAGTACTCATCTAGGATGGCCAACGGTCCACCAATATTTGTCTTTTGTCTTAACTCTACTGGTGCCGTACCTTCTAAAGGTAAGTGCTTTAGCATATTTGCCGCTTCGTCGTATTCAAAGATGTTCTGTTGCTTATCGTCTCCGTACGTTCCCCAGTTATTTTGTACAGACTGAATCGGATCGTACAGCTCATCAATCCACTTTGCTGTTAATTCAAGATTTTTATTGGAACTCGTAATCACCATTCTTCCGCGGTCAAAGCCCATACCATTTGTTCTTGCCACATTCACATGCCCATCTGGACCAGCAAGTGGTTTCATAACATCGTATTTATCGTTCATACCCGTGATATTTGCCTTATCCCATGTGAAGTAAAGACCGTAGCGATTGTCTTTTCCTTTGGCGATGTACGTATTCCAATCTTGCTCAAACGCCTCAATATCAATTAACCCTTCTGCGTATAATTCATTTAAAAATTTGATTCCTTCCTTATACCCTTCATCGGAAGCAGTGAAGGTAACCTTTCCATCATTCGTAACAACTGTATGATCCCAGTTCTCACCAAGGCCAAAAGATCCAAACAAGAAAGCTAAGTCTTCCCCACCTGGCTTATTGATAAAAGACAATGGAATTTCATCCGCTTTTCCATTTCCATTCGGGTCCTGTGTTTTAAAAGCAATTAATACTTCCTTCAACTCTTCTGTTGTAGTTGGCATCTCAAGGCCTAATTTATTTAGCCATTCGACGTTAATCCATGGAAGGTCATCAACAGAGTGAATGCTTTCTTTTCCAGCCCCGAGCTCCTCAATCCATGGAAATGAATAGATATGACCATCTGGAGCCGTCATCATCGCTTTATACTCTGGTGCTGCCTCAAGAACCTTTTGCAGATTCGGCATATACTTCTCAATTAAGTCTTCAACCGGTACAATGGCACCGTCCTTTGCTAGTTTTAAAAGATCATAGTCTCCATACCCTGCATCAATGATGGCATCTGGTAAATCTCCACTCGCCATCGCAAGGTTTCTTTTTTCTACAAACACATCGGACGTGTAGTTTTTCCACTTGATATTGACACCTGTTTCTTCTTCAAGACGTTGATAAATTAATTTTTCATTCGGATCTTTTGGAGCAAGAGGTGAGCTTTGCGTCATAAAGCTAAGTGTGACCTTCTCTTCAAGCGGGAAGCTTACATCCTCTAAGTTATACTCTTTTGATGCGGTTTCACTGCCTTTATTGCTGCAACCAGAAGCGAGTAATAGGGTAGCTAAGGTAGCGGCAGCAATCTTTTTTCCCTTTTTCATAAAATTAACCCTCCTAAATAGTTGTTTGTAAGCATTTTCATTATTCTTTATAGTTAGTGGCTCATTATTTTAATGAACCGACCATAACACCTTTTTCAAAGTACTTTTGGAAGAATGGATACATCACGATAAGCGGTAGACTCGAAATGACAATCGATGAGTATTTAATCATTTCTGACAGCTTTTTCAGCTCGGCCATTGCCAACTGATCGCTAATCATTCCAGGATCTGTTGAGTTTTGGATCAAAATCGAACGTAATACGAGCTGCAATGGATGAAGGTTTGGATCATCCAAGTAAATCATCGCGTCAAAGTACGAGTTCCACTGTCCTACGAATGCATACATCGCTAATACGAAAATAATCGGTTTTGATAGTGGCAGTACAATTTTAAAGAAGATAAGTAAATCGGAAGCCCCATCTACCTTTGCTGCTTCATGCAGCTCGTAAGGAATACCCTTGAAATACGTTCTTGCGAGAATGATATTCCACACATTGATGGCACCGGGTAGGATAATCGCCCAAATCGTATTTAACATCCCTAAATCTTTCACAAGCAGATAGGTTGGTATTAATCCACCGCTAAAAAACATCGTAATGATAAACATCGTCATAAAGAAGTTTTTTCCGACAAACCCGTTAACTGAAAGTGGGTAGGCTGCAAACAGAGACACCACGACAGTAACAACCGCAAAGCCAACCGAATACAGAATCGAATTGATAAAGCCTTTTAGCATGGCATCATTTCCAAGGATGAGCTTATAGCCCTTCAAACTCCAATCCGAGAGATTAAAAGAGATTCCTTTATTTAATAGAACGGTAGGATCCATAAATGAGGCTAGTACCACATACACTAAAGGAACCAATACGACTAATACTGCTAGGAAGAGAAAGATATTGTTTAAGGTTAATATCATCCGATCCATCCGCGTATACTTGATATTCATTGGTCTAACTCCTTTCTGATCAATATAATCCTTCGCCTTCGTTCAGCTTCTTCACAATATAGTTCACTACAACTAGCAGGATAACGTTAATGACTGAGTTAAATAGCCCAACTGCTGCTGAGTATGCATAGTCGCCTGCTTGTAAACCGACTTTGTAAACATAGGTCGGAAGAATTTCAGAGGTTGGCAGGTTCATTGATGTTTGCATCAGATACGCTTTTTCAAACCCGATCGCCATGATTCCACCTGCGCCTAAGATAAACGTCACAGCCATCAATGGCTTTAAGGTTGGCAAATCAATATGAAGCATTCTTTGTATAATATTGGCTCCATCCAGGGTAGCAGCATTATGCAATTCAGGATCCACATTCGCTAGAGCAGCTACATAAATAATGGATGACCATCCGGCCGCTTGCCAGATTCCAGATAGGATATAGATGCTTCTGAAGTAATCCGGGTCGGATAGGAACCCAATCGGCTCCCCTGTTAGCATCGTGACCACCTGATTGATGGGACCCGTTGGTGATAAAAAGATAAAAAGCATCCCAACGATAACAACGACAGAGATAAAGTTTGGTGCGTAGAGGACAAGCTGAACATTCTTTTTAATTGCTGCCCTTCGTACTTGATTCAACATTAGTGCAAGGATGATGGGTATTGGGAACCCAAGGATTAGCCCGTAAAAGCTGAGTTTCAACGTGCTCATAAAAATCGTTCCAAAGTTTGGTGAGGACAAAAACTTTGTAAAGTTTTCAAAGCCGACCCATTCGCTCCCAAGTATTCCTTTGATCGTACTAAAATCCTTAAAGGCAATGATCGCACCGTACATAGGAATATATTTAAAAACGATAGTGAGAATAATAGCGGGCGCAATTAACAAATAGAGAAAATAGTTTTCTCGGATATAACGTAATTTCTTGTTTAGGTTCGTCACCCTTTTCTCCGCCTGATTCGGGATCGCAGCATCTTTGCCTGCTTCAGCTTTTATTAATTCCTGCATTCTCGTAACCTCCAATCTAGTTTTCTACTAAAGTTCCAAGAAAGTAAGGGGTTACATTTTCTATTGTTTATGACTTCCACCATACCCCTAGCTCTCTTTCTTGTTTTAACTATAACAGGATGAGGAAAGACGATATTTTGAGTTCTTTGGAATTCTATGTTTAAAATTTTCGGCACATGGAATCGTTTTCAAAAATAAAAAAACCCCCTAGCTTATATAGCTAGAGGATCCATCCTTTATGGTTTCTGAAATTCCTGTATTCCTGCATTAATCTTTTCGACAGCCTCTTTGGCGGAGGTATGAACATCTTTTCCTCCGATACCGATGTCTTCAAATAAAACTCTAATCGCATTGCTTACCACAGGATAGGCAGGAGTAACTGGACGGTTTTGCGAGTGCCTAAGCGTTTGCTCGATAAAAATATTTAAGGGATATTGATTAAGTTCCGGGATATCTTTTACTACCGAGTATCTTGCCGGCAAATCACTCGTAATCGTGACATATTTCTTCATTCCCTCATATCCAGTCACGTACTTAATAAACTTCCACGCTTCGTTCGGATATTTGGACTGCGATGAAATACCTAGCGCCCACCCTCCATTGGGGGCCACCTGGTACACCCCCTTCGGTAAAGGGGCCACGCCAAAATCCTCTCCAAGAGTAAAATTTGAATTTCTTTCAAATTCCTTAAGTGTCCACGATCCTAATACTGTCATCGCGAGCTTTCCTTTTATAAAGTCATCTGTTCCCATTTCCACTGAAGCGACCCCTTGCTTGTGATAGAAATCCTGGAATAATTGTAGAGCCTCTATTGCCTTTTCTGAATCCAAATATCCACTTGCTGTTGTTGCATCAGGACTCAACACACCGGCTCCAAACTGCCACAAGAAAGGCATTTTAAAGTAGGCAGGTGCTTCTCCTTCTCCAAATCCTTGGCCAGGATCAATACCAACGATGCCTTTTTCAGCATTTGTTACTTTTTTGGCGATCTCAATCACTTCGTCCCAAGTTAATGGTTCATTTGGGTTGGATGATGGGAAAGGAACCCCTGCCTCTTTCAGAACATGCTTATTATAAAATAGAGCAATGCTCGATTCTGCAATTGGTGCAAGATAGATTTGGTCATTATAACTTAGCCCTCTTAAAGTGGACGTTGGGAAGTCCTCAATACTCCCCTCACTTTTCATAAAATGATCAATAGATAAGAGCGATCCTGCATTGGCATAAAGAGCAAGTGTCGGACTATCTATCGCCATTATATCCGGAGGAGTGCCTGTTGCGATTTCTGTCCGGAGTCTCACTTCATAGTCGCTGTAATGAATGGTTTTCATCTGAATTTTGATATCGGGATTCGCCTTTTCAAATGATGAAACTAACTCTTCATAAGCTTTATTTTCTGCATCATTTCCTCTGTTTCTCCAAAACGTTAGCAGGGTTTTTTGTACAGCTTTTGGTTGTGTCTCTGCCTCTTCTTTACTATCTGGTTGAAAAAGGGAAAGAACAACTAACAACAGGCCAAGAAAGATAACGAAAGATAGAATGAAAGCCATCCTTTTTTTCATCTGTTCATATCCTTCCTAGTTTTTCTTCGTATGAATGACGAAAATCAACAGGTGTTTGCTGAAAATGCTTTTTAAAAACCGTACTAAAATATCCGGAGTTCGAATAACCAACCAAATTGGCAACATCAATAATCTTAAGCTGTTTGTCCTTCAAGAATTCCTTTGCTTTTTCCATTCTTACATTCAGGAGATAATCGCTGAAATTTTGCCCCACTTGATGTTTAAAGGTTTCTGACAAATGAGCGCTATTAATATGAAACATTTCTGATAGAAAGGTAAGAGAGATTTCATTTGCATAATGCTGATCCAAATACTGACGGACACCCTCAATAATCAATTTTCCATTAGAAAATCGGGCCGTTCTTACCTTTTCAATAATCAGTTGCCCTAACTCCATAAGCTGTTCAATCACTTTAAGGAAGGAATTCAATTCCCAAATACTTTGCTGGCAACTCCACATCATGTTCTGAACGTCTCTTGTTTCCATATCATATTTACGGGCAGCTGATCCTAATAAAAATAATACCCGGTTCGAGAGGAAGGAGAAGGCCATAATGGACTGAGCTTCATTTCTTCCTAAAAGATTTTCTAAGTTTTCCTTAAACAATCCAAAATTGGCCGTTTCGACCGCATTGATTAATTTTCTTTCCATATCTGACGAAAATTCATAATCGTCCTCCTGTAAATCGGACGCATCTATAATCTGAGAACGAGAACCTAATTGGCTCTTGCTCCAAGCTAATAAACTAGAAATATAGCCATTTTTCAGGTTAGCTACTCCCCCTACCACACTACCTAAGCCAATCACTGTTTCTAAATGAAGTAGATTTTGTACATTCTTCTGGATATCTTTAACTAGACTAGGAAGCGTATCATGTTCTTTGTCTACAACCTGTAAAAAATGAATCATATTCGCATAACTAGGATCATAAAACGTATACAATCCCTTTTCACCATGTGCTATTTCTTTACACATCATTTGAAACGGGAGCCATAGTTCTTTTAAACGATATGCTTGTTCGTTTTTATCCCTGATTTCGACTGTTATAAAACGGAATTTTCTGCTTTCACTTACCATGTCTTCCAAATGAAGTTGTCGAAGTCTTTCTTTTACCATAGATGACTCCGTCCACTCTTCCTTTACTAAATAAAACAAATATTGTTCTTGCACTTCTTGGAGGCGGGTCATGGCTAGATGCCTCATTTGGGCTGCTTCCGCCTGCTTTTTCTTCTCTTCTTCCGTTTCTTTACGAATTTTTCGTAATATGTCTTCTAGTTCATCTGGAGCAACAGGTTTTAATAAATAATCCTTTACTCCCTTCTGCATTGAACCTCTGACGTATTCAAAATCAGAGTACCCTGATAGTACAATCACTTTCACCTGTGGAAATTCTTCAAAGCAGCGTTGAGCAAATTCAAGACCATCCATAATAGGCATTCTCATATCAGTGATAACAAGGTCTGTTTTCATCGTTCGTAACCATTCTAATGCTTCTTTTCCATTAGATGCTTCTCCAATGATTTCAAACCCCTCTTCTTCCCAATCAATCTTCATCCGAAGCCCCATACGCACTTGCTTTTCGTCATCCGTGATGAGTACCTTTAACATCTCGGGTCACCTCCACTATACTTAATACGCAGATGGATTTTTGTCCCTATCCCTTTGGTAGAATCAATTTGGTAAGAAAAGTCCTCACCGTAATAAAGCTTTAAACGACCGAGTACATTTCTGAGACCAATACTCGTTCCCTTACTTTGTAGGACACTTGTTGATTTCTGTGTGTCTTCCTGATGAAGAAGATCTACTAACATATCATCGGACATTCCCACACCTTTATCTTCAACCAATAATAGTAATTGCTCATCAATCATTCTTGTTTGGATGAAAATATCAGCATAACTTTTCTCGCTAAAGCTGTATTTCACTGCATTTTCCACTAGTGGCTGGAGGATAAATTTAATGATTGGAAGGTGTTTGGCCAAGCTATCTTCCTCAATCGTAATAGAAATGGTGTCCACATATCTCATTTTTAAAATATTGGTGTAACTGCGAATATAACTCATTTCTTCCCCTAAAGTGACCACATCATTTTGAGTGTTTAGGGAGTACCTCATCATTCGTCCTAAATATACGCTAACATTCATTACTTCTCTATTTTTCCCTTGAGCAGCCAAGCCACCAATGATTTCAAGTGTATTATTCATAAAATGAGGATTAATCTGTAGCAACAAGGCTTTGTATTCGGCATCTTTTCTCCGAATATTAGCCTCATATTCGGTCTCAATTCTATTTTTCAGCTGATCGACTGTATGTCCAAATACATTTACTAGATAACCAACTTCATTGTTTTGAGATTTAATCGTTGGCATAAACCGCTTAGCACCGGCAAAATCTCCTCTTTCGATAAATCCCATTGCTTTTGCCAGCTTCCCTAATGGACTTACAATATTGGACGCGAGCATATATGAGGCCAAAATGGTAAGTAAGAAAACGAATCCACTAATCGTAAGCATGCGATGGCGCAGATCATTCGCCTTTGAAAATAAGTCCGACTCCGTTACTTCGCTTAGTAAAATCCAACCACCAACAGATAATTTCTGATAAAACACGAAGTACGTTTCATTGTTCAACTTTACTTCTACCAATCCATTATTCTCTTTACTTTTATTGATTTTTGTTAGGCTAGTCGATAGCACCTGTTTCGGTGTATGAATCTCCCCTGTTAAAACATTCTCTCCTCGTTTGTTTAATAAATAGGCATGTCCTTTTTGTCCAACCTTGTTTTTATTTAAAGCCGTCTCAAGCAATTCGGTTGGAAAATTCACCTTGATGATGCCATAGGAAGCGAGTGTATTCATATCTATCAATGGCGATATATAACTATTAATATTCCCTGGAGTAGGTTGATAAGGATCATTATGGGACGCAACAAACGAGTTTCCATCTCCCATATACTCCTTATACCACCTTTCCTGCTTTAAAAGGGGGTTGTTTCCCCATGCACCTGTGCCATCATTGAGCATGACCCCGATGGACATTCCATTTGAGTTATTAACCGTCATTGAAGCAAGAAGACTTTTCATTTGATTCCTGATTAATAACCTTTGATTTTTCGTTACATCCGATGACACTTTATCTGTCTTCATCCACTGCAATGTCGTTGGATTGACGAGAATTTGTTTTCCTAAATCCTCCGCCTGAGTGGTAATCGACTGGATATACAACGAATATTGATCCATCATCTCCACAGTTAAATCCTGAGTCTGTTCTTCAATCACAGACGAAAACCAACTTGGAACCAAGAAGGAGAAGATGACAAATGGAATGGTTAACAAACAGGTAAAAACCAAAAATAAACGATTACGTAATGAAAAAAACATTTCCCACCTCCTCATGCAAGAAAGCCCTTTCTGATACTTCTTATACCCAATTTAGCATATCGTGGTATTTTGGAACATAGGAACAGGGAATATAAAAGCCTTTTGATATAAAACACACCGTAATACATCAAAATGAAGTTTTCTTGGATTTTTGAGATAAACTCACTCCCTTTTAAATAAGATGTCTTGTCCTTTATCGAGTAGCCAGCAAAAATAAAATAAGCGGAGTTTTTCCGGTTAGATGCAAAATGGAGCCCGTTTCGGGGTAAATAAGGGGAGATTTTCCGCTTATGGAAAGCAAAATCTCCCATTTTCACGTTTTTCGAGTCAATAGGCGGAATTTCTCCGTCTATTCAAGCTATTTTTTATCGTATTTACTTTATAAGTGGAATTTTTCCGTCTATTTATTAGCTTGGGTGCATAACCTGATCCCCCAACAGATAAATGCGGAACCTTTTGATCCTAGATTCGGAATCAACAGCTTTTTATCGACCAGCTTATAAAATAAAATTGGTACTAACAGAAGTTTTGACCCTCATTTAAATGTACAATACTAATTGTCCATCATAATGATGTCAATTGCTAAGTCAAAGTTAATGGAATTTCGTAGAAACCTTGATAAATAAATAAAAGACGTATGCCAATTCATACGTCTTTTATTAATAAAGCACCCGAAAACGGAACCCTTTGGTAACATATAGAGATCTTTTTTCAAAGTTTTACAATATATCAATGATGATGATCATGGCCTTCTTCTTTTTCTCGAACGTCTTTTTGTAAGTATTCTAGCTCACTCTTAGAAAGCTCGCCAACAACGATCTGAACCTGGGGTATGATGATTGCTCCACCCTTACTTGCATGGATTTTTATATAATAAAGTCCATCACGATCAAACGTTTTGTTTATCCCATATATTCCTTCTTCAAGTTTATCCGGTTTTTCAATAGTAGCGTGGAGGTAGTCATCATGTTTCCACATTTCAAATTCCACAGAATCTATCTCTTCTACTTTTTTGCCATCTTGAGTAAGAATAACCTTAATTGGCACTTGTTCCTGACTCGTTATGGTATCAGGTAGAACGACTTCTGTGTGAAGGGGCTGTTCTTGCAAATATAACTCAGCCACATCCTCTTTCAGGGAACATCCTCCAAGGAATAAACCAATGATTGCGATCAAAAATACTTTTTTCATAGTTATATCCCCCTTGTTATGCATGAAAAAATCTCTTCAAGAATGGGATTCTTTTAATCAATAACACATCCATCAGAAAAATGACGATCAGGGACAAACCAACCAAAGGAAACAGAATGCCCAAACCTGCTAAAACGACTAAAAATAGCTTCATGTTTTTGATGCTAGTCGTTTTCGGTGCACCCATACTTTTTTTCGGCTTCCGCTTTAACCATAAATAAAATCCACTAACGGCAACAAGGATGATTCCTAAGCAAATAAAAAGACTAGCCAACTGATTGATCAACCCAAATTGTGTTCCTTTATGCAAGGTAATCCCTAACGCAACAACTTGTCCGATGAAACCATAATGATCAAATCGATAGTCCGTTAACACGGCACCCGTATATTGATCAATGTGCATCGTGATCTCATCCTCAGCTTTTGGCGGAAAAGCTGATAAAGTGTACACTCCTGTTGGTTCTTTTGGAAGAAATACCGTATAACTTGGGTGAACCCCTTCACGGTTCGCAATCTGAACCACATCATCGATTGATAAGGGGATGAAGCCTTGCACCTCTGAAACCGGCACATCTAATGTCTCAGCTGCCCAAGGAACCTCCGCGATATCTTTCGTAACGGTTGAGACAGGTGCATTTCCTATCCAAACGGAAGGTGGATATCCTGCCCCAGAGTTGGTAGCGATCGTTTGAAATTGAGTTCCCCAAAAACCGGACCAAGGGAGCCCCGTCATCACCAAAAATAGCATCCCTGCCGTAATCCAAAAGGCAGGAACAACATGCAGGTCTCTTGCTAACATACTTCTTCCTTTATTCCATCTCATATAAAGGACACCTGACATATTCGGCTTCTTGCTTGGAAGCCATAAATAAAGACCTGTAACCATCAACACGATGGTCCAGCATGCAGCTAATTCTACTATTCTATCTCCCAGTGTTCCCATCATTAATTCGCCGTGAAATTCTTCTATTTTATTCATGACTCGATCATCACTATTTAATTTTCCTAAGGACATTCCCGTGTAAGGATCGATAAAGACGGTTAATGATTGATCGTTTACCGCTATACTCACTTCACTCGAACGTGTGGCATTTTCTCCAGGGCGATATTTAGTTATCACTGCGTCAGGGTATAGCTTTTTTACTTCTTCTATCTGTTGCGAGGCCGGGATTTTTTCATCCTGTGGCGTAACCTCGAATAAATCTTGATATATCACCTGTTCGATCTGTGGCTTAAATAAATAGATAGAACCCGTAACGGCAAGGATGATTAAAAAAGGCGCAACCATAATCCCAGCATAAAAATGCCATCTCCACACGGCTCGATAAAGAGATGATTTTTGTTGTGCATCTGATTTAGTTGTAGTGTTGATAACCGTTTCCACTTATAGATCTCCTTTTTGAACAATGTCATATTTAATACCGTGACTAAGTTTACCGTTCAATTGTGATATAAGTATGAAATTTATAAAAAAAGAGATAGAATCTACATAGATCCCATCCCTTCTACTTCTATAAAAGACCCACCATTTTTAGTCCGTGGAGGATACCATCTTCTTCAACTGACTTGGTAACGAACCTAGCCACTTCTTTTACTTGTTCCTCTCCATTCCCCATAGCTACGCTGTTTTTCACTGTGGAGAGCATCTCCAAATCATTGAGTCCGTCACCAAAAGCATATTGGCTTTCAGCTGGAAATCCAAGCGCATCCACGATTTTTTCTATTCCCCTTGCTTTTGATCCACCCTTTGGTACGATGTCTAGGGAAACAGGATGCCATCGAACAAAATCAAACGCATCATACTGCTCTGCGTATTGCTTTTCCTCCCCTTCTGTACAGAAAAGTAGAGTTTGATACAAGTCACGACCTTTGTAGTAGTGAGGATCATGCGTAGGGAAACGATCAATTTTCAACGTATCGATACTTTGTTTAATATAGTCATGCTCTGGTACATTGGCTCTCATATCTTCATGATCCATAAACACAACGGGATGATCATTCTCAAGAGCAGCAGCGGTTAATTTTTCTAGTGACTCAATATGTAAGGGATTCGTATGTAAGACGTTTCCATTTAACACGACATACTGCCCGTTATAGCTTACGTATGTATGGATATCCAACTCTTGTCTCAAATCTTCAAACATAAAAGGAGCTCTTCCTGTAGCAATCGCTACCTCATGACCTAGATCTTTCAATGTGAAAATTGCTTCTTTTGTTGAGGCAGGTAACTCTTTGTTATGGGTAAGTAAGGTTCCGTCGATATCAAAAAAAATCACACTACGATTTGTCATTAACTCTCCAACTTTCCATGTAGATTATTGTTCTATTTTATCAGGTTGTCATGTTTTTACAAAAATTAATTTACCAAAGCCTATAGAGAGGATTACTTGACGTAACTCTAACATTCTTGTTATTTTTAGGCCATTGTTTTACACTGAATCAATTCCGATAGTTGGAGGTTTATACTTGAATCTTATACTTAACCAGTTGAAAAAATTGACTTACAAACAAATAGTGATGTACGTGATACTAGCTCTTTGTTTTGTAGCCTCTGTTATTTTTGTGAATAACAATTATTCATTCTATGAACGCCCTATAGCGAAAGTCCTCAAGACCACGCTAGAAGATACCACCCAAGTAACTGACTTGCATAATAATAAAGATCAACTTTACACACAACAAATTGTAGCAGAATTAAAAAATGGAGATAAAAAGGGAGAGCATATCCATTTAACCAATGAATATTCCTCTTCAGGAGCTTATGACCAAGAATATCAAGTTGGAAATGAACTGTTTGTTTGGATGGATACGAATACAAATGAAGAAGGAGTATTAACGGGAAGCATCAAAAACGTAAAACGCGATAAATACGTGCTAATCGTAGCATGGATGTTTATCTTTACTTTGCTTATCGTTGGGAAAAAGCAAGGGTTGTTTTCGATTGTCAGTTTAGCAGTCAATGCCGTTCTCCTCTCGTATGCCTTAGATATGTATTTAAAAACATCAGCCATCAGCTTGTTAGTCGCTTGCAGTATCAGTGCGATATTATTTACTGCCATCTCCCTGTTACTTGTTAACGGTTTTAATGAGAAAACCTATGCAGCCATCATAGCAACCCTTCTTGCAACCTTTTTTTCTCTACTCATTGCATATCTAGTCATGTGGCTAACTTCTGAAGAAGGCCTTCGTTATGAAGAAATGCAGTTTCTAACTCGTCCTCCTCAAACCGTATTTATGGCGGGAGTATTAGTAGGATCTCTAGGTGCTGTGATGGATGTTGCCATTACTATGTCGTCTTCTATCTTTGGGTTGTACGAAAAAAACAACCATATATCAATAAAGGCTCTTACATCTTCAGGCATGGAAATTGGGAAAGATGTAATGGGAACGATGACCAATATATTGTTCTTTGCGTATATAAGTGGTTCTATCCCGATGCTTATTTTATATATGAAAAACGGTTCTCCACTGGGCTACACCCTTTCCATGAATCTTTCATTGGAATTAGCTCGGGCCCTAGCTGGTGGAATCGGCATTGTGTTAACAATTCCGATTGGTCTTTATATATCTATCTTTTTTGTAAATCGAAAGAGGGCAAAATCATGAATGCATTATTCTGTCTAGCAGCGATTTTATTTATATTGATGGTACTGATTGGTGGAAAAAAAGGAGCAAAGTCTTTTATTGCCTTATTTTTGAACTTCGCTGTTCTCTTGTTGACCATCCTTATCATGACTGATCCAAACGCAAACCCAATTATTCTAACCTTAATTGCCTGTACGATCATTAGTTGTATTAATCTCTTTTTTATCAATGAAGTAAACAATAAAACCATCACTGCCTTTGTTTCTACCATCATCACACTGGCTATTTTGCTATTTTTCATTGTGATTGTCACAGAAAAATCAATGATTCAAGGATTTGGAGAAGAAGAAACAGAAGAACTCAGCATGTTCTCTCTGTATTTAGGAGTCGACTTTGTAAAAATTGGCGCTGCCATGATCATTATGAGTACGATTGGAGCCATTATCGATGTGGCCATTTCCATCGCTTCTCCTATGCGCGAGCTCTACAATCATAATCAGCAGGTGAGTAGGAATGATTTATTTTCATTTGGAATCAGCATTGGCAGAGATATACTAGGAACCAATACAAATACATTGTTTTTTGCCTTCTTTGGCGGATACTTAGCTATGCTTATTTGGTTTAAAGACCTATCTTACTCACTAGGAGACATTGTCAATTCAAAAATATTCAGTTCCGAAATGATCAACATCCTTTGTGCTGGAATAGGCGTAGCCCTAATTATTCCGATTACCTCCTGGATAACTGCTTACTATTTGGATAAAACAAGAGAAAAATCTCATTAAAAAAAGGGCTTCGTGTGTACGATGTAAGTACGACACAAAGCCCTTTTTACTTTATAAGATGATCCCGTATCGGGTTTGGGGCTTCTGTTTATAACAGAAACGCTTTTACTAGAAAATCAATTAATATTTTACTAATAATCAATGATTATTCCGTGCTTTTTCTAACCACTAGTTCAGAACCAAGGTATAGTGTTTTAACAATTTTGCGCTTTTCTACCACTCTTTCAAGCAATAACTGTACTGCATTTTTACATAACTCCATTAAATCAATATGAAAAGTCGTAAGTGGTGGAGAAACATACTTTGCGATACTAATATTATTTATGCTAATGAGATTGACTCGTCCTGGTATCGCAATTCCATACTCATTTAAGGCCTGTAAACAACCCACCGCGATCGGATCAGCAGCTATATAAAAAGCAGTAGGCAATTCATCTCCCAAAGTATCAATGGCATTCCTCATAAGATTGTACCCGTTATCCACGGAAAAGCCTCTCCGGCAGAATACATATCGATCATTCAACTGACCCTTCTCAGCCATATAGGCACGAAATGTTTTCTCTCGGATATCCATTTCCTCAAACCCTGTATTAGGATTATGATACGTGCCTCCAATGAAGCCGATTCTGCTATGCCCCTTGTCAACAAAGAAATCCACTGCTCTTTTCGTCATTTCAGAAAGGTCCGGCCTAACGGAATCATAATGAACAGGGTCTGGTGTCGTATCAATAAAAACTCCATTTGGGGTAATGCTTCTGAGACGAGTTAATTCCTTCTCTGTAAAAGAACCCACCGCTATAAAACCCTTGATATTATCAGGGATTTTGGCTATTCCATCTGCGATTTTGTATGTGGTAAGCTCCACATTAAACTTCTTCGCCCACTTTTCTATTTCAAGCCTCATCGTTTTAAAGTAAACGTCTTCAAGCTCCTCCTGTTCTGTCAACCAATACAAAAAGGCTATATTATTTACTAACTGCCGAACCGTTTTTCTTCTATAGTTAAGCTTATCAGCTACATCATATATTTTCTCACGTGTTTCATCTGGTACAGAAAGGCTCTCATCATTATTCAACACACGGGAAACGGTAGAAATCGAAAAACCCGCCTGTTCTGCAATATCTTTAATTGTCGCCATTGTCAATTACCTCCAATAATCCATACCAATATTATACGATTCAACCACCACCCTAACAAGTAAATTTTTTTACTAATTTAAAGGAAAATTTTTTATTTAAGAATTAACTCTTATTTTTTGATGATAGGAGTATGGAATTGGCAGTATTACATAAAAAAAAGGAGTTAATCCTTTTGGATCAACCCCCACAGTCAAGGTTACTCTTATGTTATTTTACTTGAACTTCTGCAACAGTTAGTTCTACCTCAGCACGTGTTATTTTTTCTCGTCCTTCTTTCAAAGCTGTTAAGGTTTTATATGCTAGAGCAAGTGGAAGACGGCAGAATAATAAAATATTTCGCTTATTGAGAGACTTCATATATTCATCTGCTTTTGCTAAGTTTTCATCCGCATATTCAAATAGCTCCTTACGAGTCCAACCATCGGGTACAAAACTTACACCACGTTCGTCTAAATCTTCCTTCTCATTACGCAAAATGTTTACAGCCTGAAGCCCACGACCATAACCGATGGCAAGTTCAGTGTCTGTTTTTACACCGGCACAGTACTCCCAAAGATTTGAAAGCATTACTCCAACAAGTCCTGCAACGTAGTATGTATAGTCATCTAAATCTTCACGTGTATGAATTTTCCAGTTTGCTTTTGCCCATTTTGCCATACCAAATGCCATTTCACAGGCAGCGTTCATAACAAATGGTAGAGTATCCTTTGGACAAGCTTGTAGCCATTCTTCTAAACGAAGTGTAACCTCAGGCATTCCATCTTTTGTCGATCCAAGAATCCGTAAATATTTTTCGTTATCAAATGGCTGTTTAAATAGTTCACTTACTTGCATTAAGATACTGTATTTTACATCGTTGTCTATTTCTTCATGATCTTCAATTTCATCAATTGCTCGAAATACTAAATAAGCAGATGCAACCGTATATTTTAACTCCTTTTGTAAAAAGGTAATCGGAATATAAAATGTACGGCTTGTTTCTTTTAGTACAGCTATTGCATCTTTTGAAAAAGTCTTTTCGTTCATTTTATAAATTTCCTCCATCTTTGAATGCTGCCTTTATTTAAGCAACATGTTTTGTTACAAGACCTTAGATAGTTTGTTTAGCTAATTTCATTATAATTAAGTCTGTTCTACTTTAATATTCTATTTTTCGGTAAAAATCCCCTTCTTAAATAAACCTGCTCTTTTTTTGGAAGAAGAAAAAGAGCTGGTTTATTTAAGGAAAGCCCCCTTAAGTAAAGGAGTTATAATTAAATTTTTTTCGCCCCTAAGTTTACATAGTAATAATTTTCAACATCATTGGCTACATAACTAATTCCCTTTATCCATGTACTTCCTAATTCACTTACCCAAAGTAATAAAATAAGAAAACCTGCCATATGACAGCTTTAACCTAAAATTTTTTCAACACCAAGTACCATCCGAATAATTAATCCGATTTCCATAATGAACATGCCAGTGTAAATGTTTATTGCTCTGATATTCCCCGATATTAGTTGATACAGTACACGCACCATATTGATCATTTAATGTTGTAATCCCCCAAAAACACATAACCTCTTTAATAGACATTAATATAGCTTATATTAATACTTTTGATGATTTATTTTCAGTAATTCAAAAGGTAGCAAAATAGGATACTTGAAACATATTTAGTTGCTATCCGTCAAATAAGTCATGGAGGTGGAAAAATTGAGGAAAATTACACTATTAATTCTTTTAACAGTTCTTATGAATGGAATAATTGCTTGTTCAAATCAAAATGCACAATCTATAGATGAAAATGAAAATATTGATACAAGCAAACAACAAGACGATAAGGTTTCTGAAAAAAATGATGTCAGAGAAATGGTTTGGGGCCAATTGTCCACAGAACAAAAAGAATGGGTTGATGGTAACTGGAAAGATGGAAAGGTATCTAAAATAATACTTAATGAAAATATGATGAGTCAGGTTTATGATAAATCATATGAAGGAAAAGAAGTGTTTTTGATTGATTTTCCTACGAAGAGTAAGTCCAAACCAAACAATATAGTTGTTTATGCTGACGTAAATACTTTTGATTACATAGGGAACGGTCTTGTTGAATAGCTAAGTTTTATTATAAAAATCAGGGTTTTAGAATCCCCGATTACAATATAGAAGGGAAAGGAGAGTTCACTAATATGAATGCAGATTGATGATCTAATTCGTGACAGTAAGCGATCAAAATCAGTTTATCTAACAGACAAAGGAATTGAACAAGCCAGATTAAGTGTATTTATTTACAAATTTTAGATATAGTGACAGTGAAAAGGGCTCAACCTTGGTTAGCCCCTTTCACTATGATAATTAATTTACTGCCTTGAGGACTTTAAGAAAGTCCCTGGTTTTGTCTATCGATATGTTCTGGCTCACTACATCATAAATATAATCACCTTTTTCCCCTATTAAATGTACCCATTCTACGTCAGATTCCTTTTTACTCGTACCTTCCCACTTAATTCCGCTTTGTTCAAATGGAGAGACAATCGTTTCTCCAATCATTTCAAAGTCTCCAATCTTTCTAACATACGAATCTTTGTGATGAACTCTGACAGATAACATTTGTGAAGAGTTGTTGTCTTTATCCGGATCGAAACTGTAATACAAATAACCAATTTTATAGTCCCTAAATGTTTCATAACTTGCTGAAATTAGTGTTAGATCTTTATGAGTAAATTCATAAAGAAACGGCATATCCTTTTTCATAAGTGTATATACTTCATTTATTTCTGTTGAGGACTTGGTTCCTGCTACATGAACCACTTCCTCTTCACGAGGATCAACCTCAACTTCAAACTGATTTTCTTGCGCATTATATCCTTCTAAGTTTGGAACAAACTCCTGACTATCTATTGGAACATTTATTTCCAATCTCGTAGGATGTAAATAATCAACCACTTCACCTGCTGCGTTATATGTTTCATACTTTACTAGAACGCCTGTGTCCTTATCTACCCAGAAACGAAACGATTGGAAATCTCTATGGTTCTTTGTCCCTTTAATCACCAGCGTGTTATGGCCGAGGAGTTCTTCATTTTGTTTTTCTATCTCCCATCGGTTTAGATCTCGTGTGTAATTAGATGCAATCTCATAAGGAAATAAGCTTTCAGCCACCCTACTTATTGGAGGCCTTTCTCTATAATTAGTAAGAGGATTCCCATCTGAAGCTATTGAAAAGGCTTGATCTAATGTTAACGTGGTTCCTGTGTCTAGTCCTCCTTCCATTACTTGATACTCTAAATAAGTTTTTAAAGATTCTACTAAAGACCAAGCCTTTCCGTTATGATAATACTCCCTATACACTTCTCCACTATTATTGGTTGCTTTCGAATATCCACCAGGTTGATTTTTTAATATAATCGCATATTCTACTTCCTCATAACCAGGTTGAAAACTGTAATGGATTTTATATTCACCTCTAGCTGTTTCAAAATAATCTACTGTATTGATCATTTTTGTAAGTATCTCTTCCTTAGTCATATCTTCGTAATACTCTTCCTGTTTTGGTGGAGTATAGATGGATTCTTGATCTTCGGGCTTTTCTTCTATTTGTTTCACATCAACTGGCTTTTCAGAAACAGATTCTTTTTCATCATTGAATAGCTGTAACTGAGTTCCGACATAGTAACTAATCCCAGTAAACATTAAGGTGACAACGGAGAAACTTAACACGGCACCAAATCTATTTTTAAATAAAGGCTGACGTTTAGGTTTCCCTTTAGGTGCTTTAATGGAGCGTAACACCTGGTCTTTATGATGCTCTTTAAACTGTATATGGTTTAATAGGTCTTCATTTATTTCTTCTTTTAAATTTTTAAATTGTTTATCCACCAATGCTCACTCCCTTAATCGATTCTTCTAACTTTAAACGACCTCGATGCATTCTTGTTCTAACGGTAGTAGAATGAATCCCCAATAACTCAGAGATTTCTTCAATCGTGAGCTCTTGATAGTAATATAAAATAATGACTTCCCGTAATTTCACTGGCAAATCGATTACTTTACTAGATAACAATTCTTTTGCATAATCTAACTCTTTTTGCTCCCTAGTGTAAGAAGTCAGATTCTCTCTTATAAAGTCAGTTACCACTAGGTTCCTATATGTCCAACTCTTTAAAACATCTTTGCATTTGTTAACTGTAATTTTTATAAGCCATGTTTTATAAGAAGATTCATTTCGAAATGTTTCTAATTTTTCATAGCATTTAATAAATACCTCTTGGGCAACATCCTCAGCTAACTGCTCCTGTTTTAAATATGTATAAGCAATTCGAATAACATCGTTCCCATATGCATTCATTAACCAGACTAGTTTATCTTCTTGATTGAAATGACTTAATAGGGTTACTTCATTACTCTTTGTTTTCTCAATCATGTTTCTCCTCACGTTTCCCTCGTATTTACTAATTAGACGAATTAATCATGGTCAAATGTTCTATATATAATAAAATAACAGGAGAAATTTTTTCCATATAAAAAACTACCTTATTAGGCAGGTAGTTTATGGTAATTATATCCCATCTCTCTGAAATTACCCATTAATACAAAAAACTAACATTTAGTAATAGACTACTAAAACTCTTCCGTAAACTGTCTCTAGTAGAATATGTTTTAATTACTGTGGCCTAGTAAGCTAACTCTTCAAGTCATTTTGTAATTCTTTTTCAATTTCCTCATCAGGAATTTTAGGGGGTTCTTCCTTAATGTTAAGGTGTTTAATAATCAACCTTAACTGGTATTTAATTGTTGAAAGGCTAAAAATTACATATAGGACGAATAAAAAACCTAATATAAACCAAATCAAATATAATTACCCCTTTGTCAACTTCACTTTTCTTTATTTTACCATTTCCATCTGTGCATCAATTGTATTTTTTTCTCATACCTTCTCGCATTATGAAGTTAATAGTAACTTTTAAGAATAATATATATTCTACGTACTGTGAAAATTATCCTCATCAACAAATCTAGCTCCTTAGTTGAAAGAAGGTGTCTATATTTACGAATAAAAATAGACCTATCAACATCGAATAGGCCCTCTTCAACTAACTATTTTTGTTTATAATATGTGATTGCCAGTGCAAATGCTAAGACCGTTCCCTTTACGATGTCCATTGCGTAGTATGGAACGGACATCATCACGAGGCCGTTTGCTAAAATCCCGATCAACACTGCACCTACAAAGGTTCCGAATGCATTTGGTTTACCCGCACCTAAAACGGAAAATCCGATAAAGGCAGCTGCTACAGAATCCATTAAGTAAGGTGCACCTGAGTTGATTTCAGATGTCATAACCCGTGAAGCTAAGACAATCCCACCAATCGCTGCAAAAAGCGCCGAAAGCAGGTAAGCTGCCACTTTGTATTTATTAACAGGAATTCCAGATAGTCTTGCTGCTTCCTTATTGCCACCTATCACATACATGTATCTTCCGTGTTTTGTATACGTTAAAAAGATATGAACCACTACAACGACAACGACCATGATCAAAATAATCCACGGTACCTGACCGATTTTCGAAAAAAGCGGACTAATCAGACCTTCTGCCATGGTCCCATCAGGCAACACCATGTTTTGTGAAACGGTCGCTCCCTTTGTATAGGTCAATGCCGTTCCTTGAATAACGAACATTGTCGCTAGCGTCATTAACATATCAGGAATCCGCATTTTTACAATCATAATGGAGTTCAATATTCCTACAATTAACGCTGCAGCAACTGCCGAGATAATAGCTACAAAGGTATTTTGCGAAAACCAGACGAACATGGAAATAACGATTGCATTCGATAAGGATGCCACCGATCCAACTGAAAGATCGAAGCCATCAACGGTTAAGCTGATTGTAATTCCAATTGCAATGATGGTTACAATTGAAATGGAACGCAGGATATTTACAATGTTATTTCCCTGGATAAAAGCTGGATTGGCCAATGAAAATATGATAATGAGTGCAATGATCGTAATAATCGTTCCATATTTATAAAAAAATTGAAAAAGATCAAATGACGTTTTTGCTGGGGTCTGTTTCTTTGCTGTTATGTTTGCCTCCATCTTACCTGCCCCCTGTTGAATAGAATAATAGTTCTTCTTCATTGGTTGAGTTTGTTTCTAGTTCCTTCACTGACCTTCCATCATAAAGAACATAGACCCGATTAGTAATTCCCATGATCTCTGATAGCTCAGATGATGCATAAATAATAGCCTTTCCGCGGCTTGCCAGCTCGGAAATAAGATTAAAAATGTCCTTTTTTGCGCCAACGTCTACACCTTTGGTCGGCTCATCAAAAATATAGACATCAGCATCGGCTACGAGCCACTTACCAATTGCAACCTTTTGTTGATTACCACCAGAAAGATTTTGAACTTTTGTTTCTTCAGAAGGTGTCTTTATTCCAAGACGATTGATCATTGCTTTTGCAACTAACTTTTCTTTTTTGCGATCCAAGAAGTTTAATTCCTTTGAAAAACGTCCTAAATTCACTACGGTTAAATTTGATTCAACTGATTCATATACAAGAATACCTTCTTTTCGGCGCTCTTCAGGGACCAAGGCAAATCCATTCTTAACAGCTTCATAAGGATTTTTAACGCTAACCCTTTTTCCGTTAACCTTGACTTCTCCTGCCATTAATTTGCCTTCAGCCCCGAATAGGACTTTACAGAACTCGGTCTTACCGGCACCTACAAGCCCAGCGATTCCCACAATCTCTCCTGCTCTGACTTTCATGCTGAAATCTTTAATCTTATCTCTATCTGTAAGTCCTTTTACCTCAAGGAATGTGTCTCCAATGGTCATGAATTTATCAGGAAACTGTTCACCGAGTTTTTGGCCAAGCATATGCTCCACTACTTTGTTTTGGGTGGTATCCGAAATTCTCTGTCTCTCGACTACTTCCCCATTTCTCATAATCGTTATTTCATCACAAATCTCAAAAATCTCTGGAAGTCGGTGTGATATGAAAATAATTCCAACACCACGTCTTTTTAATTCTTGTACTATACGAAATAATTCATTTGTTTCTGTATGGCTAAGAGGTGCTGTCGGCTCATCCAAAATGAGAAATTTACATTCTTTCGACACGGCTCTCGCGATTAGGACCATTTGTTTTTCTGCCAATGTCAATTCACTTACTAGTTTCTTAGTAGGAAGATTCAAATTCATTTCCGATAGGATGGTGGCCGCTTTCACATGCAGGCTTTTCCAATTGACCCATTGCTTCTTTCCCATGTTATGTACCGTGTCCATTAACATGATATTTTCAGCAACCGTTAAATAAGGGATCAGCGCTGTATCCACTTCCTGATATACAATTTGAATTCCTGAATCCATGGCACTCTTGGGGGAACGAATGGAAAGAGGCTGTCCATTCATTGTGATTTCACCAGTATAGTGGTCGTATGCCCCTGAAAGAACCTTCATCAGCGTTGATTTCCCAGCACCGTTGGCTCCGATTAAGGCATGAGTTTTCCCGCTTTCAACCGAAAAGTCCACCTCATTTAATGCTTTTACACCGGGAAATTCAATTGAGACATTCTTCATCTCTAAAGTGGTCATTGTAACCGTCCTTTCAAAGAAACACTCTCTTTATCTTGTGAAAAGAGAGTGTCTATCAATAAGTCCCTTACTTCTGATAGTGTTCCTTCAACGTCGTCATCCAGTCTTCTTCAAATTCCGTCGATTGGCCCCATCCTTCAATGATTTCAGTTAGATTGACCATATTAACAGGATCTTTTGATTTCTGAAGATCTTCTTGAGAGATAAGTGAAGCTTCCAAATCATAAGTTTGTGGTGTTTCCTCGCCTGCTAATTTCTTCGCAAGTATTCTCATATTTACTGCACCAATCAACTTAGGATCAACAGCTGCCGTATATCTCCAAGCACTGCCTTCTCTTTGGATTTCCTGCAAATCAGCATTTGAAACATCGATTCCATAGATTTTAACTTCTTCTCTGCCAGCTTCTTTTAACGCGCGAGCTGCACCGATAGCAAAAGCATCCCATGTTGCAAAAATCGCATCAAGTTCACCCTTAGGGTATTTATTCAGCATCGCGGCAACAGCATTTTGGGTTTGAACACTCGTATCAGCTGCTGCCACCCCAAAGCGCTCCACTTCTTTAATTCCAGGATTTTTTGCTAATACATCTTCATAAACTTTATTTCGTCTAACCATCGGCGGGAATCCGTCTACCCATAGGTATGCAATATTGGCTTCCCCTTTTGTTTCCTTTACTAATTGGTCCAATGATAGAGTAGCTAACGCTTCATCATCTTGTGATACAAGAGTAACACCGTCAACACTAGTTAAATTTGCATTCGAGTCAAATGCGACTACGCCCTTTCCTGCGTCAACAATTTTCTGTATGTCATTAACGGTAGCATCATCATCACCGTGAGAAATAATAAATCCATCATAATCTTGATTTAACGCTTGGTTAATCGCATCATGAAATTTCGCTGTATCTCCATTTGCAGTAAATACATCCACTTGGAAACCGAAAGCTTCACCTTCTTGTTTCGCACCAGCTAAGAATTGAGCTGTGTGATCGTCCCCGCCAATTTTACGAATAACTTTGATTTTCGGCTGGTCTCCATTTGCAAAGCGTTCAGGTACACCTTCAATCGGTGTGTTTGATCCTGTTGCTTCCTTTGTTTCTCCCCCTGATGCACAGCCTGTAAGCAAAAGTGTTGCAGCGATTGCTGATACAAATGTACTTCTTAAAAAGTTCTTCTTCATGTTTTTTTCTCCCCTTTTTGTTTTCTATGCCTTCTTACCAACGTTGCTCTTAGGAGAGTTTTTTTATTAGGCTGTTAAAATTTTACTGAAGCGCAAATCAATAGCCCAGTTTAACACCGCCTAAAATATAAAAAACCTCTCCAGAAAAGAGAGGTTTCATCACAAAATAAGGACTACTCCTCTCTTATCTCTCAAAACAATTTCTTGTTT
Organism: Robertmurraya mesotrionivorans; assembly: GCF_050971805.1. NCBI lineage: Bacteria > Bacillati > Bacillota > Bacilli > Caryophanales > Bacillaceae > Robertmurraya > Robertmurraya mesotrionivorans. The sequence continues at coordinate 5,610 of NZ_JBPCCH010000022.1, read as the reverse complement.
TGCAGGATTTAGCACCAATTCCAAACGGAACGGTTGCTGGGCGTCATCGGGCCAGTCCCTCTGCCACTCTTGATAAGAGAACGTATTTATTCATTTACTTTAATAAAGTATAAAACTTAATTTAATATTCTATTAACAAATTGTCAATAGTATTTTCTAAATATTTTTAATAGAGATATTTTTCCAAAGACAGCCAGAATAACTTCTGCCCATGTATTAAGTTCATCAAAAGTCCCCACTTTACTCTAATAAAGATTCTCACCGTCTACGACGAATTGGTGAACTATAGCTAAATTGAAAGCTATAATTAACACAAACGAAATTAGGTGAATTCGTTATTATGTGATACACTTTATTTACCATTTGATTTACTTTCTTACATTGTGCCCTGCTCATTCAGTGAGTGGGGATCCTTGTTATTTAAAAGAAAAAACAGACTCTAAAAAGAGCCTGCTTAGTTTGTTTTTATTATTAAGCTTTACGTACGTTAGCTGCTTGAGCTCCACGTTGACCTTGCTCAACGTCAAAAGTAACTGCTTGACCTTCGTCTAAAGATTTAAAACCGTCCCCTTGGATAGCTGAGAAATGAACGAATACGTCTTCTCCGGCTTCACGCTCGATAAATCCGAAACCTTTTTCTGCGTTAAACCATTTTACTTTACCTTGTTCCATTTTGTTTCCTCCTGCTGTGTGCTTTGCACACAATGTGTTACTATCCTTGGACTCAGTGATCATCAAGACGAAAAGTTAATCTTATACTATCCTTTACACCGAACAAAAATAATTCTACTAAAGTTTAACATTTTTTATAAGTATTTGCAAGAAGACAACTGACTTATAATTTCTCTGAAAACTACCTCTTTAAGTATATCAACAAAAAAGAGTGTCAATCCTTCTGGAATCACACCCCGATTCGAGACTATTTTTAACATCTTACATATTTGCGTTTGAAACCAAGCTTCCCTCTATCCATTTCTTTTTGAATACTTTCGTATGCGTTTAGTAAACTACTTTTTTTACTGTCCCGTTTGACTTCTACAATTCCTATTTCCTTCGAGATCTCGACTGCCTTTTCATGTTGCGGCAAATAGGAAATTCCCACGGTGTATACGAAATTATTCATAGCGGATTTGGTTCGTTCTGGCGAATCATGAATCGAACTTTTCACAGTATCAAGCATATTGGATATCTTGCTTTCGGAAAATTCTTTGTCTTTGCGATTCCCTAACATCCAGCAGTAGCAACTCCATCCGGCAGACATTCTCAACTCGTCACCACTTGCGATCCATTTATCAGCTACTTCTTGTGCAATATCTGACTCTGATAAAGTTACTGCTACCACATAATCGGAAAGCATATAAAAATACGCTCCATCCATCCAACGATCAAAATCCGACTCAGTCATGGCTTTTGGGTCTGCAATAATGCCAGCAAAGTACATTGCATCGTAGTTACCCGTAGCATAAAGCTCATCAGCTAAATCTTGATTGATTTTTATTTTCTTTGCGATTGGTTTCATAGCACCTGTAGCTACGCCAAAAAGTGGCTCGTGCGCACCATTAGATATGTACATTTTTTTAGTTCGTTCCTTACCGAGGGCTTCAAGCTCCTGCATCACTGTTTCGAAATCCATAGCTTTGTACTTCCTTCCTAAAAATTAGCCTTTTAATAATAACCAACTAATATACTTTATTGAGTCTTCCATACATCTCAATCTTACCATTCCTTGAATCAAAAACAGAATAATACATTTATTTTCTCCATACAAAAAAGAGAACATAAAGCATTCCCAATACAAAGTAGTTACTGGTAATAGATTAGCTTCTCACAATTCCTAATTTGAAACCGATAAACAAAGTAACATGAAACCAATAAGAAGCAACCAAGACCGAATAGATTGAAAGAACATCCAACGTTTTCTTATCTCCATCCAATCAGGGGGAGGATGATCAGCATCCCATTGTTTAATTTCTTTGTTAATTGGAACATTATATTTAATAGTTATTACGGTTGCTAAAATAAACATCACGGCAGAAGCAATACGGATAGTAAGTTCGAAACCTCCAATTTCATTAGTAAATAATGCGTATATTACGGTTAGAATTACACTTAAAGGCATTAATATCGGCATAATAATTCCATATGTTTTCAGTGAATCTTGTTCAAAACGTATATGGTACTTTTGCGGTAAATGACGGATAACTGGATGTACTAAGGCAAATGAAGTAAACTCAGCACAAGCAGTGAATCCAGCTATTATCAATGTAATAAAACCTAAAAAATCCAAATTAATTATCTCCTAAAAATTTAATTAATGATATGCTGCTTATCGAATGTTCTTGTGCGAGCCGTCACAGGAGGGCATTTTTTGAGATAGTCCACAAGTGCAATCCTTTAATCCCTTTCCACTGAGAATTTTCTCCATACAATTTTCAACCCTTGACACTCGAGTTTTGGATTGTTTCGGTTGAGAAAAATAAAGAATGTATGCTCTTTGCCGTCCCGGCGTCAATGCTTCAAAAGCAGTTTTCAAGTCTGGTGTTTCATCGAATTTATTTTGAAGTTCTTCTGGAATGATGAATTCTGTATTCTTTTTTAAAGTCACTTCCAAACCGGCTTTTTCAACTTCAATGGCTTCAAGAATGTATTCTTTCAAAATGGGTTCTAGTTCAACTATTTCTTGAAGATTGGTGAATCGAATCTGGCGTGCCGCCTGTACATTCGCGGTTTGTTGGACAAGAATTCCATGGGGATCTTTTAATAAGGCACCTTTGTGAAACAGAAGCGCACAATATTCTTTAAATCCATGTATTAAAACGATGTTTTTTTTCTCAAACGTATAACACGGATGCATCCACTTAAACTCTTCAGTCAGATCACAGTCAAGAACAATATGTCTCAACCTCTCAGATTCTTCCTTCCATTTTTTAGTTTTACTTAAATAATCATCAACTTTTGGATTCATTCTACTATTTGCCATCAAGGTACCTCTTTTCAATTTTCGATCGGCTGCTATGCTATTCGTTTATAGGACTTTCACGAAGGGAGATTTAGTTGCCACGATACTCCAAATCGATCATTTAGCCAACCAAACCTTTGACTAAAACCATAGTCCCCAATTGGCATAAGCGCTTGTCCACCCTCGATAAGTTTCTGATAAATGCTATTAATTTCCTCTTCACTATCACAAGTAACAAAAATTGAAATGGAAGGAGTAAATGAAAACTGATGCTTCAGATTACTATCAATACACATAAATTCTTGCCCTTTTAAAGAAAAAGTAGCCTTCATTACTGTTCCTTCATCTCCAGATTCATTCGCCCCATAGCGAACAATACTTGTAATTTCTGAATCCTCAATGATTGATATGTAATAATTCATTGCTTCTTCTGCTTTGCCATCTTGAAACATTAAGAATGGTGTAACTTTTCCCATTAGGTTCAACTCCTTAAGTTTTTTAGTGTAATTTTTATCTACAGTCTAGTTTGATTATTTATTTTTTCTAAAGGCAAAAAAATGATGATACCTGAAAGATATCATCATTTTAATTATCTGGAAAGGTTTTGGTGACTTTAACTTGAGTACCAGGATAATAGTGCCCTAAAATTTCTTTGTAGGTTTTCCCCTTCTCTGCCATTTCGTTTGCACCCCATTGACTCATCCCAACTCCATGGCCATGACCTTTGCCACTTACTTTATAAGAAGTTGGGGTCATTTCAAACGAACTTATTAGATAACTTCTAAAATGGCTTCCACCTATCATCGGTCGTATTTTTTTTAATTCAACATGATCCATTGAGACTTCTTCGAATAAAATAGTGCCATCAATCAACCTTCTCATGAATTCGATTTGGATTGAGCCTTTCATTGACCTTTGTGATTCATTTTTAATATTATCGACTTCAAAATAAGGAATACTTAAAATTTTTATGTCACCTTCATACCCATTTCGATTAAGCCATTTTTTAATAGATACACTAATTTTACCATCTTTCTCCTTTAACTCGTTCCAACCCTTCGATTTGATTTCTTCCAAATCTATTTGTGTTTTATGTAATGTAAAATCCCAGGGTTGAATGGGATCATAAGGATCTTGTTTGATAGGGAAATATGGGCTTGGACTGCCACCCCATACATTTTTATTACTTTCTGTTATTCCACCATTACTCGCAGAATAAAAAGCACTTATGGGCTTATCTTGAAACGTAATGATTTCTCCTTTCGTATCAATTACAGCCCTTTTGGTTTTCTTGAATTGATTGTACCCTCCGTAGACTTGATATTGAATGGTGTCGTCTAGTTTGGGATTTTTATGGGTGATTGTATAAGTACGAGCAGCTAACGTTTGTGCTTTTAAGGCCTCTATATTCCATTCGGGAAACACTTCAAATGGGACTACACCCTTTAAGTAATCCTCTAAAAGTATTTGATTAACTGGTCTAATGTTTTTTTCTTCTATATTAAACTCTACCGCCCCCATATAAGGTCTTCCATCAATGTATACTAGATGCTTTTCATCATAAGCATCAGGATATAAAATGAACGGGCTATCTAGTTCCATTGTTGACTCACCACAAGCAAGAAACATTTTCCCACCTTTATATGAAAGTGTATATTCATCCCCTTCTTTTAACATCCATGCTGGATCTAACGTTGAATAAGTACCTTTTATATGAAATGCTAATTTTGAGGTGTCTCCGATATAATTTCTTAATCTCACTGAGATCATCTCTTCCGCTTGCACTTCATTAGCGAACATTAGTAAAAAAACTGTGGAAATCACAAGAATTAAAGTTTTCATAACCATATTATTTATAATGTGTTTACTGATTATTCCTGAAGCTCCATTCTACAAAGGGATGCTTTTATAATTCTTTTTGATTAACATTTAGTTCAACTAAATTACCATCTGGATCAGCACAGAAAATTTGCGCAAATCCACTTTTTCCGTATGGTTTTTCAAGGAGTTCAACTTTATTCTGTTTTAACCATGTAAGTGTGTCATAGTAGTTCTCGACTCTAAGGGCAAAGTGACCTTCTCTGCTGGATAAGCTTTTATCTTGACGAATCGTCTGTGAAAAGGGATCGACGATCAAGTGGAGTTGCTGTCCCTCTATTTCATACCAGGCACCTGAAAAATCAAAATCTGGACGTGGTATTTCTTTTAAACATAAAACTTTCCCATAGAAATCTTTTGCTCTTTCCAAATCTGTAACAGTAAGACTTACATGATGGAGACTTTTATATTTAATCAAAACGTTCACTTCTTTCTATTCTACTGATTTATTTTTATCTTACTCAAAAAACCTCCTTTATGGAAGTGAGCTCAAACCATCCACCCACCTGCTACTCTTCAAGGTTTGCTGAAAAGCCCTAAAGTAAATATTTTCTTAAAAGATAAAAAAGCACAAAAAAAACGCTCAATAAGCGTTTTTTTACTTTGTTATTTTACGCGCCTTAGAGGATTCGAACCTCTGACCGTACGCTTAGAAGGCGTATGCTCTATCCAGCTGAGCTAAAGGCGCATATATAGTGGCGGAGAAGGAGGGATTTGAACCCTCGCGCCGGTTACCCGACCTACACCCTTAGCAGGGGCGCCTCTTCAGCCTC
>NZ_JBPCCH010000021.1:15801-64097 GCF_050971805.1 Robertmurraya mesotrionivorans | reverse complement strand
CCGAACACGGAAGTTAAGCTTTTCAGCGCCGATGGTAGTTGAGGGTTTCCCTCTGTGAGAGTAGGACGTCGCTAGGCAAAGAAAAAAAGCACCTGAGTGGGTGCTTTTTTTGTTATGTATATTTTTTATTGTTAAGTAATCACTTTTATGACTTCAAGTACCATTTATTCCACACAAACACGTCATAAACTACTTTTTTATGACGTGCAGTACCACTTTATCCTCGCATATAAGTTATAAACCAACTTTTATAACCTATCAGCTACACAAATCCCACAGCAACGAGTCATAAATTTGCTTTTATGATCTACAGCAGCCCTTTTTCCTTCGTCTACGTGTCATAAACCAACTATTAGGTCTACAGCGCTTCTCCTCTCCTTCTAGCCCTTGGATCAGAAGAATGATGTTTTACTTTTTTCTTTCGAATGGCCAAATAGAAGGTCTCTATCTGCCCGTGAGCGACACTTTTCCCCCCGAATGGTCAAATAGAGGAGCCCTCACTGCCAGTAAGCAACAAGTTTCCCCTCATACGGTCAAATAGAATAGATAAAAAATACCCCACAAACGCTCTGTTCCTCAGTGATCCTGTCTTAAATTTAATTAATTCTCTATTTTATAGAATTATATTTATGAATTCCTTCCTAGTTTGAGAGTGAGAAATTTGGGGAAAAATTTATAAGGTGTTGTTCATTGCATGAAACTACGTTCATCATGTATAATTAATGTCAAATATAGTCAAAGTCAGAGAGGGGGGGTATGGTGAGGAATATCTCCGATATCATTGAACAGTACTTAAAGGAAGTACTCGAGATGAGTGAAAGAGAGCTCGTTGAAATTAAGCGTAGTGAAATAGCTGATAAGTTTCAGTGTGTACCATCACAAATCAACTACGTAATAAACACACGATTTACCATTGAAAAAGGGTATGTTGTAGAAAGTAAACGAGGTGGTGGTGGATATATTCGAATTATGAAGGTTCAATCACACGATAACGCTCACCTTATTGACCAGCTGCTAACTGTGATCTCTTCTAGAGTGTCACAAAGTAGTGCAGAGCACGTGATTTTCAGACTAGTTGAGGAAGATGTGATCTCAACGAGAGAAGCAAAAATTATGCTCAGTGTCATTGATCGCTCCGTCCTGTATATTGACTTACCATATCGTGATGAACTTCGTTCGAGAATGCTAAAGGCTATGTTAACAACATTAAAATATAAGTAAGAAGAATCTACGCCTTTAGAAAAGAGTAAAGCCATTTATTGAGGTGAGTAACATGATTTGTCAGGAGTGTAATGAAAGGCCAGCTACACTTCATTTTACAAAGATTAATAATGGTAAAAAAACTGAGTTTCACTTATGTGAGGTTTGTGCTCAAGAAAAAGGTGAGCACTTTGTAGTCACTAATACGTCAGGGTTCTCCATTAATAATCTATTGGCTGGGCTATTAAACTTCGATCATAACTACCAGCTTGCTCAACAAAAAGCTTCACTTTATGAGCAACAACAAGTATTGCAATGTGAAAGCTGTTCGATGACATATAAGCAATTCATTCAAGTCGGGCGGTTTGGATGTGCACATTGCTATGAGACGTTTAGGGATCAGCTTCAACCGATACTACGACGGCTCCATAGTGGAAACTCCACACATAATGGGAAGATACCTAAGCGAATAGGTGGAAACATTCACTACAAAAAGAAAGTTGAAGAACTAAAGGTTGATTTAAAGTCTGCAATAGAAAACGAAGAGTTTGAACAAGCTGCAATTGTAAGGGATGAAATTAGAGAAATTGAAAAGCTGTTACGCAGTGAAAGTGAAGGAGAGGATTAGTACATGTCTCTTGAAAAATTTATTAATCAAGCCATAAGCTCATGGATGAGTGCAGAAGGGCCTGATTCAGACATTGTTCTAAGTTCTCGAATTCGGCTCGCGCGGAATATAAATGAGTATAAGTTCCCAACCCTCTTCTCTAATGAGGAAGCACAAGAGGTTATTCAGACAATGGAGAAGGCATTATTAAATCATACCATTCCTAACTTAAGTCAATTAGAGCTCCTAAGAATGGAAGAACTTCAGCCAATACAAAAACGAGTATTAATGGAGAAGCATCTAATCAGCCCTCATCTAGTTGAAAACTCTGCTCTAGGTGCCTGTCTTTTATCCGAAAATGAAGAAGTTTGCATTATGGTTAACGAAGAAGATCATATCCGAATTCAATGCTTATATCCTGGATTCCAGGTGAGCGAGGCATTAACACTGGCTGATCGCATCGATGATGAATTAGAAGAGCATATCAATTATGCATTCGATGAAAAGGTAGGATACTTAACGAGCTGTCCAACGAATGTAGGGACAGGGATGCGGGCTTCTGTTATGATGCATCTACCAGGTTTGACATTAACGCAACAAATGAATCGTATTATTCCAGCCATCAATCAACTTGGTCTCGTCGTTAGAGGAATGTATGGAGAGGGTAGTGAGGCGTTAGGCAACATCTTTCAAATATCTAATCAGATCACGTTAGGTAAATCTGAAGAGGATATTGTTGAGGACTTAAAGGGAGTTGTCAGCCAACTAATTGCCCAGGAAAGATCTGCTCGTGGGGCATTAGCAAAAACTTCTAACATACAATTAGAAGATAGAGTTTTTCGTTCCCTAGGTGTTCTAACACATAGTAGAATCATTGAAACAAAGGAAGCAGCCAACTGCTTATCTGATGTAAGATTAGGGATTGATATGGGTTATATTGAAAACATATCAAAAAATATTTTGAATGAATTAATGATATTAACACAGCCAGGATTTCTCCAGCAATATGCGGGAGGACCACTAAGACCCAACGAGCGTGATATTCGTCGCGCCTCTTTAATAAGGGAAAGAATAAAAATGGAAAATTAACCTTAGTTAGGAGGATGTTCACATGATGTTTGGACGTTTTACAGAGAGAGCTCAAAAGGTACTTGCACTAGCGCAGGAGGAAGCTATTCGTTTAGGTCATAATAATATTGGAACAGAGCATATTTTACTTGGGTTAGTAAGAGAAGGCGAAGGTATCGCAGCAAAAGCATTATATGCTTTAGGATTAGGATCAGAGAAAATACAAAAAGAAGTTGAAAATCTGATTGGTCGCGGGCAAGATGCTTCTCAGACGATTCACTATACACCGCGAGCAAAAAAGGTGATTGAACTTTCTATGGATGAAGCAAGAAAGCTTGGTCATTCATATGTAGGAACAGAGCATATTTTGCTTGGTCTTATTCGTGAAGGTGAAGGAGTAGCAGCAAGGGTATTAAACAATTTAGGAGTCAGCTTAAACAAAGCAAGACAGCAGGTGCTTCAACTCTTAGGTAGCAGTGAGTCAAGCAATCATCAAGGTGGTACAGCAGCAAGCGCTAATACACCTACCTTAGATAGCTTAGCACGAGATTTAACCGCTATTGCAAGAGAAGGAAGTCTTGATCCGGTTATTGGTAGAGCTAAGGAAATTCAGCGTGTGATCGAGGTATTAAGCCGACGAACGAAAAATAACCCCGTGTTAATTGGGGAGCCTGGAGTAGGGAAAACAGCTATTGCTGAAGGTTTAGCCCAACAAATTGTAAACAATGAGGTTCCTGAAACATTAAGAGATAAGCGTGTTATGACGCTTGATATGGGTACAGTTGTAGCAGGTACAAAGTATCGAGGTGAGTTTGAAGACCGTTTAAAGAAAGTAATGGATGAAATCCGACAAGCAGGAAATATCATCTTATTCATAGATGAGCTTCATACACTTATCGGTGCGGGTGGAGCAGAGGGTGCGATTGATGCTTCAAATATCTTAAAGCCTTCTTTAGCTCGTGGGGAGCTTCAATGTATTGGGGCAACAACCCTCGATGAATACCGTAAATATATTGAAAAGGATGCAGCTCTAGAAAGACGTTTCCAGCCAATCATGGTAGATGAACCGACAGCGGATGAATCTGTTCAAATCTTAAAAGGATTGAGAGATCGTTACGAAGCACATCATAGAGTATCCATTACGGATGAAGCTATTGAGGCAGCTGTAAAATTGTCTGATCGTTATATTTCGGATCGTTTCCTTCCTGATAAGGCAATTGATTTAATTGATGAAGCAGGTTCAAAGGTAAGACTTCGTTCTTACACGACTCCTCCAAACTTAAAGGAGCTTGAAGCAAAGCTTGAAGAGGTTCGTAAGGAAAAGGATGCTGCTGTTCAAAGCCAAGAATTTGAAAAGGCTGCATCATTACGAGATTCAGAGCAAAGACTTCGTGAACAACTAGAAGAGACAAAGAAAACATGGAAAGAGAAGCAAGGAAAAGAGAACTCAGAGGTTACTGTCGAGGATATTGCTACGGTTGTAGCAAGTTGGACTGGAATTCCTGTATCACGCCTGGCACAAACAGAGACAGATAAGCTATTAAAGCTTGAAGAAATTCTTCATTCTCGTTTAATCGGTCAAGAAGAAGCTGTAAAGGCAATCTCAAAGGCTGTCCGCCGTGCGCGTGCTGGTTTGAAAGATCCAAAGCGCCCTATCGGCTCGTTTATTTTCCTTGGTCCAACAGGTGTTGGTAAAACGGAGCTTGCACGTGCATTAGCAGAAGCCATGTTTGGTGATGAGGACGCAATGATTCGTGTTGATATGTCGGAGTATATGGAAAAACATTCGACTTCCAGACTAGTAGGTTCTCCTCCAGGTTATGTAGGATACGATGAAGGTGGACAATTGACAGAAAAGGTAAGAAGAAAGCCTTACTCTGTTATTTTATTAGATGAAATTGAAAAGGCGCATCCAGATGTATTTAATATTTTGCTTCAAGTACTTGAAGATGGTCGTCTAACTGACTCCAAAGGAAGAAGTGTTGATTTCCGTAATACAGTTGTTATTATGACTTCTAACGTTGGAGCAGAAGCGTTAAAGCGTAATAAGTATGTTGGCTTTAACATTCAAGATGGAGAACAGGACTTTAAAGATATGAAGGGGAAGGTAATGGAGGAGCTGAAAAAGGCATTCCGTCCAGAGTTCCTAAACCGTATCGATGAGATTATTGTTTTCCATTCGTTAGAGAAAAAGCACTTAAAACAGATTGTAACATTAATGTCTGATCAGCTAATTAAGCGATTAAATGAACAGGATATTACGTTAGAGCTAACAGAAGCTGCAAAAGAGAAGATTTCTGAGGAAGGGTATGACCCTGAATACGGTGCTCGACCTTTAAGAAGAGCGATTCAAAAGCATATTGAAGACCGTCTATCAGAAGAGTTATTAAGAGGAACGGTTCTAACCGGACAAAAGGTTGTCATTGATTTTGTGGATGGTGATTTTGCTGTAAGGGCAGGAGAACCCATTCATAAATAATCGTAAAAAATAGGGAGCACACGTAAGAGATTACGTGTGCCTTCTATTTTCTGTTGGGAAATACTTATCACTGCAATGAATTTACAACATGTCTTATAATAAGAGAGTATGGCAAGGAAGGTGTAAAGGGGGATATAAGTTTGGCAAAAGTAAAAACAAAATTTATGTGTAATGATTGCGGCTATGAATCTCCCAAATGGATGGGGAAATGCCCTGGATGTGGACAATGGAATACGATGGTGGAAGAAATAGAAAAAAAGGTGTCTAATCACCGCGCAACCTTTGCTCATTCAGTAGGTGCAACAACCATGTCTAAAGCAACACCAATTACCTCTATTGAAACGATTACAGAGCCCCGTATACAAACGGATTTGGTCGAGTTAAATCGTGTGTTAGGTGGAGGAATCGTTAAGGGCTCCCTTGTGTTAATAGGCGGTGATCCCGGAATTGGAAAATCCACCTTGCTATTACAGGTTTCCTCTCAACTTGCAAAAAAGCAACATTCCGTTCTTTATATTTCAGGGGAAGAATCAATGAGACAAACGAAGCTAAGAGCAGATCGACTAGGAGTAGCATCAGAAAACTTACTCGTCTATTCTGAAACAGACCTGGAAGAGATCAGTCGAACGATTGAGAAGGAAAACCCGAGTTTCGTGATTGTTGATTCTATCCAAACCATTTTCCATCCTCAAGTAACCTCAGCACCAGGAAGTGTCTCTCAAGTAAGAGAGTGTACAGCTGAGCTTATGAGAATAGGTAAGACAAAGGGCATTGCTATTTTTATCGTAGGCCATGTGACAAAAGAAGGCTCGATTGCAGGTCCTAGACTTCTCGAACATATGGTCGATACCGTTCTATATTTTGAAGGGGAGCGCCACCATACGTATCGGATCGTCAGAGCGGTAAAAAACCGTTTTGGTTCCACAAATGAAATGGGAATTTTTGAAATGAAGGAATTTGGATTGGAAGAGGTTCATAATCCATCTGAGATATTCCTTGAGGAGCGATCTCAAGGTGCTGCAGGATCGACAGTAGTTGCTTCGATGGAAGGCACTCGACCGGTTTTAGTAGAGATACAAGCACTTATCTCACCGACTAGTTTCGGAAATCCTAGGAGAATGGCTACAGGCATTGATCATAACAGAGTGTCACTGTTAATGGCTGTGTTGGAGAAACGAGTTGGTTTGCTACTCCAAAACCAGGATGCCTACTTAAAGGTTGCTGGTGGAGTGAAGCTGGATGAACCAGCTATTGATTTAGCTGTAGCTATTAGCATTGCTTCAAGCTTCCGGGATAAGCCAACAAGACCAACGGATTGTATTATTGGTGAAGTAGGTTTGACAGGAGAGATAAGAAGGGTATCAAGAATAGAGCAGCGTGTTCAAGAAGCTGCCAAGCTAGGGTTTGAACGAGTCATTATCCCTGCCAATAACATAGGTGGATGGTCAGCCCCAAAAGGGATTCAGTTGATTGGAGTTTCTACTGTAGCGGATGCACTAAAAGCGACATTTGAATAAGTGAAAGATAAAGGGTAAAAAATTGACACCAATATTTGCTAGGTGCTACCCTTAGTAATAATAAGCATGTGAAATCACCCGCAATTATACTAATATAACAAAGAGATTACAGGATAATGACAAACAATAATTTTCTATGTAATATTACGTTTCAATTTATGGAAATTGTTTATAATGTATAAAAGGAGGTGAAGGAATGTTAAAGCGTATTGTTCAAGCCTGTTTCTTAATTACAGGTGGTACTTTAGGGATCTTTTTAATCTCTGATCTATTAACACTTATATCATTAGACGACATTCCTCTGATAAATAATCATTATGTTACCGCTATTTTAGGTGCTATTATTTTTTATCTTATTACTTTTTGGGCGGTCGATTACGTCGTCAATTTCGTGAAATGGGTAGAAGAATCTCTTGTAAAAGTACCTATAACAGATATTATCTTTGGTAGCGTAGGATTAGTATTTGGATTAATTATTGCCTTTTTAGTTGGTTATGCTTTAACGGGTATTGAAGTACCTATTTTAAATACGGTAGCTCCCGTACTACTGACACTTCTATTTGGTTATTTAGGTTTCCAGGTTGGTTTTAAAAAGAGAGACGAGTTATTATCCCTTTTTACAAAATCAAAAAAGAAGTCTAGTGATGAAGAATTAGATGCTGAGAATACAACTGCCAAAAATGAATTAAAAATATTAGATACGAGTGTTATTATTGATGGACGTATTGCTGATATCTGCCAAACAGGATTTTTAGATGGAACCATTGTCATTCCACAATTTGTCCTTGAAGAATTGCAGCATATTGCTGATTCCTCTGATGTATTAAAGCGAAACCGTGGTAGAAGAGGTCTTGATATTTTAAATCGAATTCAAAAAGAACTAGCCATGAATGTAGAGATATATGAAGGCGACTTTGAGGATGTACAAGAGGTAGATTCAAAACTTGTTAAGCTTGCAAAGCTAACAAGCGGAGTAGTCGTAACCAATGACTTTAATCTAAATAAAGTGTGTGAACTTCAGAAGGTTGCTGTATTAAACATTAATGACTTAGCAAATGCCGTTAAGCCAGTTGTATTGCCTGGAGAAGAAATGAATGTCCAAGTTATAAAAGATGGCAAGGAGCATAACCAAGGCATTGCTTATCTCGATGATGGCACGATGATTGTTGTTGAAGATGGTAGAGATTATATTGGGAAGCAGCTTGATGTATTGGTAACAAGTGTACTGCAAACATCAGCTGGTCGAATGATTTTTGCTAAACCGAAATTACTAGAAAAAGCATTATAGAAATAGTTAGGGGATATCTTATGTCTTACCAAGTTATTATCCCTGCAGCAGGACAAGGGAAAAGAATGCGGGCAGGCAAAAATAAGGTGTTGCTTCAGCTAAAGGATATTCCTATATTAATTCATACACTCAAGGTATTTGAATTAGATGAGGCATGTAAGGGAATTATTTTAGCTATTTCAGCCGGAGATGAAGATCATTTTTCCAGCCTTTTAAAAAAGTATCGAATTAAAAAGGTTACTTCCCTTGTTGCTGGTGGGAACGAAAGACAGCACAGTGTATATAATGGGCTGCAAGCAGCAAAGAAAGAGGGAATTGTCCTCGTTCATGATGCAGCAAGGCCATTTATTGAAAAAAGAGTAATCCATGAATTAGTAGCGGTAGCAGAGCAAGATGGAGCGGCTGTAGTAGCGGTCCCTGTTAAGGATACGATTAAGAAGGTAAATAATTTTGAAGTAGTTGAGACGATTGAGCGTTCAAGCTTGTGGGCCATTCAAACCCCACAAGCTTTTCGCGTGTCGTTGTTAGAAGAAGCTCATAACTTAGCGTTGGAACAGAAGTTTTTAGGGACGGATGAGGCAAGTTTAGTAGAACGACTACATGTACCTGTAAAAATTGTTGAGGGTGACTACGATAATATTAAACTGACGACACCAGAAGATTTGTATTTTGCAGAAGCAATCATAAAGCAACGTGACTACCAAAAGAGGGGACTTTAATAACGATGTTTAGAATTGGACAAGGATTTGACGTTCATCAGCTCACAGAGGGTAGGCCTCTTATTATAGGAGGAATAACGATTCCTTATGAAAAAGGATTGTTAGGGCATTCCGATGCAGATGTCCTTCTTCACACAGTGACAGATGCTGTCTTAGGAGCAATAGGTGAAGGAGATATTGGTAGACACTTTCCGGATACTGATCCAGAGTTTAAGGATGCCGATTCAGCAAAACTTCTTGAACATGTATGGTCATTAGTTGAGAATCGAGGATATGAGCTAGTGAATGCTGATTGCACCATTATTGCACAAAGGCCGAAGATGGCACCATACATTGAGGAAATGAAGAACCGAATTGCTGAATTACTGAAGGCTACACCAGAACAAGTAAATGTTAAAGCAACAACAACAGAAAAGCTTGGGTTTACAGGAAGAGGAGAAGGAATTGCTTCTCAAGCAGTTGTGCTCTTAAAAAAGAAAGAGCTCTAGGAATTGTCTTTTCACAATGATAAAATAAATGTCAAAAATAGATTGAACTCTTTAGGAGGAAAAATAGAATGTCTAACACTGTACGTGTTCGTTATGCACCAAGTCCAACGGGGCATTTACATATTGGAAACGCTCGTACTGCGCTTTTTAACTACTTGTTTGCGCGTCATCAAGGTGGAAAGTTTATTATCCGAATTGAAGACACCGATAAGAAGCGTAATATTGCTGGCGGGGAAGAAAGTCAGCTGAAATACTTAAAATGGTTAGGAATAGATTGGGATGAGAGCGTTGATGTCGGTGGATCATATGGTCCATACAGACAATCAGAACGTAACGACTTATATGAAGTGTACTATAAGCAACTTCTAGAAGAGGGAAAAGCTTATAAATGTTATTGTACAGAGGAAGAACTAGAAGCAGAACGTAATGAGCAAGCGGAGAAGGGGGAGATGGGTGGCTATTCAGGGAAATGCCGTCATCTAACGAGTGATCAGCGCGAAGCTCTAGAAAAAGAAGGAAGACAACCAAGCGTTCGCTTTTTGGTTCCTAGTGGGAAGGTTTTCAGCTTTAACGACATGGTCAAAGGTGACGTATCTTTTGAGGCAGATGGGATCGGTGGAGATTTTGTCATTGTAAAAAAAGATGGAACACCGACGTATAATTTTGCTGTTGCTGTTGATGATCACTTGATGGAAATAACACATGTGTTACGTGGAGATGACCATATTTCTAATACACCAAAGCAAATGATGATTTACGAAGCGTTAGGTTGGGAAACACCAGTATTTGGACATATGACATTGATCGTAAACGAAAGCCGAAAGAAGCTGAGCAAACGTGATGAGTCCATAATCCAGTTCATTGAACAGTATGAGGAATTAGGATATCTTCCTGAAGCATTATTTAATTTTATTACCTTACTCGGCTGGTCACCATCTGGAGAAGAAGAGATTTTCTCGAAGGAAGAGCTGATTTCCATTTTTGAAGCGAATAGACTTTCGAAATCTCCAGCTCTATTTGATAAGCAAAAGCTTACATGGATGAATAACCAGTACATGAAGAAGCAAGAGGTTGACGTTGTGTATGAGCTTGCTCTACCACATCTTCAAAAGGCGGGACTTGTTAGTGAGGCAATGACTCCAGAGGAAATAGAATGGACGAAAAATCTCGTAGCGCTTTATCAAGATCAGTTGAGCTATGGGGCTGAAATTGTCGAGCTATCTGAGTTATTCTTCAAGGAGGAACTAGAGCTAGAGGAAGAAGCAAAGGCGGTTCTTCAGGAGGAAGGCGTGAAGGAAGTATTATCTACTTTTGCGAGTGAGATTGAAAAGCTTCCAAGCCTCCAAGCAGAAGATGTTCAAGCAACTTTGAAGGTTGTTCAAAAAGCAACAGGACAAAAGGGTAAGAAGCTCTTTATGCCGGTTCGTGTTGCTGCTACTGGTCAAACACATGGCCCAGATCTACCTAAAGCAATTGCTTTAATTGGTAAAGAAAAAATATTACAACGAATTGTGAGCATTATTGGTTAACAGATTGGAAAAAATGTAATATAGTAAAGATAATTATATAATTTAGAAAATGTTGAAGAGGAAAAGTAAAAAAGCAATGCTTTCTAGAGAGAACCATCATCGGCTGAAAGTGGTTTAAGCCCCTTGTTTTTTGAAGTGCCCCTCTGAGTCCTGATTCGAAACAGGGTCATTCCCCTAGTAGAATGAGGCGGATTTCTTCCGTTACAAGAGATGAGTTGAAGTAGCAATTACGTTACTTAAACAGAGTGGAACCGCGCATACAAGCGTCTCTGTCATTTTTGACAGGGGCGTTTTTTATTTTTACAAAAAATGCAGCATTTACGTTTAGGGGGAACGATAATGTTTAAAATGCTAAGGGAAGATGTTGAAGTAGTTTTTGAACAAGATCCAGCGGCAAGGACGTATTTGGAGGTTATCTTAACATATTCAGGTTTGCATTCCATCTGGGCTCATCGAATGGCGCATGCTCTATATAAGAGGAAATTTTATTTTATGGCAAGGGTCATTTCGCAGGTAAGCCGCTTCTTCACAGGGATAGAAATTCACCCAGGTGCAACCATCGGAAGGCGATTTTTTATCGATCATGGCATGGGGGTTGTCATCGGTGAAACATGTGAAATTGGTGACAATGTGACTGTGTTCCAGGGAGTTACACTAGGGGGAACGGGAAAAGAGAAAGGAAAGCGACATCCAACTATTAAGGATAATGCTCTTATTGCAACGGGTGCAAAAGTATTAGGATCGATTACGGTTGGTGAAAATTCTAAGATAGGAGCAGGTTCTGTTGTACTAAAGGATGTCCCTCCAAATTCGACAGTAGTTGGGATTCCTGGGAAAGTTGTAATAAGGGATGGAAAGAAAGTAGAGAAAGATTTAAATCACTGTGATCTACCAGATCCAACTGGCGACCGTTTCAAAGCATTAGAATCCGAAATTCACAATTTAAGAAAACAACTAGAACAGGTAGAGAAGGAAAGGAGCTACGAGCATGAGCATTCAAATATATAATACACTGACTCGTTCAAAAGAGCCGTTCATCCCTCTAGAAGAGGGTAAAGTAAAGATGTATGTTTGCGGTCCTACAGTTTATAACTATATCCATATAGGAAATGCAAGACCACCCATTGTGTTTGATACAGTAAGAAGATATTTAGAGTATAGAGGATATGAGGTTCAATATATCTCCAATTTCACTGATGTGGATGATAAGCTTATTCGTGTAGCAAATGAGCTTGGAGAAGATGTCCCAACGATTGCTGATCGTTTTATAAAAGCATACTTTGAAGATGTAACAGCACTCGGATGCAAAAAAGCAGATATTCATCCTCGAGTAACAGAAAGCATGGATATTATTTTAGACTTTATTTCTACATTGATTGAAAAGGGATATGCCTATGAGTCCGAGGGCGATGTATACTACCACACTCGTAAATTCAAGGAGTATGGAAAATTGTCTCACCAATCGATTGATGAACTGAGACTAGGTACGAGAATTGCCATTGGTGAGAAGAAACAAGATTCTTTAGACTTTGTACTTTGGAAGGCAGCAAAGCCAGGTGAAATTTTCTGGGAAAGCCCATGGGGGAAAGGGAGACCAGGCTGGCATATTGAGTGCTCTGCAATGGCGAAGAAGTATTTAGGTGATACGATTGACATTCATGCAGGGGGACAGGATCTGGCTTTCCCACATCATGAAAATGAAATTGCGCAATCAGAAGCGTTAACAGACAAAACATTTGCGCGCTATTGGATGCATAACGGGTACATTAATATTGATAATGAAAAAATGTCAAAATCACTAGGAAACTTTGTTCTCGTTCACGATATTATCAAAAAACATGATCCGCAGGTACTACGGTTCTTCATGTTAGCTGTACATTATCGTAATCCCATCAACTATACAGATGAGTTGTTAGAAAATACAAAAGCAGGACTTGATCGATTAATAACTTCTTATCAAAACTTAAAACATCGACGTGAGGCTAGTGCCAATTTAACGGACAATGATCAAGAATGGTTGACAAAGGTTACTACCTTACATGATGAATTTGTTCGAGATATGGATGATGATTTTAATACAGCTAATGGGATCTCTAAGTTATTCGACTTATCTAAGTTAGCTAACATGTATCTTATTGAAAAAAATACATCTATCACTGTGATCGACGCATTTATGAGTGAGTTTGAAGTGTTATTTGGAATCTTAGGTTTAACTCTTGAAGCAGAGCAACTGCTTGATGAAGAAATAGAAGCGTTAATCGAACAGCGTATCCAGGCAAGAAAGGATCGGAATTTCCAGTTATCTGACCAAATTCGTGATCAGTTAAAAGATATGAATATTATTCTAGAAGATACGCCTCAAGGCACTAGATGGAAAAGAGGCTAAAATATGCTTCGCTTTGAAAATACGATAGATGCGAAACAACTGAATAGCCTCGCCTTAGCTTATATAGGTGATTCTATTTTTGAGGTATATGTTCGGAGATACCTGCTTCAATCTGGGAAGGTACGACCTAATCAGCTTCATAAGGAGTCGACCAAATATGTTTCAGCAAAAGCTCAATGTCAATTCATCCATCACTTTCTGGATTCGAAGCTCTTAAGTGAGGAAGAAGAGGCTGTTGTTAGAAGGGGCAGAAATGCAAAATCTGGAACAGTGCCAAAGAACACAGATGTACAGACATATCGCTATGGTACAGCGTTTGAAGCATTAATCGGATATCTATATTTGATGAACAGAGAGGAGCGACTTGATGAATTGATCGAAGTTGCCCTCTCTCAAGTTGGAGAATGAAAGGAGGAACAATAAGATGAGCCAAGACTTTATTATTGGGAAAAATCCAGTTATAGAAGCACTAAAGTCTGAACGCGATGTGAATAAAATATTTATCGCAGAAGGTTCCCAAACGGGTCAAATGCAACAGGTAATAGGGCTAGCAAAAGCACAAAATGTCATCGTTCAATTTGTTCCTAAAAAGAAAATCGACCAGATGGTAGAAGGAAATCACCAAGGAGTTGTAGCAGCAGTAGCTGCCTACCAATATGCGGAACTTGATGACTTGTTTAAGGCGGCAGAAGCAAAAGGTGAAACACCATTTTTCCTTTTGTTAGACGAAATTGAGGATCCGCATAATCTAGGATCCATTATGAGAACAGCCGATTCCACTGGTGCACACGGAATTATCATTCCGAAACGAAGAGCAGTAGGGTTAACGGCAACTGTTGCAAAAGCATCAACGGGAGCCATTGAATATGTTCCTGTTGTCCGAGTGACGAATATGGCACAAACCATTGATGAGCTAAAGGAACGAGGATTATGGATTGCAGGAACAGATGCGAAGGGCAAACAGGACTTTCGTTCGCTCGATGGGACAATGCCTTTAGGTCTTGTAATTGGTAGTGAAGGAAAAGGAATGGGAAGACTCATCCGTGATAAATGTGACTTTTTGGTTAGCCTGCCAATGAAAGGACATGTCACCTCTTTAAATGCTTCGGTAGCGGCTGCCCTTTTAATGTATGAGGTGTATCGAAAACGATATCCACTAGAGGGGTAAAATGGACATTCTGTTAGTGGATGGATACAATATTATTGGAGCTTGGCCAGAACTCCGAGAGCTAAAAAATAAGGATTTAGCAGCAGCTCGGGACCGTTTAATTGAAAGGATGGCCGAGTATCAAGCCTACTCAGGCTATCGTGTTATCGTTGTATTCGATGCCCATTTTGTAAAAGGGACAGAGAAAAAGTATAAGAATTATAAAGTCGAAGTAATATTCACTAGAAATAATGAAACAGCGGATGAACGCATTGAAAAACTTGCGATCTCTTTAAATAATAGAAAAACTCAGATTCATGTGGCAACCTCTGATTTTACGGAACAATGGGCCATATTTGGACAAGGTGCGCTAAGAAAATCAGCACGAGAGTTACTTATAGAGATGAACTCGGTTGAAAAGAAGATAGAAAAGAAGGTACAAAAAATTCAGGAAAATAGCCCTACGTCAAAAATTCCATTAAGCAGTGAAGTGGCAGAAATTTTTGAAAAATGGCGAAGAGGAAAGTGATGAGCGGTTGACGCTTTAAAAAAGGCTACTGTATAATATTTCTATCTATGCTTGTTCGGTCGGGGGGATCCGAAGTGAATGCTGACTACAAGACAACAAAAATCAACGAAAATTATTTACATTTAATGCAGCTTGAGGATGAAGAAATAGTTGATTTAGTGCACAAAGGTGATAGTGAAGCATTAGATTACTTGATTCATAAGTATCGAAACTTCGTTAGAGCTAAAGCTAGATCCTATTTCTTAATCGGTGCTGACAAAGAGGACATTGTTCAAGAAGGAATGATCGGCCTTTACAAAGCGATCCGAGATTTCCGAGAGGACAAACTCACTTCTTTTAAAGCGTTTGCAGAACTGTGTATTACAAGACAAATTATTACCGCGATTAAAACGGCAACGAGACAAAAACATATTCCGCTGAATTCTTATGTGTCGTTGGACAAGCCGATCTATGATGAAGAATCCGATCGAACGTTAATGGATGTTATTTCTGGAGCTAAAGTGTTAGATCCGGAGGAACTGATTATCAATCAAGAGGAATTTGATCATATTGAGGTGAAAATGTCAGAGCTTCTAAGTGATTTAGAGCGGAAGGTACTAGCTCTTTACCTAGATGGTCAGTCATATCAGGAAATATCAGAGGAGCTCAACCGTCATGTGAAATCGATTGATAATGCGCTCCAACGTGTGAAGAGGAAGCTTGAGAAATACCTAGAGGTAAGGGAGCTCACTCTGTAATATGACAGGTATATGGTAATAGAGCTCTGTTGACATTGATAAGTGTCCATGATACAGTTTTATGGACAAAATAGTAAGTTAGAGGTGGCATTTTTGACAAAAAAGGTAGTTTTGGCCTGTGTAACTTGCGGTTCGAGAAACTATTCAACGATGAGCAATAAAGAGTCGGAACGGTTAGAGCTGAAGAAGTTTTGTAGAACATGCAGTGCTCATACCATCCACCGTCAAACAAAGTAGTAGGCACCACCTATAGATAGAGTAAGACAAGGAAGTTGGGGGTATACACATGCAGCGCGTAGTCAATTTTTTTAAAGATGTCAGCCGCGAAATGCGCAAAGTTAGTTGGCCAAAGCGTAAGGAACTGACAAACTACACAGTTACGGTATTAGCTACAGTTATATTTTTTGCTCTTTTCTTTGCTGTAATAGATTTAGGGATTTCAGAATTAATTCGTTTAATTCCTTGAATAACACCCGTAACATAATGGTATAATGGTAACAAACATAGGAAACTTTTAGCAAAGCCCGGCAACGGGTTTTTTCATTTGTAAAAAAATAAAGGCTAACAATGCTTTCTAGTTTAATAAAATGGATATTTTCATATAGGGAGGGAAGGACAATTCGTCCTCGACAATGGAAAAGAATTGGTATGTAGTTCATACTTACTCGGGTTATGAGAACAAGGTAAAAGCAAACCTTGAAAAACGTGTAGAGTCTATGGCGATGCAAGACAAAATCTTTCGCGTGGTAGTGCCTGAAGAAGAAGAAACAGATATTAAGAATGGTAAAAAGAAAGTAGTTAAAAGAAAGGTGTTTCCAGGTTACGTATTGGTTGAAATCGTGATGACAGATGACTCTTGGTATGTGGTTCGAAACACTCCTGGAGTAACTGGTTTCGTAGGTTCAGCTGGATCTGGTTCTAAGCCGACTCCTTTACTACCGGAAGAAGTGGATTTCATCCTTAAACGTATGGGACTTGAGCAGAAGCGTGTGGATGTAAACTTTGAACTTGGAGAAATGGTACAAGTCAAGGAAGGACCATTTGCAAACTTTACTGGATCTATTGAAGAAATAGATAAAGACAAGTCTAAAGTCAAGGTTCTTGTAAATATGTTTGGTCGAGATACCCCTGTAGAACTTGAATTTACACAGATTGAAAAAATATAACCTGAAAAAACTTGAAATAGGTTTCGAAAAGTGGTAATATTTCAAAGGTCAGTATGTCTCAAACTTTGAGACCGGACAAAAGGAAACAGTTCTTTATTTTAAATAAAGACTATTATATGAGTGGGAGGGGAAAATCCCCTATTACCACATCACGGACTTAAGGAGGTGTGTCTCGTGGCTAAAAAAGTAATTAAGATTGTTAAGTTACAAATCCCTGCAGCTAAAGCTAATCCAGCACCACCAGTTGGTCCTGCACTAGGTCAAGCCGGTGTTAACATCATGGGATTCTGTAAAGAGTTCAACGCTCGTACAGCTGAACAAGCTGGCTTAATCATTCCTGTTGAGATTACGGTTTTTGAAGACCGTTCATTTACATTTATTACAAAAACTCCTCCTGCTGCAGTTCTTCTTAAGAAGGCGGCTGGTATCGAGTCTGGTTCTGGTGTACCGAACCGTAATAAAGTAGCAACAGTCAAGCGTGACAAGGTGCGCGAGATTGCTGAAACAAAAATGCCTGATCTAAATGCGGCTAGCGTTGAAGCAGCTATGCGTATGGTTGAAGGTACTGCACGCAGCATGGGTATTGTTATCGAAGACTAATTCATGCTCGAATGTTTTTTGAGTTAAGGGGTTGCGGTGTTGAATTTGGTTTCACGCGCAACCTTTCTTATGTCTAGCGAATGTGTGTTTATGCACAGCGCTGTTATTCGTGGGAGGTTAGTTAAGAACTTTTCCGCTAAAACCACAATCTAGGAGGAAATAAAAATGGCTAAAAAAGGTAAGAAGTTTTTAGAAGCTTCAAAGCTTGTTGACCGTACAAAAGCATATCCGGTTGAAGAAGCTATTGAACTTGCTAAAAAGACAAACTTTGCAAAGTTTGACGCATCTGTAGAAGTTGCTTTCCGTCTTGGAGTAGATCCAAAGAAAGCTGACCAACAAATCCGTGGAGCAGTTGTGCTTCCAAACGGAACTGGTAAAACACAACGTGTACTTGTATTTGCTAAAGGTGAAAAGGCGAAAGAAGCAGAAGCAGCTGGCGCTGATTATGTAGGAGATGCAGACTATATCAACAAGATCAACCAAGGTTGGTTTGAGTTTGACGTAATCGTTGCTACACCTGACATGATGGGTGAAGTTGGTAAGCTTGGTCGTGTATTAGGACCTAAAGGCTTAATGCCAAACCCTAAGACTGGTACAGTTACATTTGATGTAACAAAAGCAGTTAACGAAATCAAAGCTGGTAAAGTTGAATACCGTGTTGATAAAGCTGGAAACATCCACGTACCAATCGGGAAAACTTCTTTCGAAAACGAAAAGCTTGTTGAAAACTTCACTACAATTTTCGAAACAATGCTTAAAGTGAAGCCTTCTGCTGCAAAAGGAACTTACATGAAGAACGTAACTGTTACTTCAACAATGGGACCTGGAGTAAAAGTAGACCCTTCAACTGTAAATGCAAAGTAATTTAAAAATATAATTGACAACAGAATGAAATTCTACTAGAATAGATTTTGTTGTGAAAATAGAATAACATTTGTACCGCAGACAGTAGGTGCCTTTAAGGCTTAATTCCCTACCGAGGTCATACGATAGATTGAACAGTTCGTGTAAACGACTATTGTATACTTCCTCCATGTCTGCAAGGCATGGAGGTTTATATTTTTTGGTATAAATGTAGTAAATCTACAGGAGGTGTAAGGATGAGCAACGCTATCGAAACTAAAAAAGTAATCGTAGACGAAATCGCTGATAAGTTAAAAGCTGCTAAAACAACAGTTGTTGTTGACTATCGTGGTTTAAATGTTGCTGAAGTAACAGAACTTCGTAAACAACTTCGTGAAGCTGGTATCGAGTTCAAGGTTTACAAAAACTCTTTAACTCGTCGTGCTGCTGAAGCTTCTGAACTTGCTGGCCTTAACGACGCTCTTACAGGTCCTAACGCTATCGCATTCAGTAACGAAGATGTAGTTGCCCCAGCTAAAATTTTAAATGACTTCGCTAAAAAGCACGAAGCTCTTGAAATTAAAGCAGGTGTAATTGAAGGGAACGTTGCATCATTAGAAGATATTAAGGCTCTTGCTGAACTACCATCACGCGAAGGCTTACTATCTATGCTACTCAGCGTACTTCAAGCTCCAATCCGCAACCTTGCTCTTGCTGCAAAAGCTGTTGCAGATCAAAAAGAAGAACAAGGCGCGTAAGTTAGAAATATCGTTCGTGAAATAAACAATTACAAACACAATTTTAAGGAGGAACTTTTATCATGACTAAAGAACAAATCATTGAAGCAGTTAAAAGCATGACTGTTTTAGAACTTAACGACTTAGTAAAAGCTATCGAAGAAGAATTTGGTGTAACTGCTGCTGCTCCTGTAGCTGTAGTTGGAGCTGCTGGTGGAGAAGCTGCTGCTGAGAAAACTGAATTTGACGTTGTTCTTGCTTCTGCAGGCGACCAAAAAATCAAAGTTATCAAAGTTGTACGTGAAATCACAGGTCTTGGACTTAAAGAAGCAAAAGAACTTGTTGACAACACTCCAAAAGCTATCAAAGAAGGAGCTTCTAAAGAAGAAGCTGAAGAAATCAAAGCTAAGCTTGAAGAAGTTGGAGCAAACGTTGAAGTTAAGTAATAATGATATTGAAAGGCTCGCTGCATAAGCGAGCCTTTTGCTTTTTAAAAAAGGTTCGATTATAATTTTTTCGTATAAGTTTTCTCTACTAAAAATTCATGGAAGTGGTAGTATGGCAGAGCATTATTTCTCGAGGGACCAAAAAGTTGAAAGTAATCGAAAGACATGGAGTTTTACACTAAGAAATCAAAGCCTATCTTTTATTACCGACAATGGTGTGTTCTCAAAAAGTGAAGTAGATTTTGGCTCGAGGTTACTGATTGAGGCATTTCAATTTCCGAATGTTAATGGCCCGATTCTTGATGTTGGTTGTGGCTATGGTCCGATTGGGATTTCTCTAGCAAAAGAACAGCCCACCAAAGAAATACATATGGTCGATGTGAATGAGCGAGCGATTGGATTAGCAAAAGATAATGCAGCTCTAAATAAAGTTTCTAATGTTACTATTTATGAGAGTGATCGATTAACTGGAGTAAAAGGTAAGGGGTTTGCCGCAATTTTGACGAATCCACCTATTCGTGCGGGAAAGCAAGTGGTGCACGACATTTTTGTACAAAGTTTTGAGTATCTAGCGCCTGGTGGTGAGCTTTGGGTGGTTATTCAAAAAAAGCAAGGTGCTCCTTCTGCGATAGAAAAACTAAATGAGATGTTCGGCTCTGTAGAAACGGTTGAAAAGAAAAAAGGGTATTTTATTTTGAAAGCCAAAAAGATTTGACTTGACATTTTGGCTATGTTAATATTATAAAATGCCAACATGATATATTGTGTAAAATTGCTAAATTCAACTCTTGTTGTATAAATTTGGCAATTAACGGCGATGCTAATAAAATAATAGTAGAAAATTGGAGAATGTGGTTTTTAAGAAAAAACCCTTTTTCTTTTTGTCTTATGAAAGAAGATACATGTAAGCGTTGAAGTCTTGAGTCGAGCGGTCAAGTGGGAAAATCCTCCTGTCTGGATAAAAGCATCACGTTTTACTATCTATTTTTTATAAGAAATTTATAGAAGTAATTACAAAAGCTTGATTTGAGGGGTGAATCTGTTGACAGGTCAACTAGTTCAGTATGGACGACACCGCCAACGAAGAAGTTATGCGCGAATCAGTGAAGTTTTAGAATTACCTAACTTAATTGAGATTCAAACAGCTTCCTATCAATGGTTCCTTGATGAAGGATTGCGTGAAATGTTCCAGGATATTTCACCGATTGAAGATTTCACGGGTAATTTGTCACTAGAATTTATTGATTATAGTTTAAGCGAACCAAAGTATTCTGTTGAAGAATCCAAGGAACGAGATGTTACATACTCTGCTCCACTTCGTGTAAAAGTGCGTCTTGTTAATAAAGAAACTGGGGAAGTAAAAGACCAGGATGTTTTCATGGGAGACTTCCCACTAATGACGGAAACAGGTACATTCGTTATTAATGGTGCTGAGCGTGTTATCGTATCTCAGCTTGTGCGTTCACCAAGTGTTTATTATAGTGGGAAACTTGATAAAAACGGAAAACGTGGATATACAGCAACTGTAATCCCGAATCGTGGTGCTTGGTTAGAATACGAAACAGATGCGAAGGATGTTGTGTACGTTAGAATAGATCGTACGAGGAAGTTACCCGTTACGGTTCTTTTGCGTGCGTTAGGATTTGGTTCAGATCAAGAAATTATTGAGTTAATTGGAGACAATGAGTACATTCGTAATACTCTTGAAAAGGATAATACGGAAGGTACGGAGAAAGCTTTATTAGAAATTTATGAGCGACTTCGTCCTGGTGAACCACCAACGGTTGAAAATGCAAAAAGTTTACTTGTTTCTAGATTCTTTGACCCTAAACGCTATGATTTAGCGAATGTTGGTCGTTACAAAATTAACAAGAAGCTGCATATAAAGAATCGTCTATTCGGTCAACGCCTTGCAGAAACATTGGTTGATCCTGAAACGGGAGAAATCATTGCAGAAAAAGGTGTGCTTTTAGACCGCCGTACGTTAGATCGTATTCTTCCACAATTAGAAAAGAATATTGGATTTAAGACCTTCACTCCAGTTGGAGGAGTAGTTCAAGAAGATATCCTTTTACAATCAATTAAGATTTTTGCTCCTAATGAGGATGGCGAAAAGGCAATTAATGTTATTGGAAATGCATATGTACCAGAAGCTGTTAAGAATATTGACCCTTCTGATATTATTGCTTCCATTAGCTATTTCTTTAACCTTCTACATTCGGTAGGAGATACAGATGACATTGACCACTTAGGAAATCGTCGTCTGCGCTCAGTAGGAGAATTACTTCAAAACCAATTCCGTATTGGATTATCAAGAATGGAAAGAGTCGTTCGTGAAAGAATGTCCATTCAAGATACCAATACGATTACACCACAGCAATTAATCAATATACGTCCTGTGATTGCGTCGATTAAAGAGTTCTTTGGTAGCTCTCAGTTATCGCAGTTCATGGATCAAACAAACCCATTAGCTGAGCTTACTCATAAGCGACGTTTATCAGCATTAGGACCTGGTGGTTTAACACGTGAACGTGCTGGATTCGAAGTGCGTGACGTTCACTATTCTCACTATGGTCGTATGTGTCCAATTGAAACGCCGGAAGGTCCGAACATTGGATTGATCAACTCTCTATCTTCTTTTGCAAAAGTAAATCGATTCGGGTTTATCGAAACGCCATATCGTCGTGTAGATCCTGAAACAGGAAGAGTTACAAGCCATATCGACTACTTAACTGCAGATGAAGAAGATAACTATGTAGTAGCACAGGCAAATGTGAGACTAGGAGAAGACGGATCTTTCATAGATAACGATATTATTGCTCGTTTCCGAGGCGAAAACACGGTTGTTGCTCGTGAGCGTGTAGACTACATGGACGTTTCTCCTAAACAAGTAGTTTCAGCTGCGACAGCATGTATTCCGTTCCTTGAAAATGATGACTCAAACCGTGCTCTTATGGGTGCGAACATGCAACGTCAGGCTGTACCATTGATGCAACCAGAAGCCCCTCGTGTAGGAACGGGAATGGAATATGTTTCTGGTAAAGACTCTGGAGCAGCAGTAATCTGTAAACACGATGGAATCGTGGAGCATGTTGAAGCTCGTCAAGTGTGGGTAAGAAGAGTGACTGAAGTAGATGGCCAAGAAGTAAAGGGCGATCTAGATAAATATAGAATGCAAAAATTCATTCGTTCAAACCAAGGTACTTGCTATAACCAAAGACCAATCGTGGCTGTAGGTAACCGTGTAACAAAAGGAGAGATCCTTGCAGACGGACCATCTATGGAGCTTGGAGAACTTGCTCTTGGCCGTAACGTTCTTGTTGCCTTCATGACTTGGGATGGTTATAACTATGAAGATGCTATTATCATGAGTGAAAGACTTGTAAAAGATGATGTGTATACTTCTATTCATATTGAAGAATACGAGTCAGAGTCACGTGATACAAAACTTGGACCAGAGGAAATCACTCGTGATATTCCAAACGTAGGGGAAGATGCTCTTAGAAATCTCGATGAGCGTGGAATCGTACGTGTCGGAGCAGAAGTGAAGGACGGAGATTTACTAGTTGGTAAAGTAACGCCTAAAGGTGTAACAGAACTAACAGCTGAGGAACGCTTATTACATGCAATCTTCGGTGAAAAAGCACGTGAAGTTAGAGATACATCTCTTCGTGTACCTCACGGTGGTGGCGGTATTGTCCTAGATGTAAAAGTCTTTAACCGTGAAGATGGCGATGAGTTACCTCCAGGTGTTAACCAACTTGTTCGTGCTTATATTGTTCAGAAGCGTAAAATTTCTGAAGGGGACAAGATGGCTGGTCGACACGGGAACAAAGGGGTTATCTCACGTATCCTACCTGAAGAGGATATGCCATTCTTACCAGATGGAACACCTGTTGATATCATGTTAAACCCATTAGGTGTACCATCGCGTATGAACATCGGTCAGGTGCTTGAACTTCATCTAGGTATGGCGGCAAGAGCACTAGGCATTCATGTTGCTTCTCCGGTATTTGATGGAGCGCGTGAAGAAGATGTGTGGTCAACGATTGAAGAAGCAGGCATGGCACGTGATGCGAAAACAGTTCTATACGATGGTCGCTCTGGTGAACCATTCGACAATCGCGTTTCTGTTGGTGTAATGTACATGATCAAGCTTGCTCACATGGTTGATGATAAGCTACATGCTCGTTCGACTGGACCATACTCACTTGTTACGCAACAACCACTTGGTGGTAAAGCACAATTTGGTGGACAGCGTTTTGGTGAGATGGAGGTATGGGCATTAGAAGCATACGGTGCTGCATATACGCTACAAGAAATCTTGACGGTTAAGTCAGATGACGTAGTCGGACGTGTGAAAACGTATGAAGCAATCGTTAAAGGTGAAAATGTACCAGAACCAGGTGTACCAGAATCATTCCGCGTATTAATGAAGGAGCTTCAAAGCTTAGGTATGGACGTTAAGATCCTTTCAGGCGATGAGCAAGAGATTGAAATGCGCGATTTAGAAGATGATGAGGAAGTACAACAAGCTGATGCTTTGACGATTTTGCCTGATTTAGAAGAGTCTGAATCAGAAAAAGTAGGTACTAAAGAGTAACTCACATATATAAAGGCCATCTCCTTCACTGAAGAGGTTTTAGGAGATGGGCTGATTTTTCAAGGAATCATTCCCTAACATATTGTTGGCAAAGAGACTTATTTAGGATCTAAGCCTTTCATATAAGGGTAAAACCCGTAGATCAAAAGGGAGGTAGGCCCCTTGCTAGATGTCAATAATTTTGAGTTTATGAAGATTGGTCTTGCTTCACCAGATAAGATCCGTTCATGGTCATTTGGAGAAGTAAAAAAGCCAGAAACAATTAACTACCGTACTTTAAAACCAGAAAAAGATGGTTTATTCTGTGAGCGTATTTTCGGGCCAACAAAGGACTGGGAATGTCATTGCGGTAAGTACAAGCGTGTAAGATATAAGGGTGTAGTCTGTGATCGTTGTGGAGTGGAAGTAACTCGTGCAAAAGTACGTCGTGAACGTATGGGTCACATTGAATTAGCAGCTCCTGTGTCTCATATTTGGTACTTCAAAGGGATCCCAAGTCGTATGGGTCTTGTATTAGATATGTCTCCACGTGCACTAGAAGAGGTAATCTACTTTGCTTCTTATGTAGTAACAGATGCTGGCGATACAGCTCTTGAAAAGAAGCAGCTTTTATCTGAAAAGGAATATCGTGCATACCGCGATAAGTATGGTAATAAATTCCAAGCTTCGATGGGTGCAGAATCCATTAAAAAGCTTCTTTCTGATATTGATTTAAATAAAGATGTTGAAGCACTGAAGGAAGAGCTTAGAACAGCACAAGGGCAACGTCGTACAAGAGCGATTAAACGCCTAGAGGTTCTTGAAGCTTTCCGTAATTCAGGTAATGAGCCATCTTGGATGATCCTTGATGTTCTACCAGTTATTCCACCAGAATTACGTCCAATGGTTCAGTTAGATGGAGGACGTTTTGCTACTTCTGACTTGAACGATTTATACCGTCGTGTAATCAACCGTAATAACCGTCTTAAGCGTCTATTAGATTTAGGAGCTCCAAGCATTATCGTACAAAACGAAAAGCGTATGCTTCAAGAAGCAGTGGATGCACTAATTGATAATGGTCGTCGCGGACGTCCGGTAACAGGACCAGGTAACCGTCCTTTAAAATCACTTTCACATATGTTGAAAGGGAAGCAAGGTCGTTTCCGTCAAAACCTACTAGGTAAGCGTGTTGACTATTCTGGTCGTTCCGTTATCGTTGTAGGACCAAACTTAAAGATGTACCAATGTGGATTGCCAAAAGAAATGGCACTAGAGTTATTTAAGCCATTCGTTATGAAGGAATTGGTGGAAAAAGGTCTAGCTCACAATATCAAATCAGCTAAGCGTAAGATTGAAAGAGTTCAGCCTGAAGTTTGGGATGTACTTGAAGAAGTAATTAGAGAGCATCCGGTTCTTCTTAACCGTGCACCGACTCTTCACAGACTAGGTATTCAAGCATTTGAACCAACGCTAGTAGAAGGTCGTGCGATTCGTCTTCATCCGCTAGTATGTACGGCATACAACGCTGACTTTGACGGTGACCAAATGGCCGTTCACGTTCCGCTTTCGTCTGAAGCTCAAGCAGAAGCAAGATTATTAATGCTTGCAGCTCAAAACATCCTTAACCCGAAGGATGGAAAGCCAGTAGTTACTCCGTCTCAGGATATGGTATTAGGAAACTATTACTTAACTCTTGAACGTGCGGGTTCTGTTGGGGAAGGTATGATTTTCAATGATACAAATGAAGCGATATTAGCTTATCAAAATGGTTATGTACACTTACATACTCGTGTAGCTGTGCGTGCAGGTTCATTGAATAACGAGACGTTCACTGAAGAGCAAAATAAAAAGCTTCTATTAACGACGGTTGGAAAACTGATCTTTAATGAAATTTTGCCTAGCTCATTCCCTTACATCAACGAGCCTACTAAATCAAATCTTGAAGTGGAAACACCTGCAAGATTCTTTGTAGAGCCTGGTACGGATGTGAAACAAGTAATTAGTGAAATGGATGTTGTAGATCCATTTAAAAAGAAGATTTTAGGGAACATCATTGCGGAAGTATTTAAGAAGTTTAAGATTACTGAAACTTCAAAGATGCTTGACCGAATGAAGGACCTAGGGTTTAAGCACTCTACAAAAGCGGGTATTACAGTTGGGGTTGCAGACATCGTTGTATTAGGTGAAAAGCAAGAAATAATCGCTGAAGCACAAACAAAGGTAGATAATGTTCAAAAGCAATTTAGACGTGGTTTAATCACAGAAGATGAGCGTTATGATCGTGTTATCTCCATCTGGAGTGCTGCGAAGGATGTTATCCAAGCGAAGCTAATGAAATCATTAGATAAAACAAACCCAATCTTCATGATGAGTGACTCTGGTGCCCGTGGTAACGCATCTAACTTTACGCAGCTTGCTGGTATGCGTGGACTAATGGCGAACCCGGCTGGTCGTATCATCGAATTACCAATCAAATCAAGTTTCCGTGAAGGTCTAACAGTATTAGAGTACTTTATCTCTACTCACGGTGCGCGTAAAGGTCTTGCCGATACAGCACTAAAAACTGCTGACTCTGGATACTTAACTCGTCGTCTCGTTGACGTAGCACAAGATGTTATCGTTCGTGATGATGATTGCGGTACGGATCGCGGATTGCATATTGCTGCACTTAGAGATGGAACGGAAATTATCGAGTCTCTAGAAGAACGTTTAATCGGACGTTATGCAAGAAAAGCAATTAAAAATCCTGAAACAAAAGAAGTAATGGTTCGTGAAAATGAATTAATTACAGAAGACCTAGCAGCCGAAGTGGTTGGTGCTGGTGTAGAGGATGTATGGATTCGATCTGCGTTTACATGTAATTCTCGCCACGGTGTATGTAAGAAATGTTACGGTCGTAACTTAGCAACTGGTCAAGAGGTTGAAGTAGGAGAAGCTGTTGGTATCATCGCTGCTCAATCTATCGGTGAACCAGGAACACAGTTAACGATGCGTACATTCCATACAGGTGGGGTTGCTGGAGACGATATCACACAAGGTCTACCTCGTATTCAGGAGATTTTTGAAGCGCGTAATCCGAAAGGTCAAGCGGTCATCTCTGAAATCGAAGGTGTGGTTGTTGGTATTAACGAAGGCCGCGACCGCCAGCATGAAATTATCGTTCAGGGCGATGTAGAGTCAAGAACCTACACAGCTCCATACACTGCACGTCTCAAAGTCGGTGTAAACGATAAGGTTGAACGTGGTGAAGAACTGACAGAAGGTTCGATCGATCCTAAGGAATTAATCAAGGTAAAAGACGTTACAGCTGTTCAAGAGTATTTGCTTCGTGAAGTTCAAAAAGTATACCGTATGCAAGGGGTAGAAATTGGTGACAAGCACGTTGAAGTAATGGTACGACAAATGCTTCGTAAGGTTCGTGTCATCGATGCAGGTGAAACGGAAGTATTACCTGGATCACTTCTTGATGTTCACCAATTCAGAGATGCTAATGAAAAAGCGTTGCTTTCTGGCAAGATGCCTGCAACAGGTCGTCCTGTATTGCTCGGTATTACTAAGGCTTCACTTGAAACAGATTCTTTCTTATCTGCTGCTTCGTTCCAAGAAACAACAAGAGTACTTACAGACGCTGCAATTAAAGGTAAGCGCGATGAGTTACTTGGTCTGAAGGAAAATGTAATTATTGGTAAACTTGTTCCTGCTGGAACGGGGATGCAACGTTATCGTAAAGCTGAACCAGTTACAAACAGTGAACAAGAAGAAGTATTAACTGTAGAATAATCATTCATGCGGCACTCTACCCTGAGTGCCGCACATTAAATGAACATCTCTATTAATAAAAATACCATTAGGTGTTGACAGTTAGTTTCATAGGTGTTAATATATCAAAGGTGCTCCTATAAACCTGTTACTTTGGAGGATGCAATCATGTCTTATGAAAAAGTAATGCAGGCAAAGAAATTTATCGTAGGGACTAAGCAAACAGTAAAAGCCATTAAAGGTGGCACTATTTCCGAAGTACTAGTAGCTAAGGATGCTGAACCACGTGTGACAGCAAAGGTAATTAGTACAGCACAGGAAGTAGGCGTGCCAATTATATACGTAGATTCTATGAAAAAGCTTGGTAAAGCTTGTGGGATCGAAGTAGGTGCTTCTACTGTAGCAATAACTTTTTAAAAACTGTTTTTATAGAAAGATATCTATAAAGACTTTGTTTTTTGTTTCAAAATGAACCACCTGGATGTGTGGGCTTTGAAATAGTAGATGAAGGGAGGAAAAAGAAATGCCTACAATTAATCAATTAGTGCGTAAGCCACGTTCTTCGAAAGAGGAAAAGTCTAAATCACCTGCACTAAACAAAGGTTACAACAGCTTCAAGAAATCACAAACGAACGTATCTTCACCTCAAAAGCGTGGGGTATGTACGCGTGTTGGTACAATGACTCCGAAGAAGCCGAACTCAGCATTACGTAAATATGCTCGTGTACGCTTAACTAACGGAATCGAAGTAACAGCATATATTCCTGGGATTGGTCACAACCTACAAGAGCACAGCGTAGTACTTATTCGCGGTGGTCGTGTAAAGGACTTACCAGGGGTACGTTACCATATCGTTCGTGGAGCATTAGATACAGCTGGTGTAAACAACCGTATGCAAGGTCGTTCTAAATACGGAACTAAGAGACCAAAAGCAGCTAAGAAATAATTAATACTACAAAAATAAAATCACACTTCTGTGAAAGGAGGAACAAACATGCCTCGTAAAGGTCCTGTAGCAAAGAGAGACGTATTACCAGATCCGTTATATAACTCAAAGCTAATCACTCGTTTGATCAACAAAATGATGATCGACGGTAAAAGAGGAAAGTCACAAGCAATCCTTTACTCTGCATTCGAACTTATTCGTGAGCGCAGTGGTAAAGAACCAATCGAAGTATTCGATGCAGCACTAAAAAATATCATGCCAGTTCTTGAAGTTAAAGCACGCCGTGTAGGTGGTTCTAACTATCAAGTACCAGTAGAGGTGCGTCCAGATCGCCGTACAACTCTAGGTCTTCGTTGGTTAGTAAACTACTCTCGCCTTCGTGGAGAAAAGACGATGGAAGAGCGTTTAGCTAACGAAATCTTAGATGCAGCAAACAACACTGGTGCATCAGTTAAAAAGCGTGAAGATACACACAAAATGGCTGAAGCAAACAAAGCATTTGCTCACTATCGTTGGTAGGATTCACTTTTACTTTTATAA
Organism: Robertmurraya mesotrionivorans; assembly: GCF_050971805.1. NCBI lineage: Bacteria > Bacillati > Bacillota > Bacilli > Caryophanales > Bacillaceae > Robertmurraya > Robertmurraya mesotrionivorans. The sequence continues at coordinate 34,784 of NZ_JBPCCH010000021.1, read as the reverse complement.
AAATAAACTAAAAAACACTCATACGAGAAAGGAGAAATACCAATGGCAAGAGAGTTCTCCTTAGCAAATACAAGAAACATCGGTATCATGGCTCACATTGATGCTGGTAAAACAACAACAACTGAGCGCGTACTTTATTACACTGGTCGTATTCATAAGATCGGAGAAACACATGAAGGCGCATCTCAAATGGACTGGATGGAGCAGGAACAAGAGCGCGGAATTACTATCACTTCCGCTGCTACAACTGCTCAATGGGAAGGCCACCGAGTAAACATCATCGATACACCAGGTCACGTAGACTTCACAGTTGAAGTTGAACGTTCTCTTCGTGTACTTGATGGTGCAGTTGCTGTACTTGATGCACAATCTGGTGTTGAGCCTCAAACTGAAACAGTTTGGCGCCAAGCAACAACATATGGTGTACCACGTGTTGTATTTGTAAACAAGATGGACAAAATTGGTGCTGATTTCAAGTATTCAATTAAAACAATTCATGATCGCTTACAAGCAAATGCTGCAGCAATTCAACTTCCAATTGGAGCTGAAGATCAATTCTCAGCTATCATTGACCTAGTTGAAATGAATGCAACATTCTACGGTAACGACCTTGGAACGGATATTGAAGTTCGTGAAATCCCTGAAGAGTACCGTGCTGAAGCAGAGGAATATCGTGAAAAATTAATTGAAGCGGTATCTGAGTTTGATGAAGAGTTAATGGAAAAATACCTTGGTGGTGAGGAAATCACTGCTGAAGAGCTAAAAGTAGCAATTCGTAAAGGTACTGTTAACGTTGAATTCTATCCAGTAATCTGTGGATCAGCATTTAAAAACAAAGGTGTTCAGAAAATGCTTGACGCAGTAATTGATTACCTTCCATCTCCATTAGATGTACCTGCAATCAAAGGTACACTTCCTGATAGTGAAGAAGTAGTTGAACGTCATTCAAGTGATGAAGAGCCGTTCTCAGCTCTTGCGTTCAAAGTTATGACTGACCCTTACGTTGGTAAATTAACATTCTTCCGTGTGTACTCTGGTACATTAAACTCTGGTTCTTACGTTCAAAACTCTACTAAAGGTAAGCGTGAGCGTGTAGGTCGTATCCTACAAATGCATGCTAACAGCCGTGAAGAGATTTCAATGGTATACGCTGGTGACATCGCTGCAGCTGTAGGTCTAAAAGATACTACAACTGGTGATACACTATGTGATGAAAAGAACCTAGTTATCCTAGAGTCTATGGAATTCCCAGAGCCAGTTATTCAATTATCTATCGAGCCTAAGTCTAAAGCTGACCAAGATAAAATGACTACTGCTCTTCAAAAGCTTCAAGAAGAGGATCCTACATTCCGTGCGCATACTGACCAGGAAACTGGACAAGTTATCATCGCAGGTATGGGTGAACTTCACTTAGATATTCTAGTAGACCGTATGCGTCGTGAATTCAAAGTTGAAGCTAACGTTGGTGCTCCTCAGGTTGCTTATCGCGAAACAATCCGTTCTTCTGCTAATGTAGAAGGAAAGTTTGCTCGCCAATCTGGTGGACGTGGACAATTCGGACACGTTTGGATTGAATTCTCTCCAAACGAAGAAGGAAAAGGATTTGAATTCGTAAATGGAATCGTCGGTGGTGTTGTTCCTCGTGAATACATCCCAGCTGTACAAGCAGGTCTTGAAGACTCACTTGACAGAGGTATGGTTGCTGGATTCCCTGTTGTAGATATCAAAGCTAGATTGTTTGATGGATCTTACCATGATGTTGACTCATCTGAAATGGCGTTTAAGATTGCTGCATCTATGGCACTTAAAGCAGCAGCTTCTAAGTGTAACCCAGTTATCCTTGAGCCTATCATGAGAGTCGAAGTTATTATTCCTGAAGAGTATCTTGGTGATATTATGGGTAACGTAACTTCACGTCGTGGTCGTGTAGAAGGTATGGAAGCACGCGGAAACGCTCAAGTTGTTCGTGCGATGGTTCCACTTTCTGAAATGTTTGGATATGCAACAAGCTTGCGTTCTAGCACGCAAGGTCGTGGAGTATTCTCAATGCATTTCGATCACTATGAAGAGGTTCCAAAATCAATCTCTGAAGAAATCATCAAAAAAAATAAAGGCGAATAATTGATTTTCGCCTTTATATAAAGTATAACTACTTATGTAAGTGTGGGCGTTGGTAGGTGCTGGTAACAGCAACCTCTCTGTCCATAAATATACTTAGACTATTTTTTATATATTAAAGGAGGATTTTTCTAATGGGAAAAGCTAAATTTGACCGTTCTAAGCCACACGTTAACATCGGTACAATTGGTCACGTTGACCATGGTAAAACAACTTTAACAGCTGCAATCACTTCTGTACTTGCTAAGGTAGGTGGAGCAGAAGCTCGTGCATATGATCAAATCGACGGTGCTCCAGAAGAAAGAGAGCGTGGAATCACAATCTCTACTGCGCACGTTGAGTACGAAACTGCTAGCCGTCACTACGCACACGTTGACTGCCCAGGTCACGCTGACTACGTTAAGAACATGATCACTGGTGCTGCACAAATGGATGGCGGAATCCTAGTTGTATCAGCAACTGATGGCCCAATGCCACAAACTCGTGAGCACATTCTTCTTTCTCGTCAGGTAGGTGTACCTCACCTTGTAGTATTCATGAACAAGTGTGATATGGTAGACGACGAAGAGCTTCTTGAATTAGTAGAAATGGAAATCCGTGACTTACTATCTGAGTATGAGTTCCCTGGAGATGACATTCCTGTAATTAAAGGTTCTGCTCTTAAAGCTTTAGAAGGTGAAGCTGAATGGGAAGAGAAAATCAACGAGCTTATGGCTGCGGTTGATGAGTATGTTCCAACACCAGCACGTGACACTGAAAAGCCATTCATGATGCCAGTTGAGGATGTATTCTCAATCACTGGTCGTGGAACTGTTGCTACTGGACGTGTTGAGCGTGGAGTAGTTAAAGTTGGGGACGTTATTGAAATCGTTGGTTTCACTGAAGAGCCTAAGTCTACTACTGTAACAGGTGTAGAAATGTTCCGTAAGCTTCTTGACTATGCTGAAGCTGGAGACAACATTGGTGCACTTCTTCGTGGGGTTTCTCGTGAAGAAATCGAGCGTGGACAAGTTTTGGCTAAGCCAAAATCAATCACTCCACACACAAAGTTCAAAGCGGAAGTTTATGTTCTTTCTAAAGAAGAAGGTGGACGTCATACTCCATTCTTCACTAACTACCGTCCACAATTCTATTTCCGTACTTCTGATATTACAGGTATCTGTAACCTTCCAGAAGGCGTTGAAATGGTTATGCCTGGCGACAACATCGAAATGACTGTTGAGCTAATCGCTCCTGTTGCTATCGAAGAAGGTACTAAGTTCTCTATCCGTGAGGGTGGACGTACTGTAGGCGCTGGCGTAGTTGCTACAATCTCTGAATAATTTTAAATAAGAAAGCAGATGGATTTTCCATCTGCTTTTTTCTATGCTTTTTTTAAGTAAAGCATTGACATTTTTCCATTCTGTTGTTAAATTTAATTAAACCTATAAGTTAAGTTGGAATTAAAATCAAATAGAGATAAATTAATGTTGGGAGTGGTATTAACATGGTCGAGTCAAAATTGACCTTTTCATCATATGATCATTATTCGTTTCCTAGCTTCGACGAAGATAATGAAACAAAAGGCGCACTCGATGCGTTGCGTTGGAGTTATGAGCATTACGATGAGAATGAAATTGTGTACGCATGTAGTTTTGGGATTGAAGGCATGGTCATGATCGATCTAATAGCGAAGGTTAAGCCGGATGCAAAGGTTGTTTTCTTAGATACCGGTCTTCATTTTAAAGAGACATACGAACTTATTGACAAGGTAAAAGAACGTTACCCACAACTACAAGTTGAGCTTAAAAAACCGTCCTTAACATTAGAAGAGCAAGCAGAACAACACGGAGAAGAACTCTGGAAGACGGCTCCAAACAGATGTTGTGAAATTAGAAAAATCATTCCTTTAAGAGAAGCCTTATCGGGTGCAACTGCCTGGATAAGTGGATTAAGAAGAGAGCAGTCAGAAACGAGAAAGAACACGCAGTATTTCAATAAAGATAACAAATTTGAATCGATAAAAGTATGTCCTCTCATTCACTGGACGTGGAAGGATGTATGGAGATACGCACATAAGAATGATCTTCCGTATAATGTTCTTCATGATAATGGGTACCCTAGTATTGGGTGTGCGCCATGTACTTCTCCTGCATTTAACGCAGATGATATGAGATCTGGTAGATGGACAGGAACAGGTAAGACAGAATGCGGATTACACCAATAGGAGGGCTTTGCCCATGGTCATAACATATACGGCTGTTATTGTTGCTCTCTTTTTGGCTATGAATATTGGTGCAAGTGGAGCTGCAGCCTCAATCTCTATCGCTTACGGCTCAGGAGCACTTCCAAAGAAAAAAGTGGCTCTGCTTGTTTGTGGAGTGGCGATTTTTTTAGGTGCTGTACTCGGTGGTAGTGAAGTTGTTAAAACAATCGGATCAAATATTGTGCCTTCATCGGTACTAGATGAAAAAGTAGTTCTCATTATTCTATCTTCAGCTGCACTTTCATTATTTATTGCCAACTTAATGGGCATTCCTTTGTCCACGAGCGAGATTACAGTTGGATCTGTTGTAGGAGTGGGTGTTGCTTTTAAGGCGCTATTTGTAAAGAACATTTTAGTTATCGTTGCTTTCTGGTTTATCGTTCCAATAGCAGCATTTACTTTGGCGCTTTTGTGGGGTAGGGGAATAAAGTTACTTGAAAAGAAATTTCCTACATTAAAAAATGGGAAGTATAATAAACCAATCACAATCTTTGTTATTGTTGTTGGGTTTTTTGAAGCTTTTTCGGCAGGAATGAACAATGTAGCAAATGCTGCAGGTCCTCTAGTAGGAGCCGGAGTAGTCTCTATTACAACTGGAGTTTGGGTTGGTGGATTATTCATTGCGGTAGGAGCTATATTCCTTGGAGGAAGAGTGCTTCAAACAAACGGGAAAAAAATAACGAGCTTTTCCTTACTTGAAGGTGGAGCTATCTCAAGTACAGGTGCAACCCTGGTTATATTAGCTTCTGTATTTGGGTTACCGGTACCGTTAACTCAAGTTACAAGTACTGCAATCATTGGAATTGGTTTTGCTCAACGAGGGATGTCAATATTTCAACAAAGTATAATAAACAAGATTATAAAGGTATGGATTGTATCTCCTATTTTATCTCTTGTTTTATCTTATGGACTTGTAAAGATCTTTGTTGATACTGATATATATACTGTTGTTGTGTTGTTTAGTGTAAGTATTGCCACTTTAGGTACATTATCCTTGGCAAATACGATAAAGAAAGAGAACCGAACATACTTTGAAAATAGCGGAGGTATTTAACTATGACACTTAGTACGCCACACGGAGGAAAACTTATCAATCTATGGGAGCCAGAATACAATGTTGGAAATATTGAGCTTTCAATTGATCTTGATAAGACAGCGTTAAGCGATCTAGAGCTTATTGGAAATGGAGCTTATAGCCCAATTACTGGCTTTTTTAATAAAAAGAATTATGAATCAGTTGTGAATAACTTGCGTTTGGCTGATGGTCATGTATGGAGTATACCGATTACTCTTCCAGTAGACGAAGAAAAAGCTAGTACTTTGTCAATTGGTGCAGAAGCGAAACTTGTTTTTGAAGGGGAAGTATACGGAGTAATCACTATTAATGACATCTATACACCGGATAAGGAAATTGAGGCTAAAGCTGTTTATCAAACTGACGAATTAGCGCATCCAGGTGTACGTAAATTATTTGAAAGAAAGAATGTTTACGTAGGTGGACCAATTAAGGTTGTAAAGCGATTAGAAAGAGAAAGATTTAACGAGTACTATCTGGATCCAGCTGAGACGAGAAGTATTTTCGCTGAAAACGGCTGGAAGACAGTTGTAGGTTTCCAAACGAGAAATCCTGTTCATCGTGCACACGAATACATTCAAAAGTCAGCCCTAGAAATCGTTGATGGTCTATTCTTAAATCCGTTGGTGGGAGAAACAAAATCTGATGATATTCCAGCAGATGTAAGAATGAAGAGTTATCAAGTGTTATTAAAGAACTACTATCCGGAAGATCGTGTATATCTTGCTGTATTCCCAGCAGCAATGCGCTATGCAGGGCCTAGAGAAGCTATTTTTCATGCGATGGTTCGAAAAAACTATGGTTGTACACATTTTATTGTAGGAAGAGATCATGCAGGTGTGGGCAATTACTACGGAACATACGATGCACAAAAGATTTTTGATCAATTTACACAAGAGGAATTAGGTCTAACACTTTTATTCTTTGAACATAGCTTTTATTGCAAGAAGTGTGGAAACATGGCATCAACAAAAACATGTCCACATTCAAAAGAAGATCATGTGATTCTTTCTGGAACAAAGGTAAGAGAAATGCTTCATAATGGTGAAGTACCACCAAGTGAATTTAGCCGTAAAGAAGTGGTAGAAGTACTAATTGAAGGCTTAAAATCTCACAGTGTGAAGGCATAGGTGGAGGATTATTATGAGTACAAATATTACATGGCATGAAGCTTCATTAAATAAAGAGCTAAGAAGAAAGCAATTCGGACATCATAGCTTTGTTCTATGGTTCACTGGTTTATCTGGCTCAGGGAAGTCTACAGTAGCCAATGCTGCTGCTAAGGCACTTTTTGATCAAGGGTTAAATCCTTACGTATTGGATGGAGATAATATTCGTCATGGGTTAAATAAGGACCTTGGTTTCTCTGAAGAGGATCGTACAGAGAACATTCGTAGAATCGGAGAAGTATCAAAGCTCTTTGTAGATAGTGGACAAATTGTAATAACTGCATTTATTTCACCATTTATTAAAGATAGAGAACTGGTGCGTGAGCTACTAGAAGCTGATGAGTTTATTGAAGTATATATTAAGTGCCCGGTAGACGAGTGCGAGAAGAGAGATCCGAAGGGGTTATATGAAAAAGCAAGAAAAGGACTTATTCGTGACTTCACAGGTATCGATTCACCGTATGAAGAGCCAGTAAACCCAGAAATCGTAGTAGAGACAAATAAGTATTCTATAGAAGAAAGTGTGGAGCAAATTCTCCAACACTTAAAATCTAAAGGATATATAAAAGAATAAGTATTAAATAGAAGAATATGAAAGAGCCGGTATAAGGGTCCATTAAAACACCTTTGTACTGGCCTTTTTTTATGGACCTCTTTCTATATTGTAAAGTTGGAGAGAGTGGAATTATTTCACACAAAGTTTATTGTTCACCCTGGTTGAAAAGAGCAAGTGTAACAGCTATAATAGGAAAAGTGTTCGAAAGATAAACAAAAAAACATATTTATGTTGCAATTGCTTTATCGTTTCAGTATAATAGACAATGTTGGTCTTTGACTGCGATGAAGTGAAAGGTTGCTGACACACCCGGCCGCTTTGCCATGGCGAGTGTGTGGGAAATTTTCACGGAGAATGTCTATTTTTAATATAGGCGAAAAGGAGGGAAAATAATGGCAAAACAAAAGATTCGTATTCGTTTGAAAGCTTATGATCACAGAATTCTTGATCAATCAGCAGAGAAGATTGTAGAAACTGCAAAACGTTCTGGTGCGGCTGTATCTGGTCCGATTCCATTACCAACTGAGAAGTCAATTTACACAATCCTTCGTGCGGTTCATAAGTACAAAGATTCTCGTGAACAATTCGAGATGCGTACTCATAAGCGTCTAATCGACATCGTGAATCCAACTCCACAAACAGTTGATTCATTAATGCGTTTAGATTTACCATCTGGTGTAGATATCGAAATCAAACTTTAATGAAATAAAAATAATAAACTTTCAGGAGGTGTGACTTTAATGACCAAAGGAATCTTAGGAAGAAAAATCGGTATGACTCAAGTGTTTGCTGCAAACGGTGATCTTATCCCTGTAACTGTAGTAGAAGCAGCTCCAAACGTTGTTCTTCAAAAGAAAACGTCTGAAACTGATGGATATACTTCAATTCAATTAGGTTTTGAAGACAAGCGTGAAAAGCTTTCTAACAAACCTGAAAGAGGACACGTTGCAAAAGCTAACACTGCTCCTAAGCGCTTCGTTCGTGAATTACGCGACGTAAACGTAGATGAGTATGAAGTTGGTCAAGAAGTCAAAGTAACAATTTTCGCAGAAGGCGAAATCGTAGATGTAACAGGAGTTTCAAAGGGTAAAGGTTTCCAAGGTGTTATCAAACGCCACGGACAATCTCGCGGACCAATGGCACACGGTTCACGTTACCACCGTCGCCCAGGTTCAATGGGTCCTGTAGCTCCAAACCGTGTATTCAAAGGTAAATTATTACCTGGACGTATGGGTGGAGAGCAAATTACTGTACAAAACCTTGAAATCGTAAGAGTAGATGCTGAACGCAACCTACTATTAATTAAAGGTAATGTACCAGGAGCTAGAAAAGCTCTAGTAAAAATTAAAAGTGCGGTAAAAGCATAAACATTTAAGTCAGAAAGGAGGAAATAAGAATGCCGAAAGTAGCATTGTTAAACCAAACTGGATCACAAGTTGGCGAAATCGAACTTAATGATTCAATCTTTGGTATCGAGCCTAATAATCACGTTCTTTTCGAAGCGGTTATTATGCAAAGAGCTTCTTTACGTCAAGGAACTCACAAAACAAAAATTCGCTCTGAAGTAGCTGGCGGTGGACGTAAGCCATGGCGTCAAAAGGGTACTGGTCGTGCTCGTCAAGGTTCAATCCGTTCTCCACAATGGCGCGGAGGTGGTACTGTATTTGGTCCAGTTCCACGTAGCTATAGCTATAAATTACCTAAAAAGGTTCGTCGCTTAGCGATTAAATCTGCATTATCTACAAAGGTTTTAGAAGAAAACATTCTAGTACTTGAAAACCTTGCTTTCGAAACTCCAAAAACTAAAGACTTTAAAGGTGTATTAGCAGGTCTATCTGTTAATTCAAAAGCACTTATCGTAACTGCTGACCTTGATGAGAACGTAGCATTATCTGCACGTAACATCCCTGGTGTTACTGTTGTATCTGCTAACGGAATTAGCGTATTGGATGTTTTAAATCATGACAAGTTGATCATGACTAAAGCAGCGGTTGAAAAAGTAGAGGAGGTGCTTGCATAATGGATGCACGCGATATCATTAAGCGCCCCGTTATCACTGAACGTTCTACTGACCTAATGGCTGAAAAGAAATATACTTTTGAAGTTGATGTTAGAGCTAACAAAACTCAAGTTAAAGACGCTGTAGAAGAAATTTTTGGTGTCAAAGTTGATAAAGTTAACGTACAGAACTACAAAGGTAAGTTCAAGCGTATGGGTAAATTCGGAGGCTACACGAACAAGCGTCGTAAAGCAATCGTTAAATTAACAGCTGATAGCAAAGAAATCGAATTATTCGAGGTTTAATTTAGAATAGAAGAAGAGGAGGGAAAAAATTATGGCGATTAAAAAGTATAAACCTACCTCTAACGGTCGTCGCGGTATGACAGTTTCTGATTTTGCTGAAATTACAACAAGCACACCAGAAAAGTCTCTACTTGCTCCTTTAAAAAGAAAAGGTGGACGCAACAACCAAGGTAAGTTAACAGTACGTCATCAAGGTGGCGGCCATAAGCGTCAATATCGTATTATCGATTTTAAACGTAACAAAGATGGCATTCCAGGACGCGTTGCTACAATTGAGTACGATCCAAACCGTTCTGCAAACATCGCATTAATTAACTATGTGGATGGAGAAAAGCGTTATATCTTAGCTCCTAAAAACCTAGTAGTTGGAACAGAAATTATGTCAGGTCCTGAAGCGGACATTAAAGTAGGTAACGCATTACCACTTGCGAATATTCCAGTTGGTACAGTTATCCACAACATCGAGTTAAAGCCTGGTAAAGGTGGACAATTAGTACGTTCTGCTGGTACTTCTGCACAGGTTCTTGGTAAAGAAGGAAAGTACGTATTAGTACGTCTAAACTCTGGTGAAGTTCGTATGATTCTTGCAACTTGTCGTGCGACAGTAGGTCAAGTAGGTAACGAGCAACACGAACTTATCAATATTGGTAAAGCTGGACGTTCTCGCTGGTTAGGCAAGCGCCCAACAGTTCGTGGTTCTGTAATGAACCCTAACGATCACCCACACGGTGGTGGAGAAGGACGCTCACCAATCGGACGTAAGTCTCCAATGACTCCATGGGGCAAGCCAACTCTTGGATTCAAGACGCGTAAGAAAAAGAACAAATCAGATAAATTTATCGTTCGTCGTCGTAAAAAATAACGGGATTGTACTACGGTTCCAGCATAGAACCGTAGAGCAGTCACGAAGGGAGGTTCAGACATGGGTCGCAGCTTAAAAAAAGGACCTTTTGTTGATGAGCATTTAATCACAAAGATCGAAAAGTTAAATGAAACTGAAAGCAAGCAAGTTACTAAAACTTGGTCTCGCCGTTCTACGATCTTCCCGCAATTCATCGGACACACGATTGCTGTATATGATGGTCGTAAACATGTTCCTGTATATGTCACTGAAGACATGGTAGGTCATAAGCTTGGAGAATTCGCTCCAACTCGTACTTACAAAGGTCATGCAAGTGATGACAAGAAAACAAGACGTTAATGAGAGGAGGGCATTCTAATGCAAGCTAAAGCTGTATTAAGAACAGTACGTATTGCTCCTCGTAAAGCTCGTTTAGTCGTAGATTTAATTCGAGGTAAGCAAGTCGGAGAAGCGGTAGCAATTTTAAAGCATACACCAAAAACTGCTTCACCAGTTATTGAAAAATTACTAAATTCTGCGATTGCTAACGCAGAACATAACTATGAAATGGACGTTAACAGCTTAGTAGTATCTCAAGCATTCGTTGACGAAGGACCAACTTTAAAACGTTTCCGTCCTCGTGCAATGGGTCGTGCAAGTGCTATTAACAAGCGTACTAGCCATATTACTATCGTATTAACAGAGAAGAAGGAGGGATAATAGTGGGTCAAAAAGTTAATCCAGTCGGCTTGCGTATTGGTATCATCCGTGATTGGGAATCCAAATGGTTCGCAGGAAAAGACTATGCTGATCTTTTACACGAAGACCTTAAAGTACGTGAGTACATTACAAAGCGTCTAAGCGATGCTTCTGTATCAAAAGTAGAAATCGAGCGTGCAGCTAATCGCATTAACATCACTATCCACACTGCAAAGCCAGGTATGGTTATTGGTAAGGGTGGTACTGAGGTTGAAGCGCTTCGTAAAGCTCTTAACTCACTTACTGGCAAACGTGTTCACATCAACATTCTTGAAATCAAAAAAGCAGACATCGACGCTAAGCTTGTTGCGGAAAACATTGCTCGTCAATTAGAAAACCGCGTATCTTTCCGTCGTGCTCAAAAACAAGTTATTCAACGTGCAATGCGCGCTGGTGCAAAAGGTATCAAAACAATGGTATCTGGTCGTCTAGGCGGTGCAGACATCGCTCGTTCGGAGTCTTACAGTGAAGGAACTGTTCCACTTCATACTCTTCGTGCTGACATCGATTACGCTACAGCAGAAGCAGATACAACTTACGGTAAGTTAGGTGTAAAAGTATGGATCTACCGTGGAGAGGTCCTTCCTACTAAGAAGAAATCTGAGGAAGGAGGCAAATAATATGTTAGTCCCTAAACGCGTTAAGTATCGCCGTCAACACCGTGGAAAAATGCGCGGAATGGCTAAAGGTGGTACAGAGGTTAACTTCGGTGAATTCGGTCTACAAGCTATTGAAGCTTCTTGGATTACAAACCGCCAAATTGAAGCTGCTCGTATCGCAATGACACGTTACATGAAACGTGGCGGTAAAGTTTGGATTAAAATATTCCCTCATAAGCCTTATACAGCTAAGCCTCTAGAAGTCCGAATGGGTTCTGGTAAAGGTGCTCCTGAAGGATGGGTAGCAGTTGTTAAGCCTGGGAAAGTAATGTTTGAAGTTGCTGGTGTTTCTGAAGAAATCGCACGTGAAGCATTACGTTTAGCAGCACACAAACTTCCAGTAAAATGTAAGTTTGTAAAACGAGAAGAAATTGGTGGTGAATCAAATGAAAGCTAATGAAATTCGTGACCTTACCACTGCCGAAATAGAACAAAAAGTTAAATCTTTAAAAGAAGAGCTTTTCAACCTTCGCTTTCAATTGGCGACTGGACAACTTGAAAATACAGCTCGCATTCGTGAAGTACGCAAAGCGATTGCTCGCATGAAAACTGTAGTTCGTGAAAGAGAAATCGGCGTTAACAATCGATAATTGAAGGAGGTTTGCGAAAGATGAGTGAACGCAACCAACGCAAAGTTTACACTGGCCGCGTTGTTTCTGACAAAATGGATAAAACCGTTACTGTCTTAGTAGAAACATACAAAAAGCATCCGTTATACGGTAAACGCGTTAAGTACTCTAAAAAGTTCAAGGCTCATGATGAGCAGAACGTTGCAAAAATCGGCGATGTTGTTCGTATTATGGAAACACGTCCACTTTCTGCTACGAAGCGCTTCCGCCTTGTTGAAGTAGTAGAAACAGCAGTTATTATTTAATTATGATCGGAAATAGCTACATCCCGAAGGGAGGTTACACACATGATTCAACAAGAAACACGTTTAAAAGTTGCTGACAATTCAGGTGCTCGTGAAGTACTTACAATTAAAGTCCTTGGTGGTTCAGGCCGCAAGACTGCTAATATTGGTGACATTATCGTTGTTACAGTGAAACAAGCAACACCAGGTGGCGTTGTTAAAAAGGGTGACGTTGTAAAAGCGGTAGTTGTTCGAACTAAAAGCGGCGTTCGTCGTGCAGATGGAACATACATTCGTTTCGATGAGAACGCTTGTGTAATTATCCGTGACGACAAGAGTCCACGCGGAACGCGTATCTTCGGACCTGTTGCTCGTGAACTTCGCGACAGCAACTTCATGAAGATCGTATCACTAGCTCCAGAAGTACTATAATCTTAAAATATATGCCTTTAAGGAGGTGCGAACAGATGCATGTGAAAAAAGGTGACAAAGTTATGGTCATCTCTGGTAAGGATAAAGGCAAAACAGGTGTTATCTTAGCTGCTTTCCCTAAACAAAGCCGTGTGCTAGTTGAAGGTGTAAACATCGTAAAGAAGCACTCTAAGCCATCCCAAGTGAATCCACAAGGTGGAATCATTAACCGAGAGGCACCTATTCATGTATCAAACGTCATGCCTATCGATCCTAAGACTGGTACGCCAACTCGTGTAGGGTTTAAAGAGGTTGACGGTAAAAAAGTACGTGTTGCAAAAAAATCCGGTGAAGTTCTAGATAAATAAGTCTAAAAGAAGGGAGGTACAAAAATGAACCGCCTAAAAGAAAAATATGTTAAAGAAATTACTCCTGCTCTTGTGAGCAAGTTTAACTATAAATCAATTATGCAAGTACCGAAGCTTGAAAAGATCGTTATCAACATGGGTGTTGGTGATGCAGTACAAAACGCGAAAGCACTTGATAACGCGGTAGAAGAACTAGCATCTATCTCTGGTCAAAAGCCAGTTGTTACTCGTGCAAAGAAGTCTATCGCTGGTTTCCGTCTACGTGAAGGTATGCCAATCGGTGCGAAGGTTACTCTTCGTGGAGAGCGTATGTACGAATTCTTCGACAAGTTGGTTTCTGTATCTCTTCCACGTGTACGTGACTTCCGCGGTATTTCTAAAAAGTCTTTCGACGGACGTGGAAACTACACATTAGGTGTAAAAGAACAGTTAATCTTCCCTGAAATTGATTACGATAAAGTAAGTAAAGTTCGTGGTATGGATATTGTTATCGTTACTACAGCTAATACTGATGAAGAAGCTCGTGAACTGTTAACTCAATTTGGAATGCCATTCCAAAAGTAATCGGTAAATAGAGGGAGGCGAAAACGTGGCTAAAAAGTCAATGATTGCGAAACAAAAACGCACGCCTAAATTCAAGGTTCAAGAATACACACGTTGCGAACGTTGCGGACGTCCACATTCTGTATACCGTAAATTTAAGCTTTGCCGTATTTGTTTCCGTGAATTAGCATACAAAGGGCAAATTCCTGGTGTGAAAAAAGCTAGCTGGTAAAACTAGAGTTTGGGAAGGAGGTAAAAAACAATGGTCATGACAGATCCAATTGCAGATTTGCTAACTCGCATCCGTAATGCGAACATGGTTCGTCACGAAAAATTAGAAGTTCCTGCTTCTAACACGAAGAAAGAAATCGCTGAAATCTTAAAGCGTGAAGGCTTCGTGCGTGATGTTGAATATATCGAGGATAACAAGCAAGGAATCATCCGTATCTTCTTAAAGTACGGTTCGAATAACGAACGTGTTATTACTGGTCTTAAGCGTATCAGTAAGCCTGGTCTTCGTGTATATGCAAAAGCTACAGAGGTTCCACGTGTACTTAACGGTCTTGGAATCGCATTAGTATCTACTTCTCAAGGCGTTCTTACTGATAAAGAAGCTCGCGCAAAGCAAGTAGGCGGAGAAGTATTAGCATACGTTTGGTAATAGAGTTTCTTAAAGAATGGAGGTGCACTAAATGTCTCGCGTAGGTAAAAAACCAGTTGAAATTCCATCTGGCGTTACAGTAACAGTTGATGGAAGCAACGTAACAGTAAAAGGTCCTAAAGGTGAACTAAGTCGTTCATTTAATCCAGATATCGAAATTAAGGTAGAGGAGAACGTAATTAACGTTTCTCGTCCATCTGATGCGAAGGAACACCGCGCATTGCACGGTACTACTCGCGCATTACTTTCAAACATGGTTGAAGGTGTATCTAAAGGGTTCGAAAGAACACTTGAATTAATCGGGGTTGGTTACCGTGCTCAAAAGCAAGGTACTAAACTTGTATTAAACGTTGGATACTCTCATCCAGTAGAAATCGAGCCTGAAACAGGTATTGAGATCGAAGTACCTTCAAATACACGTGTAATCGTAAAAGGTACAAACAAGGAGCGCGTTGGCGCACTTGCTGCTAACATTCGTGACGTTCGTCCTCCAGAGCCTTACAAAGGTAAAGGAATCCGTTATGAAGGCGAATTCGTTCGTCGTAAAGAAGGTAAGACAGGTAAGTAATGCCCTAAGGGGTAAACGAAAGGAGTGACCAAAATGATTACGAAGGCTGACAAAAATGCAACGCGTAAGAAAAGACACGCACGTGTGCGTTCAAAACTTAGCGGTACTGCAGCTCGTCCTCGTCTAAATGTGTTCCGTTCAAGCAAGCACATTTATGCACAACTAATTGACGATGTAAGTGGAGTAACTTTAGCGAGTGCTTCAACTTTAGATAAAGAAATCGGTCTTGAATCTACTGGTAACGTTGATGCAGCGGTTAAGGTCGGAGAATTAGTTGCAAAGCGTGCTGTAGAAAAAGGCGTTAAAGCTGTTGTTTTCGATCGTGGAGGATACTTATATCATGGACGCGTGAAAGCACTAGCAGATGCTGCTCGTGAAAACGGCTTAGAATTTTAATAGACAAAGGAGGGACACAAAAAGATGCGTCGTATTGATCCAAACAAACTTGAACTTGAAGAACGCGTAGTTACGGTTAACCGTGTTGCGAAAGTTGTTAAAGGTGGACGTCGTTTCCGTTTCTCTGCTCTAGTAGTAGTAGGTGACAAAAACGGCCACGTTGGCTTTGGTACTGGTAAAGCACAAGAAGTACCAGATGCAATCCGTAAAGCAATTGAAGATGCTAAGAAAAACTTAATCGAGGTACCAATGGTTGGTACTACGATTCCACACCAAGTAATCGGACACTTCGGTGCTGGTGAAATCCTTCTAAAGCCTGCTTCTGAAGGTACTGGGGTTATCGCTGGTGGTCCAGTTCGTGCGGTACTAGAATTAGCTGGTGTAGCTGATATCTTATCAAAATCTTTAGGTACTAACACACCAATTAACATGGTTCGTGCAACTTTGGACGGTTTAAAACAACTAAAACGTGCTGAAGACGTAGCTAAATTGCGTGGAAAATCAGTAGAAGAACTGTTAGGTTAAGGGAGGGAAAGATAATGGCTAATAAATTAGAAATTACCCTCACTCGCAGTGTGATTGGTCGTCCACAAGATCAAAAAGAAACTGTTAAAGCACTTGGTTTACGTAAAATTCACCAAACTGTTGAGCAACAAGATAATGCTGCTATTCGCGGTATGATCAATAAAGTTGCCCACCTTGTAACAGTTGTAGAAAAATAAATCGATTTTTTTCTTTTAATAAGGAGGTGCCAATATGAAACTTCATGAATTAAAACCTGCAGAGGGTTCTCGTCGTGAGCGCAAGCGTCTTGGACGTGGTATCGGTTCTGGGCAAGGTAAAACTGCTGGTAAAGGTCATAAAGGTCAAAATGCTCGTTCTGGTGGCGGTGTACGTCCTGGCTTCGAGGGTGGTCAAACACCTTTATTCCAACGTTTACCTAAACGTGGATTTACCAACATCAACCGCAAGGAATACGCTATTGTAAACCTTGATGCACTTAACCGTTTCGAAGACGGAACTGAAGTTACTCCAGAACTTCTTATTGAAACTGGTGTGGTTAGCAGTGAAAAAGCAGGAATCAAGATTCTTGCTAAAGGCAATGTTGAGAAAAAGCTTACTGTAAAAGCTCATAAATTCTCCTCTGCTGCAAAGGAAGCTATCGAAGCTGCCGGCGGTCAAACTGAGGTGATTTAATGTTTCAGACAATCTCCAATTTTATGCGCGTGGGTGATATAAGACGAAAAATCATATTCACCCTTTTAATGTTGATTGTATTTAGAATCGGGACATTTATTCCTGTTCCACATGTAAATACCGATATTTTAAAAGCACAAGATCAACTTAGTGTATTTGGAGTACTGAATACATTTGGTGGGGGAGCACTTAGCAACTTCTCTATCCTTGCCATGGGTATCATGCCGTATATTACAGCGTCTATTATCATTCAACTTTTACAGATGGATGTAGTACCGAAGTTTACGGAGTGGTCAAAGCAAGGAGATGTAGGACGTCGTAAGCTTGCTCAATTTACCCGCTACTTTACGATCGTACTTGGGTTTATTCAAGCGTTCGGAATGTCTTATGGTTTTAATAATCTTGCTGGTGGATTATTGATTGAGAAGCCTGGTATCGGAACTTATCTTTTAATCGCAACTGTATTAACAGGCGGTACGGCTTTCCTTTTATGGTTAGGTGAACAAATCACTTCAAAAGGAGTCGGAAATGGTATTTCAATTATCATCTTTGCTGGTATCGTTGCTAGCATTCCGAATATAGCTAACCAAATTTATGCACAGCAATTTGAAGATGCTGGTGATCAGCTTTTCTTAAATATCGTAACAGTTCTGTTGATTGTTTTAGCTGTAATTGCGATTATTGTTGGAACCATCTTTATTCAACAAGCTTTACGTAAAATCCCAATTCAATATGCAAAGAAAATGACTGCTGGCACTTCGCCTGCGGGACAATCCACCCACTTGCCTTTAAAGGTAAATGCGGCTGGTGTTATCCCTGTTATCTTTGCGGTATCGTTTATTATCACTCCTAGAACGATTGCACAGTTCTTTGAGCAAAATAGCGTAACGATTTGGATTGAACGGATTTTTGATTATACACATCCTATTGGTATGTTGATCTATTGTGCGCTAATTATTGCGTTCACATATTTCTATGCATTCATTCAAGTAAACCCAGAACAAGTGGCTGAGAACTTGAAGAAGCAGGGTGGGTATATTCCAGGAATTCGCCCAGGTAAGAACACTCAAGAATATTTAACACGCGTATTATACCGCTTAACATTTGTTGGTGCGCTGTTCTTAGCAGCCATTGCCATTCTTCCAGTCTTTTTTGTGAAGTTTGCGGGTCTTCCGGAATCTGCTCAAATTGGTGGAACGAGCTTGCTTATCGTTATAGGGGTTGCCCTCGAAACAATGAAACAGCTTGAAGCTCAGCTTGTTAAGCGTCACTATAAAGGTTTTATAAAATAATTCGGATTTGGGGACATATGTTCCCAAACACCGTTTTAGAGACTGAGGGGGAGCCAGAGTGAATTTAGTTTTGATGGGGCTGCCAGGTGCGGGAAAAGGCACTCAAGCTGAAAAAATCGTTGAAAAATATTCTATCCCTCATATCTCGACAGGAGATATGTTCCGTGCTGCTATGAAGGAGGGGACAGAACTAGGTTTAAAAGCTAAATCTTTCATGGATCAAGGTGCACTTGTTCCGGATGAAGTAACAATTGGTATTGTTCGTGAAAGATTAAGTAAAGATGACTGTCAAAAGGGATTCTTACTTGATGGTTTTCCTAGAACTGTTGCTCAAGCAGAAGCGCTAGAGAATATGCTTACTGGATTAAATAAGAAAATTGATTACTGTTTAAATATTGATGTAGACCAAAGTATTCTGATGGAACGTTTAACTGGTCGTCGTATTTGTAAAGATTGTGGAGCTACTTATCACTTGGTTTTCAATCCTCCTGCAAAGGATGATACATGTGACCGTTGTGGTGGAGAGCTTTATCAGCGTGCAGATGATAACGAAGAAACAGTTCATAACCGTCTAGAAGTTAATATTCAACAATCTGAACCTTTGCTTCATTTTTATGAGACAAAGGGTTACTTGAAGAATATTAATGGTCAACAAGATATTAATGATGTTTTCAATGATATTGACAGCCTTCTTCGGGAGCTTGCGTAAATGATTATTTGCAAGACTCCGCGTGAGATTGAAATAATGCGTGAAGCTGGTCGCATCGTTGCACTTACGCACCAGGAGTTAAAAAAGCATATCGTTCCCGGTATAACCACGAAGGAATTGGATAAAATCGCTGAAGCTTTTATAAGAAAGCATGACGCTATTCCATCCTTTAAAGGCTATAACGGCTTTACAGGAAGCATTTGTGCTTCTGTAAATGAAGAACTAGTGCATGGGATTCCTGGTAACCGTATGTTAAACA
>NZ_JBPCCH010000021.1:13798-15331 GCF_050971805.1 Robertmurraya mesotrionivorans | reverse complement strand
ATTCTTACAAAAGCTTAACTTGTAAAGCCAAAGGAACTGTCAAGTGTTTAGTAATATTTTAATTATTAAAATTGGGCAAATCCTTTTTAATATGCTATAATTATAAGGTTGCTAGAAAATTGTAGTGTATTAACCGGTCGTGTTGCATTGGAAAGCTACGATTTCTTTCAGTAAGTATTTAATGGATCATGTAACTGATGAGTAGAAGGGAGACTAGTTCTATGGCGAAAGATGATGTAATTGAAATTGAAGGTACGGTTCTTGAAACTTTGCCTAACGCTATGTTTAAGGTAGAATTAGAAAATGGTCATACAGTACTAGCTCATGTTTCCGGTAAAATTCGTATGCACTTCATCCGTATTTTGCCTGGTGACAAAGTAACTGTTGAGCTATCCCCATATGACTTAACACGCGGAAGAATTACTTACCGCTTTAAATAATCTGTTGCACTCCGTAATATCAAGGAGGTTAGGATAATGAAAGTGAGACCATCTGTTAAGCCGATCTGCGAAAAGTGTAAAGTTATCCGTAGACGCGGCAAAGTTATGGTTATTTGTGAAAACCCTAAGCATAAACAAAAACAAGGCTAATAATGAGGGAGGTGCTCTAGTAAATGGCACGTATTGCAGGTGTAGATATTCCACGTGAAAAGCGTGTAGTAATCTCATTAACTTACATCTATGGTATTGGGAAAAATACTGCACAAAAGGTATTGGCTGAAGCTGGTGTTTCAGAAGAGACTCGTGTGCGTGATTTAACGGAAGAAGAACTTAACAAAATCCGTGACATCGTTGATAAATTAAAAGTTGAAGGTGACCTTCGTCGTGAAATTTCTTTAAACATCAAGCGTTTAATGGAAATCGGTTCATACCGTGGTCTTCGTCATCGTCGTGGCTTACCAGTTCGCGGTCAAAACACGAAGAACAATGCACGTACTCGTAAAGGTCCACGTAAGACTGTAGCTAACAAGAAGAAATAATCGGTAAAGGAGGTACTTTAAATGGCTCGTAAAACTAATACTCGTAAGCGTCGTGTGAAAAAGAATATTGAACAAGGGATTGCTCATATCCGTTCTACATTCAATAACACGATTGTAACAATCACAGATGTTCATGGGAATGCTCTTTCATGGTCAAGTGCTGGTTCATTAGGATTTAAAGGTTCACGTAAATCTACTCCTTTTGCAGCGCAAATGGCAGCTGAAACAGCAGCTAAAACATCTATGGAACATGGAATGAAAACTTTAGAAGTAACAGTTAAAGGACCTGGTGCAGGACGTGAAGCTGCTATCCGTGCTCTTCAAGCTGCTGGTCTAGAAGTTACTGCTATTAGAGACGTAACTCCAGTTCCTCATAACGGATGTCGTCCACCAAAACGTCGTCGTGTATAATTTTTCTGTATAGAAAAAAAATCCCTGTCTATAATGGGATATGATAAGAACTTTATACGTTTATACAGGATCATTTTTCCAGTTGTTGTGCACAAGCGGGAACGTATACAGGGGGAATTTCGGTTAAACAAACCTAACCGAGG
>NZ_JBPCCH010000021.1:0-12824 GCF_050971805.1 Robertmurraya mesotrionivorans | reverse complement strand
TCTTAGGTCAAACCTTTTACCATTCCAAGTCTTAAGCAACTAGAGATAAATGACTTCAACAAAGGAGGGAAACTTTCATGGGATACAGAAAGTTAGGACGCACTAGTGCTCAACGTAAAGCTATGTTACGTGATTTAACAACAGACTTAATCATTAATGAGCGTATTGAAACAACTGAAGCTCGTGCTAAAGAACTTCGTTCAGTAGTTGAGAAAATGATTACTCTTGGTAAGCGTGGGGACCTTCATGCTCGTCGTCAAGCATCTGCTTACGTTCGTCACGAAGTAGCTAACGCTGAAACTAACCAAGATGCTGTTCAAAAATTATTCAGTGACATCGCTGGCCGTTACGAAGAGCGTCAAGGCGGTTACACTAGAATCATGAAGCTGGGACCACGTCGTGGAGACGGAGCTCCAATGGTAATTATCGAATTAGTTTAATAG
This sequence comes from Robertmurraya mesotrionivorans, assembly GCF_050971805.1. NCBI lineage: Bacteria > Bacillati > Bacillota > Bacilli > Caryophanales > Bacillaceae > Robertmurraya > Robertmurraya mesotrionivorans. The sequence continues at coordinate 12,381 of NZ_JBPCCH010000021.1, read as the reverse complement.
CTAGTACAGACAACAAGGGTGAAGGACAGTTTACACAGGAACTTGTTCTTGCCCTTTTGCTGTAATGAGCCGTTGACTATCTAAAGTTTTAAGCCCAACGAGTGTTACGATGAGGGTGTATATATATGTTTTCACTTCTCGTCTAGCTCATGCGCCTTGCTCTCATTTGGAATGAAGAGGAGGCGCAGGCTTTATTTAGGAAAGAGCATTGAAATAAGAAGTCAATGAGACATTCATTCATGCCATCATACATATTATTTTTATATTTTTACGGTGAATGGTCCGTGTCTTCACTTTCAAAGCTCGCCAAGATTGGCGAGTTTTCTTTATAAGGTAAGAAAGTATAAATTTTTGAACTTTGAACAGTGTCTAGCTCCAGCGCCTAGCTCCTCGGTGGAATAATCTAATGCCATTATTCCTTGGTCATAAGCCAAAGCCCTACAGAGGTCAGGACCTCTTTCGTTCTTCGTCTTATGCCTGTCGGAGCTTACCAAGGCGCTTCCGCTTTTCTTATAATATTGGGTATTTCTTATAGATAAGATATGGTAGTCGAGAGGAGATGAGTAATTTGGTAGCATCCATCGTTCAGATTGAGAATGTCTCTTTTAAATATGATCTTCAAGAGGAGTACGCATTAAATGATGTCTCCTTTAACATAAATAAAGGCGAATGGCTTGCCATTGTAGGTCATAATGGATCTGGTAAGTCAACGCTTGCGAAGCTTTTAAATGGTCTTCAGTTTGCTGAAAAAGGTTCCGTTACCATTGGTGAAACGAAGATATCTGAAGAATCGGTTTGGGATACAAGAAAAATGGTTGGTATGGTATTCCAAAATCCGGATAATCAGTTTGTTGGTACTACTGTTCAGGATGATGTAGCATTTGGACTTGAGAATCATGGAGTTCCTCGGGAGGAAATGATTATCCGCGTACAGGAAGCATTAGAGCAAGTAAAGATGAGTCAGTTTCTATTACAAGAACCTCATCATCTATCAGGTGGTCAAAAGCAGCGAGTAGCTATAGCTTCTGTATTAGCTCTAAAACCGGCTATTATCGTTTTAGACGAGGCTACCTCTATGCTTGACCCAAAAGGACGCGAACAGGTTCTAGAAACGATTCGAGAGCTTAAAAGTGATAATGATTTAACCGTTGTATCTATTACACATGATTTAGAGGAAGCTGCTAAGGCTGACCGAATGATTGTTATGAATAGAGGACAGGTGTATAAAGAAGGTACTCCAAAGGAAATTTTCCAACTGGAAGAAGAGCTAATTTCATTAGGATTGGATATTCCTTTTTCCGTAAAACTGAGCAAGAAGTTAAAAGAGTTAGGCATGACCTTAGATAAGCATTTTCTATCAGAAGAAGAGTTGGTGAAACAATTATGGACATCTCACTCCAAGAAGTAGAATACAAATATCAAGCAAATACCCCCTTTGAACGTCTTGCTTTAGTAGATGTCTCCATTGAAATAAAAGCAGGAACATTTTTGGCGATCATTGGGCATACGGGTTCTGGAAAATCCACTGTTATTCAGCATTTAAATGCTTTATTAAAACCGACGAGTGGCAAGGTTGTAATTGGTGATCGAGTAATTACAAGTAATAAAAAGCAAAAAAATCTTAAAGAAGTAAGAAAAAGGGTCGGTATTGTTTTTCAATTCCCTGAGCATCAGTTGTTTGAAGAAACTGTAGAAAAGGATATATGCTTTGGACCAATGAATTTTGGTGTCTCTGAATCAGAGGCAAAGGAACGGGCAAAGGTTGCGATACGCCAAGTAGGCCTGCAGGAGGGAATTCTTCAAAAGTCTCCTTTTGACTTATCAGGAGGACAGATGAGAAGGGTAGCCATTGCCGGAGTTCTTGCTATGCAACCGGATGTTATTGTACTAGACGAGCCAACTGCAGGATTAGATCCTCGTGGAAGAAAAGAAATAATGGATATGTTTTATTCATTGCATAAGGAACGAAATCTTTCTACGATTCTTGTTACTCATAGTATGGAGGATGCAGCCCTTTACGCTGACCAGATTGCTATTATGCACCAAGGTCGTGTATACAGGAAAGGAAATCCAACAGAGATTTTCAGTGACCCTGAGGGACTGTTTGAGCTTGGACTTGATGTTCCAGAGGTCGTTCGTTTCCAGAGAAAGTTTGAGGCGGAGTTTGGACAATCACTAGGGAAAACTTGTTTAACTATCGAAGAATTATCTGAAACGATTGTCAAACATTTGCAGGGAGGAGCTAAATAGATGGATAAAATGATATTTGGTCGATATATTCCTGCAGATTCTGTGTTGCATCGTATGGATCCTCGTTCAAAACTAGTTCTAATCTTTTTATTTGTATGTGTGGTGTTTTTAGCCAATAATGTCCTAACGTATGGAACTCTACTTGTGTATACCATTATCATGCTTTCTTTATCAAAGATATCTATCCGGTTTATCATGGCAGGCTTAAAGCCGGTATTGTGGTTAGTTGTTTTTACTTTGTTTCTTCATCTATTTTTAACAAAGGAAGGGAATCTTCTATTTCAGTGGGGTTGGATAGAAGTGTATGAAGAAGGAATCAAGCAAGGTCTTTTTATTTCAGTGCGATTCTTTTTGCTTATTCTCATGACTTCTCTTTTAACGTTAACAACTACACCTATTGAGATAACAGATGGCTTAGAAGAGCTTCTTGGACCGTTAAAGAGAATTAAATTTCCGGTTCATGAACTTGCGTTAATGATGTCTATATCCCTAAGGTTCATTCCCACTCTTATGCAAGAGACAGACAAAATTATGAAAGCTCAGTCTGCTCGGGGTGTCGACTTCACTGGAGGACCTGTAAAGGACCGTGTGAAGGCAATTATCCCATTGCTTATCCCTTTGTTTATATCATCGTTTAAACGGGCGGAGGAGCTCGCTATTGCGATGGAGGCAAGGGGATACCGTGGCGGTGAGGGAAGAACGAAGTATCGACAATTAAGCTGGGGCGCCAGAGATACATCAATGCTGTTGGCCTTAGGGCTAGTTACGGCTTTACTAGCGGTATTACGAGCGTAGAGGTGTGATTCTCATGACGAGATATAAGTGTAAAATATCTTATGACGGGACGGCTTTTCATGGCTATCAGGTACAGCCTAATAAGCGTACGGTTCAATCAGAGCTTGAGGCAGCCCTTAAAAAGCTCCACAAAGGTAGAGAAGTAAAGGTGACGTCTTCCGGTCGGACAGATGCAGGTGTGCATGCAAAGGGGCAGGTTATTCATTTTGACTCGAATCTAAACATACCCTTATCAAAGTGGCAACTAGCGTTACATGCAGCTTTACCAAGTGAGATTGCCATTTTAGCGGTCGAGGAAGTGGATCAAGGCTTTCATGCACGTTTTGATGCTGGTGGAAAAGAATATCGATATTTTATTGATAGCCGAAAAATTCGTGATCCGTTTCAAAGAAATTATTCGTATCATTTCCCCTTCCCATTGGACCTAGATAGCATGAAAGAGGCTTGTGTCCATTTTATTGGTGAGTACGATTTTACTAGCTTTTGTTCCGCGAAGACAGAGGTCATGGATCGTGTAAGAACGATATACGATCTAGATATTTCTTCTGAAGGTGAACAGCTGGTACTTCGCTTTCGAGGAAATGGATTTCTTTATAATATGGTTCGTATCATTGTTGGAACCCTTATACAGGTAGGAAATGGGGACATTACGCCCGACTCTATCCCAGGGATAATCGAAAAGAGAGACCGAACCTTTGCAGGAAAAACAGCGCCCCCACAGGGGTTATACCTTTGGGAAGTGTTTTATGAGTAGAATCGTAGTTATAAAGTAGAAAAGATTAATAAAAAAATTTCTATGACAACTAATCCTGGTGTAACATTTCCTTGACATCAGGGCGGAAGCAGTATATGATATCAAATGTATGTATTTTAATCCCATGATAAGCCCCGTTAACTTATTATGTCGAGATATACGTAAATCATGACTGAACACATGTCGGAACACGTGTGGAAAGCATGCCAGAACAAATTTTATGAATGTATAATTTAGGAGGGAACTATTCAATGCGTACAACGTTTATGGCTAATTCAAACAATATTGAACGTAAATGGTACGTGATTGATGCAGAAGGCAAAACTCTTGGACGTCTTGCTTCAGAAGTTGCATCAATTCTACGTGGAAAACATAAACCAACTTTCACACCACATGTTGACACTGGTGATAACGTAATTCTAATCAATGCTTCAAAGATCGAGTTAACTGGTAAGAAATTAACTGACAAGATCTACTACCGCCACACTATGCACCCAGGTGGTTTAAAAACTAGAACGGCTCTTGAAATGCGTACAAACTACGCTGAAAGAATGTTAGAGCTTGCTATTAAAGGCATGCTTCCTAAAAATTCTTTAGGTCGTCAAATGTTCAGAAAGTTACACGTATACGCTGGTAGCGAGCATCCGCACCAAGCACAACAACCTGAAGTTTACGAACTTCGTGGATAATTAAAGGGAGGGTATTATATTGGCACAGGTTCAATACATTGGTACTGGTCGTCGTAAAAGCTCCGTTGCACGTGTTCGTCTAGTTCCAGGCAGCGGTAAAATTACAATCAACGATCGTGACATCACTGATTACATTCCATTCGAAGCACTACGTGAAGTAGTAAAGCAACCATTAAACGCAACAGAAACTCTAGGTAGCTATGATATTCTTGTTAACGTTAATGGTGGAGGTTACACTGGTCAAGCTGGCGCTATCCGCCACGGTATCGCTCGTGCGTTACTAAACGTTGACCCAGAATACCGTCCAACACTTAAGCGTGCTGGATTATTAACTCGTGACGCTCGTATGAAAGAACGTAAGAAATACGGTCTTAAAGGCGCTCGTCGTGCACCTCAGTTCTCAAAGCGTTAATTTTACGCTTATCAAGGACTCTCAACCAATGGTTGGGGGTCTTTTTATTTTAATAAGAAAAACACCTCCTCTCTATTATATGGATGTTTACTCTACAAAATGAACAGGTAAAGTGATCTTAACAATCGTTCCTTCCTCTTCTTTACTTGATATATCCATTGTTCCCGCATGTGACTCAATAATTTTAAAGCTCGTCATCATACCTAAACCCGTTCCTTTTTGATTTGTTGTATAAAATGGTATGTCGATATTTTTAAGTAAATCTTCCGGGATGCCACAGCCTTGGTCCGTAATTTTTATATATACTTGCCCGTTATGTGAACTTCCTAAAAACACATGAATATCTCCTCCGGATGGCATGGATTCAATCGCATTCTTTATTAGATTAATGAACACTTGTTTTAATTGATTGGCTACACAGTATACTAGGGGAATATCTTCAGAAGTGACATGAATGTTCACTCGATTCATTAGTGCTTGTGAGCCGAGTAGTGTCGTCACATCATGAAAGATGTCTGTTAGGTTCTCATAATGAAAATGCTGAACTTGAGGTTTAGCCACCATTAGTAACTCACCAGTAATCTGTTCAATGCGTGCAATCTCATCCGCCATAATTTCGTAATAGCATATTTCTTTGCTTGGGGCAGAAGACCTCATGATTTGGAGAAAACCCTTAAGAGCGGTAAGTGGGTTGCGTATTTCATGTGCGATCGAAGCAGAGAGCTGACCAACTGCTGATAGCTTCTCCGACTTAATGAGTTTTAGCTCGGTGGCCTTCTGATCAGTGATATCCTTGGCGATCCCATATACACCCACAACCTCATTATCGACTACAATTGGGATGTTTGTAACACTCACATGAACAACTCGCCCATCTTTATGTAAAGCCTTTGTTTCATAATGTTGAGTGTATCCTGTTGCTGCCTTTTCATAGTGATTTCTTGTTCTTTGTAATTCTGCTTCTTCAACAAGGGGAAGATAAGTTAATTGGAGAAATTCTTTTTCTGTATAGCCTAACAAGTGCTCCATAGCTGAGTTTACACTAAGGTAATTTCATTCTAAATCAAAAGAGAATACAGCGTCAGGATTTTGTTCAAATAGAGATTTATAATGTTGCTGTTTTTTGGAAGCAGCTTTCTTTTCTGCTGTAACATCTAAAAAGTACACAGAAAGACCATTGGGTGATGGATAGGCTCTTACATCAAACCAAGTATTTAGTGGAGGGAAAAAAGAACTAAATATTACTGGTACTTGTTCATGTACAGCTTTGTGGTACTGATCGTAGAAAGCTAAATTTACTGCCTCAGGGAATTCAAACCAAATGTTTTTACCAAGAAGATCTTCTCGATTTCGGAATAGTAACCGTGCTGCTTCGGAGTTTATGTAGGTGAAGTTCCAGTTTGTATCAACCGAGAAGAAACCATCTGTTATCCGATCTAATATTTCAAGTGCATCAATTTCAAGTTGGTTCATACTAATAACCCACCTTATCTAAATTTTTCCTATCTGGTAACAAATTCTAGACATTGGATCATATTCCTGCTTACATTTATTTCATCTATTTTAATTCCTTGTAAAATATATTCAATACATGTGTAGGAAAATTAACCAAAAAAATTGGAAGGTGAATTCAGTAGCAAATTTGTATGTCTCTCTTTTCGTCGTTAAAGAATAACCGAAAGGGGTGACAATGCAGTGAATGTAATTACAACCTTTAAAGATAAAAAACGTGAAAAACAGTTGAAATATGAAAAATCAGTCTTAAGGGAAATCTCACTGAAAATGTTAAAGGAAAGAGTCAAACAATATTTTGGTTCATCTCGTATTACAGCCAATTTACTGACACAATCAGGGATTGAAGAGGCTTGTTATGATGTAGCAATTGAAGCTTATCTTCTAGGTGCCCACTTTAGTAAATTTGGGTCTTATGGAGAGTCGGTAGAGAGTATAAAGGACCGATGTCATAAAGAGGAAAAGCATTTAATTGATACACTGTATAATTTTCTCCTTTATTGGGGAAAGGGAACGGAAGGAATTTATAGTGAGTCCCTTTTTTACTTATGTGAGCAGTATGTTGAAAGTTGGTGGCATGAAGGCTTTCGTACTGGAGAAAGAAGACACAAACTAAGGCTTCATTAACTTAAAGTTCTATTATCCCATCTTGTCCCATATATTAAATTGAATATTGGACGGATGGGAAGGACTGACGCATAGAGATGAGCAAAAGAACTAAAATCATTGCTTTTACTGTTGGACTAGTTATTTTATTTTTTATTCTTCAGTACGATTATTTTAAAACAAAAGAATCATGGAATTCCTGGAGTCTTCCACTTTCAGGCCAGATCATCTTGCTCGACCCTGGCCATGGTGGACCTGATGGAGGAGCTGGTGAAGAAGGTGCGCTTGAGAAGGATATTGCATTAAGTGTATCGAAGAAATTAAGAGACTATCTTCAAGAGCAAGGTGCTTTAGTTATTATGACTAGAGAGGAAGATAAGGACTTAGCTGAGGATGGAACTAGAGGATATAGTAGGAGAAAAACGGAAGATTTAAAAAAGCGTTTAGCCATGATTAATGAATCGGAAGCGAATTTTTTTGTTAGTGTTCATTTAAATTCAATTCCTTCACAGAAATGGAGTGGTGCACAGACATTTTATGCGCCACAGCTAAAGGAAAACGCTAAGGCTGCAAAGTTCATTCAGGACGAGCTTCGAATCAATCTTGAAAATACGGATCGAAAAGCAAAACCGTTAAGCTCTGTGTATATCTTGAAAAATGCAAAGAAACCAGGGGTATTAGTGGAGGTGGGCTTTTTATCAAATCCTACTGAAAAGCAGTTGTTAAAGACCGAGGAATATCAAGAGAAGGTAGCAGCTTCCATCTATAAAGGAATGCTTAGATATTTCTCAAATGAAAATGAATTAGTTGAAGCGGAGTAAGAAGGTGAAAATAAATGCCACCTTCTTTTTTTACTTATATATGAGTGTGATGCAGTTAACTGTATCTGCAGAGGATTATGTTATAATAAGACATGCAAACGAATTCAAAAAGGCGGTGTAAAAGTTGTTAACAGAAGCAAAAGTGATTGAACTTCTACAAAGTATTGAAGAACCATTTTTACATAAGACATTAGAAGAGTTGAATGCCATTGAAGAAGTAAAAATTAAGGAAGAGAAAAAACATGTAAGTGTTAAAATAGGAATTGCAAAAACAGGAACAGCAGAGCAGCTACAGTTACAGATGAAAATTGTAAACCTATTAAAGGGAGCGGGTGCAGAGTCAGTTGGAATCCGTTTTTCTGAACTGCCACAAGAGACACTTGAAAAGTTCCGTTCTACTCAGGAGGAGGAATCACAAGGTCTTTTATCACCAGGAAGTAAGACAACCTTTATTGCTATCGCGAGTGGAAAAGGTGGAGTAGGGAAATCGACAGTGTCTGTGAATCTTGCTGTTTCATTAGCTAGATTAGGGAAAAAAGTTGGGTTAGTTGATGCGGATATTTATGGGTTTAGTGTACCGGATATGATGGGCATTACAAAGCGTCCGGCTGTACGTGGTGAAAAAATTATACCGGTCGAACGCTTCGGTGTAAAAGTTATCTCCATGGGGTTTTTTGTTGAAGATAACTCTCCCATCATATGGCGAGGACCCATGCTTGGTAAAATGCTAAACAGCTTTTTCAATGAAGTAGAATGGGGAGATTTAGATTATTTATTACTAGACTTGCCTCCTGGAACAGGTGACGTAGCTCTTGATGTACATAGTATGCTTCCAGCTTGTAAAGAAGTTATTGTCACAACTCCACATCCAACAGCTGCGTTTGTCGCTGCAAGAGCGGGTGCCATGGCACTTAAAACCGATCATGAGATTTTAGGTGTAGTTGAAAATATGTCTTACTTTGAAAGTAAGCTAACTGGGGAAAGGGAATATGTGTTCGGTCAGGGTGGAGGAGAGAAGCTTGCAGATGAGCTTCAAACGAAGGTGCTTGGCAAGTTACCTCTTGGTCAGCCTGATTGGAATGAAGACGACTTTGCCCCTTCTGTATATCACGAAGACCATAAGCTAGGTCAAATTTATAAAGAAATCGCAGGTACTATCATCGAGTCACTTAGCAAATAAGGAAAACCTCTCCACTTGGAGAGGTTTTTTTATGCAAGGAGAACAAGTGGAGATAAAGTTTGCGGTGCTGTTTCGATCTTTATAATCTGGTCGATAAAAAGCTGCTGATTCACGTATACATGATCAAGGGGGTCCGCACTTATTGGTTGGGGGATCATGGTAAGTAACCGAGCGAATAAATAGACGGAGAATTTCCGACTAATTGATAATTATTATTAAAAGAAGCTTAAATAGACGAAGAGATTCCGCCTATTGACTCGAAAAATTTGAAAAAGGGAGGTTTTGCTTTGCATAAGCGGAAAACCTCCCCTTATTTCCTCTGAAAAGGGATACGTTCTTTATTTAACGGAAAAATCTCCGCTTATTTTACTTTTTTATAATACGATTGTCATTTCTACACGTATTTTAAGAAAAGCACTAGAACCCTTTAATTGAAAGCAGACCCGCTTTTCTATGCCCCTGTGCCTTCTTCTTTTGCTTCTTCCTTACTTCCGCTTTGTTCTGCTACCTCTTCTACAGCTTTTAAAATAAGATCTTGAATTTTTGCTTTAAATAATGGACTTTCGAATGTTTCGGTCATAACCGCTTGAACATGCTTTCTGTATTCGGCACTTTTTAATATGGTTGTAATTTCTTTTTCGAGTTCTGGATCTTTCATTACATCAATCATCATTGTTCGATACTCTGGATCCTTCATTAAGTCTTTTAAAAGGGCTTCATTTTCTGTTCTCATGCTTTTTGCTACACTTTCAGAGAACTTTGGATCTTCAAAGGACTTCTTCCAGAACGCTGTCCCTTGATCTGAGGTTAATGCTTTTTCCACTGTATCTGAAACAACTGCTTGGTCCATGATCAACGTTTCCTTCATGGTTTCATCATTCATCACATCTTTTATGGCTTTTTTTCCATCATCTGTCTTTAAGATATCAACTACCATTTTTTTTGTTTCTTCATAATCCATTTGGCTGCTTGTGTCCGCTTCAGCACAACCAGTAAGAAGTAACCCACTTATTAAAAGGGGGAGCACTAAAGACTTTTTAGGCATGATTAACGCTCCTTTCGATAGTAACTATAGTTTATGATGAAGAAAAACGACAAAAATTATACGTTTCCTACTCGAACCTAGATTTTTCATACTTTGGTTGGTACAATCAATAAGGAATGATTACATAATTGGGGGAAATTACGTTGAATAGCCGTAACTTGGTAAGGTTGTTTTTCTCGACGCTTATAATCGGGGGAATTACAACAGGAATCGTTGGCTTTATTGTTCGTTGGAAAGAATTTGAGCCGTTTTTTACTGATTTTCAGATAGTTGAAATATTATCAATCCTAGCATGGTTAGTAGGGATTGGATTGATATTTAGCCTTATTAGTCAAATGGGCTTCTTTGCCTACCTAACGGTTCATCGTTTTGGTTTAGGTATATTTAAGTCAGTAAAGCTTTGGAATAGTGTACAGGTGGTACTTATCATTTTTGTTCTTTTTGACTTAGTTTATTTACGATTTAATGCTTTTTCTGAAAAAGGAGATAGTCTTGTACCTTATTTAGGACTTGCTTCTTTTATTGCTGTTTGTGGGTTCATTGCGGCATATTACAAAGCGAGACTAACAAATAAAGAAGCATTTATACCTGCGCTCTTTTTTATGATTGTTGTTACTGTGTTAGAGTGGGTACCCATTCTTCGAGTAAATGAAAAGAGTTGGTTATACTTAATGATTTTCCCTTTGCTTATTTGTAATGCCTATCAGTTATTAGCATTACCCAAATTTATTTCAAATAGTGAAAAGAGCAAAAAAGCCGTCTAAATGAGACGGCTTAATTATTTTATTTCTTTTGAAGATGAGGTGGCATTTGCTATCATTTCGGAAACAGATACGAGTTTTAATCCTTTTTTATTAATATCATCAATAATAGATGGAAGGGCATCGGCGGTTTGTTTGGCAGAATCTGATGCATGAAGGAGAATAATGTCTCCCTTTGTCGCTTTAGCTGCATTTTCTTGAATGATCTCGACGCCCGGGTTGGTCCAGTCTTTTGAATCAATACTCCAATGGATAACAGTAAGTCCAAAACGGTCTGCTACTTTTAAGGTTTTTTGGTCAAAATGACCTGTAGGTGCTCGTAAAAGTTGTATATCCTTTATTCCGAGTTTTCTAAAGGCCTCTTGAGCCCTTGCGATATCCTTTACAATTTTATCTTCTTCTAGCTCGGTATAATCTTCATAATTATATCCAAGCATTCCAATCTCATATCCTTCTTTAATAATTCTCTCCACAATATGTGGATGCCTTTCTGCCCAAGAACCTGATAAAAAGAAAGTCGCTGATTTTACATTTTTACTTTTTAAAACATCCAAAATCGGCTCTGCTTTTTCATCACCCCAACCAATATTAAAGCTGACAGCTAAGTCCTTTTCACCCTTATAGACTGCCTTTGGTCCGTCTTTCCCTGAAAACGCTGGTACATTTACATAGTTTTCTAAGTACAAAAACCAGGCTGTAAAAAATGCTGCGACTCCTACAAGGATAAATTGTTTTAATGATTTGCCATTTAACACATAGAAAAAGTTCATCCTCTCACCTCGTCCCAAAACACTACTTGTCTCAAATCTATTCGAAAAGAATTTGTTTTATGCTTATAAAATGGTGAAATTAGGAACACACTACAATAACTAAATTGTTAAAGGAGTGTACATGTTTTATGCTAGGATTGTTAATCAATGAGAAAGAAGTAAAAGAGATAGAGTACCTTATAAAGAGAGAAATGGATGAGATCTTGTTTGATTTAAAAGATGAGCGAATCGATCATGTTGTAAAGAGAGCTATGGAGGAAAGATACAAAATTCTATTTACGCTGTTTAAGCGAGTGGCACCAGCAAAAGAATGTCTGAAGTACACAAGGTCTGCGAATCAAAGAAAAGAAAAGAAAGGATAAAAACTGTTGACTTTATTTTTAAACCTTGTTATATTAATAAACGTCGCTGCTTAACAACGAACTTCATGAAAAAATATTTTCAAAAAAGTTGTTGACGAGCGATTGGTTAAATGGTATATTAAGAAAGTCGCTTTTGGGCGATAGAGAAACAAGTTGTTCTTTGAAAACTAAACAAATCATACGTCAACAAAAAATGATTAGTGTTGAAATATACACTAGCCAACGTTTTAACTTTAAGAGCTAATCTTACTCTTTATTGGAGAGTTTGATCCTGGCTCAGGACGAACGCTGGCGGCGTGCCTAATACATGCAAGTCGAGCGGACCTTTGGGAGCTTGCTCCCAAAGGTTAGCGGCGGACGGGTGAGTAACACGTGGGCAACCTGCCTATGAGACTGGGATAACTCCGGGAAACCGGGGCTAATA
>NZ_JBPCCH010000020.1:0-64873 GCF_050971805.1 Robertmurraya mesotrionivorans | reverse complement strand
CTAATGAGCTTTTTTTCATAATAAAAACTACACCTCCAATTGTTAGTATTTTTGTCTAACAATTGGGGTGCAGTTCATGGTAGCCAAGTCCCTTTTTATCAGGATGTCTAGCTCCAGTGTCCAGCAACTAGTGTACTTCGGTCTTTTCCCTACGATAAGTCAACATCGAATCACTTCGTTCTTCGTGTTTCCTTTATCTCAGTCAAAGCCCTCCACAAGGAAAGCTTCGACAGCATATGCATCGCACGAAGGAAAAGCGGTAGCTTTTTCAAGGAGTCCATACGTTGCTAAACGGACTCTTCCGCTTTTCTATGTCGTAATCGTATAGGCGATAACTGTAGTTAAATTTTTAAACGTAGATAAATGAATAGGCACCTTGTTCTTATCGTACACGATTTTATCTATATTAAATAAAATCTCTCCAATTTCACAATTAAGAAGATCAGCTTCTATAGAAGAGGCGGGAATTCCAGTGATTGTTTTTTTTGTTGTAATGTCCTTCATATCCACGTGGTATATATTACTCAGGACATCATAGGTGGACTCGTAATCAAATATATGCTCTTGAATGTTAGGAAAGCGCTCTATCGGATAATGAGTTAAATCAAGAGTAAATGGCTCTTCCTCAATATACATTAATCTTAAAAGTTTGAGCACTGGAGCATTAACCTCTATTTGAAGATCTTCTGCAATTTTCTTCGATGCTTTTATTTCTTCACAAAGAAGAACTTTCTTGCTGGTTTTCTTTCCAAGTTGTTTGCTGAAATCCGAGAAGCCCTCGATTGTTACTAATTCACGAGCAACCTTTTTCCTAGCAACAAAGGTACCTTTTCCTTGTTTTCTTTCCAACAATCCTTCATCAACTAAATCTTGGATGGCTCTTCTAACTGTAATTCTGCTTACACCATAAATATCACAAAGCTCCGCTTCATTGGGAATTTGCTGACCTGGTCGATAGGTGTTCTGGTCAATTGCTTCTTTTATGGTGTTAAATAATTGTTCGTATAGTGGACGTGAACTAGAACTGTTTAACTTCATAGGAGAACTCCTCTCAAAGTATAAATCATTATATAATATTATATAACATTTAACGGGAAAATGTATATAATTAGTCTGAGAATTTCGAATACTAAAGTAATAAAAGATTGGGTAATTGGTAACAAAAAAAAAGCTCTGGCTTGCAATAGAAATGCAAGCCAGAGCTTTTATACATATTAAGCTTTTACAGAAGACTCTTTTGGAGCCCAAGTCTTTTTCCAAGATATCTGTGCAACAATTAAAACGAGTAAAGCTAACACTCCAATTCCTGCATATACGAGGAATCCTGTTGCATATGTGCCTGTGATTTCTCTTAACGTTCCAAGGATATTTGGAATAAAGAAACCACCTACACCACCAGCTGCTCCTACAATACCTGTAACCATCCCGATTTCTTCTTGGAAGCGTTGTGGAACAAGTTGGAATACCGCTCCATTCCCCATTCCTAAACACATCATACCGACAAATAATAGTAAGGTAACAAGAGTGATGGAAGGTAGCTGACTAACTCCCAGCATGGTTAGAGCAACACCGATAAATAAGAAGGTTAGTAGGCGAACTCCCCCAATCTTATCTGCGATAAATCCTCCGACTGGGCGAAAGAAGCTTCCTGCTGCTACGCAAAGGGTAACAAAGTCTCCAGCTCTTACTCTTGAAAGATCGTATTGATCAACGAAAAAGATACTTAAAAAGCTAGATAGTCCAACAAATCCACCGAAGGTAACGCTGTACAACAGACAGAAGTAAAGGGCATCTTTTTGTTTAAAAACATTAAAATATTCTTTAAGTGGTTTTGGTGCTGGCTGGGAAGGAGCATCTTTTGCAATAAGAACAAAGATAATAAACACAATAGCAAGAGGAATAAGAGCAACCCCCAGTACATTATGCCAGCCAATTTGTTCAGCAAGGCGGGGACCAAATAAGGTTGCAAATAAAGTACCGCTATTTCCAGCACCAGCAATCCCCATTGCTAACCCTTGTAAATGGGGTGGATACCAACGACTTGCCATTGGTAAAGCTGCTGCAAAGCTTGCCCCAGCTACTCCTAATAGTATTCCGATAAAATAAATTTCCGTTAACGTCGTTCCAAACAGCCAACCCCATAGAAGTGGAACCATTGTAACGACCATTCCAATGATCGATGTTTTCTTCGGACCAATTCGATCGGTTAAAACACCAAGAACGAGACGGAAGAAAGATCCACCGAGAATGGGAATCGCTACAATTAATCCCTTTTGAGAAGGGGATAGACCGAAGTCTTTGGTGATATAAACTCCAAGGGCCCCAAGTATTACCCAAATCATGAAACTGACATCGAAGTACAGAAATGAAGCAAATAGCGATGGTGCATGTCCACTTTTTCTTAAATTTGCTAACTTCATAGTTACTCTCTCCTTTTAATAGATGTGGTATTTCAAATGTGTTACCAGCCAATATAATTTTTTCGAGAAAATAAAATCTTACCTAATACATAGAAGAACGAAAAAAAACCTATCTTATTTGTCATTGGAATTCCTCCTTTGTTTTGTCCAGCTCCAGCGCCTAGCCCCTCGAGGTCATAAGCCAAATCTCTCCAGAAGGCAGGCCTTCCTGCGAGATTCGTCTTATGCTTGTCGGGGCTGAACAAGGCGCTTTTGCTTTTCTGTGTGTCAGAGTTTTTACCATCTTTGTCTTGTTAAAGAATAGTATGTAAGTTGTTGCTTTGTCTCAAAAGGTGTTAGCTAATCTAACACAGAAATTTATTAGAATTTTCAAACGGGTTGAATTTTTATACTTGTAAGCGCATTACAAAATCAATAAAAACAAGAGTGATCTTTTGATTTACTTCGTGATTCGAATAATGAGTATACCGTAGGATTGCATAAAAATACTGCCCATCAAGGGGCTTTTTATAGTAAATAACACCCAAATAGTACATATCGTGTTAGAAAATGTAACAGGTTAAATTTCATTTCAGTAGATGTATGAAATAATAAAACGAAATTTGATTTGAACATCCATCTACTGTTTGTTGGGGGTTATAACATGAAAAAGCAAAAATTAGTTATGGTCGGTAATGGTATGGCTGGAGTTCGGTGTTTAGAGGAAATTCTTAAAACTGATTCTGAAATGTTTGAGATTACGGTAGTTGGGAGCGAACCTCACCCAAACTATAACCGTATCCTTCTTTCTTCCGTACTTCAAGGATCCACAAAGCTTGAAGAAATAACCATTAATGATTTTAAGTGGTATGAGCAGCATCAGATTCAACTTTTTACGGGAGAAACCGTTGTTGCTATTGATCATAAAAGCCAAATAGTTATGACAGATAAAGGCCGCAACTTGTACTATGACCGATTGATATTGGCAACGGGTTCCGTTCCTTTTGTTCTTCCCTTGCCAGGGGTGGAGAAAGAAGGTGTCATTTCTTTTCGGACAATTGAGGATTGTCAAAAGATGCAGGAAACGGCAAAGAATCATAAAAAGGCAGTTGTCATTGGTGGAGGATTGTTAGGGCTAGAAGCAGCAAGGGGACTATTACACCTCGGGATGGAAGTGCATGTAGTTCATATTAGTAGTTTCTTAATGGAAAGACAGTTGGATGAAACGGCAGCAAAAATGCTACAAGCAGAACTTGAAAAGCAAGGGATGAAGTTTCTATTAGAAAAACAAACAGAAGAAATCTTAGGCAATAAACGCATCGAAGGACTCCGTTTTACGGATGGAACATCGGTTGAAGCAGACCTGCTTGTAATGGCTGTTGGTGTAAGACCCAATGTTCATTTGGCGAAAGAAAGTGGGTTAACAGTTAATCGGGCGATTGTCGTAAATGACTTTCTGGAGACGAGTATTCCCAATATTTTTGCTGTAGGAGAATGTGTGGAACATCGAGGTATGGTATATGGCCTTGTGAAACCACTTTATGAACAGGCAGTTGTCTTAGCGAAGCGTATTTGTGGGGTAGATGGACAAGGGTATGAGGGTACTGTGTTAGCCACTCAATTAAAAATTTCGGGTGTTGATGTGTTTTCTATTGGAACTTTCCAAGAGGATTCTGCAAGTAAGTCAATAAAAATACAAGATGAAGTGGAAGGTACTTATAAAAGGCTTGTATTCCAAGAAGATAAAATAATTGGAGCGGTGCTCTTTGGGGATACCAGTGACCGAACGAAATTACAAAATATGATACTTAAAAAGCAAGATGTATCTGATATTGAAAAAGTAACAATTTTTCAATCAAGTGGTTCGGGAACAGCGGTTACCTCCATGGCAGCAACTGAAATCATCTGTAATTGTAATGGTGTTTCCAAGGGGACAATTATTGAAGCTGTTCAAATTCATGGATGTTCTACTGTAGACGATGTAAAAGCATGTACAAAGGCATCCGGTTCTTGCGGAGGATGTAAACCGCTTGTCTCAGAGTTATTATCTTATATTCATAGTGATGAATTTGATGAAATTAAGATCGAGAAACCTACGATGTGTAATTGTACATCGCTAACAGAGGATGAGGTTGTGCATGAAATGCAGGTGCAAAATTTATCCTCTGTTAACGAAGTAATGCAAGCACTGAACTGGAAACACAAAGAGGGATGTTCCAAATGTGTTCCTGCTTTGACGTATTACTTAAGTATGATCAATCCAGAGTATGAGAATGTCCAAGAAACTTTATTTGTAAACGAAAAGATGAACGCCACATTGCAAAAGGATGGAACGTACTTTGTCGTCCCGCAAATGTATGGGGGAATGACGAATCCGCATGAGTTACGAAAAATTGCGAATGTGGCTGACAAATATGGAGTGTCAGAGTTAGCTATAACTAGTGAGCAGAGAATTCATTTGATGGGTCTAACAAAAGAAGAGTTACCAAAGGTGTGGAATGATTTAAATATGCCTTTAAGTGCCACATACGGGAACAGAGTTCAGAATGTGAAAACCTGTATTGGTGAGCACATATGTCAATGTGATAAACAAAAGGCACTTCAACTTTCGGCATCTCTAGAAAAGAAACTTGAGTATCTTATCACTCCGTATCGAGTGAAAATAGGTGTCTCTGCATGCTTGCATAATGGTGCTGGTTCGACAACAAAGGATATTGGCATTATTGGCACGAAGCGTGGCTGGGAAATTTATGTGGGAGGAAGCAGTGGTCGAAGTGTTAAAGCGGGTCAATTATTTACAGTTGCTGAAACAGAAGAAGAGGCTGTTAGTTTCATTGGTGGTCTAGTCCAGTACTACCGAGAAACTGCTAATTACTCGGAAAGAACATGGGAATGGGTGGATCGAGTGAGCCTATTGCATGTGAGAGAAGTACTTTTTGATTTTGAACTCCGTCAGCAGTTGTTAGAACGACTAGAAGGGGATTGCTTAATGATGAAAGGATCTAAAGATGTTCCTATTTTTTAAAGTAAGTTCTAAAGAGTATAAGGATTGAGGGTGATGATGTGACTGAAATGCTATTAAAATACTTTCGTACAAAGCAAAATCATGTAGAGTCAGAGAAAACATACGACTCACAGTGTCCATTCTGCAGCATGCAATGCAAGATGCAGCTCATAGAGCAATCAATCGTTACACGCAAGAAATATACCACTGTTGGATTAGATAATCCAACTACACAGGGAAGATTGTGTGTGAAAGGCATCAATGCCCACCAACATACTTTTCATAAAGATCGATTAAAGTACCCGCTAATAAAGGTAAACGGGGAATTTATCCGTGCCACATGGGAAGAGGCACTAGCAGTCATTAAAAGTAATATTCAGTCCATTCAAGAACGACATGGAAAAGACGCAATGGCGGTGTACGGAAGTGCCTCCATCACGAACGAAGAAGCTTATTTGCTCGGAAAGTTTGCTCGGGTCGCATTGCAGACAAAGTACATTGATTACAATGGTAGGCTTTGCATGTCATCAGCCGCTTCGGCTGCTACACAAACCTTCGGGATGGACCGTGGATTTACAAATAGCATAAGTGAAATTCCTTCTTCTCGCTGTATTATTCTTGCGGGAACCAATATTGCAGAATGCCAACCGACAATCATGCCTTATTTTGAAAAGGCAAAGGAAAACGGTGCTTATATTATTGCGATTGACCCTCGTGAAACGGCAACAACGAAACTAGCAGACTTGCATATTAAGGTGAAGCCTGGAACAGATGCCGCTTTTGCCAATGGAATCTTAAAGGTGATTATCGAAGAACAGCTTTATAACGAACAATTTATCATAGAAAGAGTGAATGGATTCGAAGAAGTGAAGGAGAATGTATCCTCGATGACTCTTGAGGAAATCGAATCCTTGTCAGGTGTTCCGATTGAACAGATTCGTAAGGTAGCCCATCGGTTTGCAAAAGAAGAGACAGGAATGATTTTTACAGCACGCGGAGTAGAGCAACACACAGATGGCTCCGCAGCAGTTAGAAATTTCCTAAATATATTACTTTCGGTAGGGAAAATTGGAAAACCAGGCTGTGGGTATGGAGCGATAACTGGGCAGGGAAATGGTCAAGGTGCAAGGGAACATGGGCAAAAGGCCGACCAGCTTCCTGGATATCGACTCATTGAAAACGAAGATCATCGAGCTTATATTGCAAAGGTATGGGGAGTTAACGAAAAAGAGCTGCCGAGAAAGGGTGTCTCTGCTTATGAAATGTTTGAAAAAATTCATGACGGTGACATATCCGGGATGCTTTTGATGTGCTCTAACCCCATTGTTTCTAACCCAAATGCACATTTTGTGGAGGAAGCATTACAAAAACTTTCTTTTCTTGTTGTGGTTGACTTATTCGTATCTGAAACTGCTCGATTAGCAGATGTTATTTTACCGGCTTCCTCTTACTTAGAGGATGAAGGAACGATGACCAATGTGGAGGGGAGAGTCACGTTAAGAGAGGCAAGTTATCCTTGTCCAGAAGAAGTAAAGCATGATTGGCAAATCCTTTGCGAAATTGCTCATGCACTTGGGAAGGGTAAATATTTTCCTTTTGAATCAGCGGAGGATATTTTTAACGAACTAAGGATCGCTAGTAAAGGTGGGATCGCTGATTATTATGGAGTGACTTATGAACGACTAAGAGAGGAAAAGGGACTGTTATGGCCTTGTCCAACTTTAGATCATAAAGGAACGGTCAGGCTTTTTGAAAGTTCGTTTGCTCATCCTGATGGAAAAGCAAAGATGGTCTCCGTTTCCAATGTCGCACCTGTTACAAAGGATCAGGTATGTGAAGAGTTTCCACTTTATTTAACAACAGGCCGAGTGATGTCTCACTATTTAACAGGTGTTCAAACACGTAAAAGTGCTTCCTTAGCAGCTAGAAATGTGGAATCGCATGTGGAGATTCATCCTGCCACCGCTTTAAAATATGGGATTCGAGACGAAACTCTAGTGAAGATCACATCAAGGAGAGGAAGTATTGTTGTACGGAGTAAGTTGTCGGACAGTATTCGTCAAGACACGCTGTTTGTTCCTTTTCACTGGGCCAATTCACAAAATGTTAATTTCCTTGTTGGAAAGGAATTGGATCCAACCTGTCGGATGCCTGGATTTAAATTAAGTGCAGTAAAAATAAGCTCAGCCATGGATGTTGGATGACGATAATTACTGGTGAAATGACCTTTTAATATTCGGAAAATTCGGTATACGAATTAAAAAGCGTGTGAGGTAATCTAACATGTTAAACAATTTTACACAAATCATGTGTTACAGTTTAAGAAACTTTCTTGGGGAGGCGCGTTAATTTGGAAAAGAAAAAACTCGTTCTTGTTGGTAACGGAATGGCAGGAGTCAGAACGATAGAAGAAATATTAAAGCTTACAAAGGATCAATTTGAAATTACGATTTTCGGTAGTGAACCGCATCCGAATTATAATAGAATCCTACTTTCAAAGGTTCTACAAGGAGACACAGAGGTCGCTGATATTACTCTTAATGATTGGAGCTGGTATGAAGACAATGACATTCAGCTTTATACAGATGAGACAGTGGTTAAGGTTGATTCCGACCGAAAAGTAGTTGTTACAGATGCTGGGAGAATAGAGCCATTCGATGAAGTGATAGTGGCAACTGGTTCTGTTCCCTTCATTCTTCCCATTCCAGGTGCGGATAAGGAAGGTGTTACAGCTTTCCGAGATATTAAGGACACAGATATTATGCTAAAAGCTTCCAAGAAATATAAAAAAGCTGCTGTAATCGGCGGAGGATTGTTAGGGCTTGAGGCGGCAAGGGGACTTTTAAACCTAGGGATGGAGGTTAGTGTCATCCATCTAGCCCCTTATTTAATGGAGCGTCAGCTAGACCCAATGGCAGGAAAAATGTTGCAAACAGAATTAGAAAAGCAGGGAATGACGTTTTTATTAGAAAAACAAACACAGGAGATTTTTGGAGAAGAGCGAGTCGAAGGTTTACGTTTCAGTGACGGAACTAAGATTGAAGCAGATCTTGTTGTTATGGCCGTTGGTATCAAACCTAATATTTCACTAGCAGTGGAAAGTGGGTTAGAGGTAAATCGAGGAATTGTTGTAAACGATTATATGCAAACGAATATTCCTCACGTATATGCTGTTGGGGAATGTGCAGAACATAACGGAATTCCATACGGACTTGTTGCCCCGCTTTATGAGCAAGGGAAAGTGTTAGCGAAAACGATTTGCGGTACGAAGACTGAGCCGTATAAAGGTTCGGTATTGTATACCCAGTTAAAGGTATCTGGCGTCGAAGTATTCTCTGCAGGCGATTTTATGGAAGGCGACGATAAAAAGGCTGTTAAAGTTTTTGATGAGCAAGACAGCTATTATAAGAAACTCGTTCTTCGTGAAAATCAAATTGTTGGTGCGGTTCTTTTCGGAGATAGCAGCGATGGAAATCGTTTGGTTTCTATGATTCAAAAGCAGGCTGACATTTCAGACACAATGAAGGTTTCCCTTCTGCAGCCAACTGGCCAAGAAGCAGGTGCCAGTCTAGTTGCAACGATGAGTGATGATGAAATCATTTGTGGATGTAATGGAGTCTCAAAAGGAGCGATCGTTTCTGCTATTCAAACACAAGGCTGCTCATCTATTGACGAAATTAAAGCCTGTACGAGCGCATCCCGTTCTT
This sequence comes from Robertmurraya mesotrionivorans, assembly GCF_050971805.1. Classification (NCBI taxonomy): domain Bacteria; kingdom Bacillati; phylum Bacillota; class Bacilli; order Caryophanales; family Bacillaceae; genus Robertmurraya; species Robertmurraya mesotrionivorans. The sequence goes on along the minus strand of NZ_JBPCCH010000020.1, from coordinate 55,763 downwards.
GTGGTGGCTGTAAACCACTCGTTGCAGAGGTTCTTCAGCTTACATTAGGTTCATCCTTTGATAGCAAGCAGCAAAAGGAAGCAATCTGTGGCTGTACTACCCTGTCTCGTGATGAAGTTGTAGAAGAAATCAAAGCAAAAGGTTTGACTCATGTGAAAGAAGTCATGTTTGTACTTGATTGGAAAACCGAAGAGGGTTGCTCGAAATGTCGTCCAGCTCTTAACTACTATCTAGGTATGGTCAATCCAACTGGATATGAGGATGAGAAGGAATCAAGGTTCGTTAATGAGCGTATGCACGCAAACATTCAAAAGGATGGGACCTATTCTGTCGTACCTAGAATGTACGGTGGAGTGACCAATGCGAATGATTTAAGACGAATTGCTGATGTGGTGGATAAGTATGAGATACCGCTAGTAAAGGTGACTGGAGGACAACGAATCGACTTGTTTGGGGTAAAGAAGGATGATCTTCCAAAGGTGTGGGAGGATCTTGATATGCCTTCAGGATTCGCTTACGGAAAATCACTTCGTACCGTTAAAACATGTGTGGGAGAACAATTCTGTCGTTTCGGTACACAAGACTCGATGGGACTTGGAATTCAGTTAGAAAAGAAATATGAAGGTCTTCAAACACCGCATAAGGTAAAAATGGCCGTTTCAGCTTGCCCAAGAAGCTGTGCCGAATCAGGGTTTAAGGATATTGGATACATCGGCATTGATGGTGGCTGGGAACTATATATTGGTGGAAATGGTGGTACCCATGTGCGTGGTGGAGATCTTCTTTACAAGGTAAAGACAGAGGAAGAGGTTATCGAAATTACGTCTGCTTACCTTCAATATTATCGAGAGACAGCGAACTATTTAGAGAGAACATCTGCTTGGGTGGACCGAGTTGGTTTGGACCATATCCGTGAGATATTAGATGATAAGGAAAAACGTAAGGAGCTAAATGCTCGCATGGATAAAGCCTTATCTGTAATCGAGGATCCTTGGAAGGCCATTATCGAGGACAAAAAGCTGAAAAAAGAACTGTTTGAAACAGTAGTCACGTCGTAATACACGATAAAAGGAGGAGATCTTCGAATGGTTAATAAAAACATCAGTAAGGTATTAATTGGCTCCCTTCAAGAACTACCAGAGCGCTTAGGGAAAACATTTCATGTGGGAAATATGGAGCTTGCCGTATTTAAGCTTTCCAACGGAACGGTACGTGCGATTGAAAACCGTTGTCCTCATAAAGGTGGAGTATTAAGTGAAGGAATCGTCAGTGGTGATTCGGTTTTCTGTCCGATGCATGATTGGAAGATCTGCTTAGAGGATGGCTTGGTTCAAGCACCGGATACAGGCTGCGTCAAAACCTATTCTACGGTAGTAGAGGGAGAAGACGTGTTTCTTCTTATTGAATAGTGATCATATGCATACAAAGAAAAGGGGTTTTTCACGTTGCTCTCAGGGTAACGGAGAATTCCTTTTCTTTTTACTTGAATATTTATTAGGGTATATAAATAAAAACACAAATTCATATTGAAAAAATATTCATTTATGCATTATAATTCAAAAGGTAGTTGTAATTATACATTAAAAGTTACTGTTATTTTAAAAATTCGGAAAATTTCGCTTGAATATGAAGTATTTTCTGCTTTAAAATAAAAAAAGGAAGTTTTTCCTTCACCAAATCCGAGAAGGTGACGAGACTAGTATGGAACAAAAGACGGTAACACAAATGATTAAAGGAAACTTTTCGGCATTATCTTCAGGTCAAAAGAAAGTTGCAGAGTTTTTGCTAGAGCACTTGGATGAAGGTTCGCTGCTCACTGCTTTCCAAATTGGGCGAAAAGTGGGCGTTAGTGAAACAACAGTCATTCGCCTAGCGTATGCACTAGGCTTTAGTGGCTACTCAGAAATGCAGGAAACGGTTCGAAGAGAATGGCTAACACATGTACAACCAGGAAAAAGCGAAGGTAAACCTTCAAGTAGAGATGGCTTTGAAGAAAATCAGTTGTTTCATCAAATCATCGAGAAAGAGAGCCAAGTTCTTAATCAATTGCTTAACCAGTTAGAAATAGAACAAATATGGCGAGTAGTGGATGAGCTTTCTCAATCAAAGCAGATTTTTATCGCTGGCTTTGGTAGTTCATATGCTGCTGCCTACTGGTTGTATTACGCACTAAAACAGATGAGAGAAAATGTGTTTCTCTCTAGCCCAAGTGGCTTTTTACCTGAAGAAATATGTGAACTTGATGAGCAGTCGACCGTTATTATGTTTTCCTATCCTCGTTACCGAAGAGAATCACTTAAGCTAGCAAACTATGCAAACAATCAAAAAGCAACCCTCATAGCGATTACAGATCGGCAGCTTTCGCCTATAGGCCAGCTCGCACAATTGACCTTAACAACAGAGGAGCATTTGGAATCGAGTCATCATTCGATTGCTTCGGTGATTGGTTTGCTTGAGGTGATTATCTCTGGAATGAACAAAAGGGACAATGAAAAAAGCAATGTCCGTCAGAAGAAATTAGAGCAGTTATATTCCGAGCAAAATATTTTTTTAGAATAAAAAATAGTTACTTAAGAGGAGGCTTACCCTATATGACCAATGCTTCAAATGTTAGAGCAGAAAGAAAAGAAGCTTTACAAAAGTCCTTTTCTGTTCAAGATTATATGAAATTTATCTTACCATCCTTAATCGGTATTTTGCTATTTATTATTCCTATTTCAAATGGTGAAGGAATAACAATACCAGTTGCATTCCTTGCCAGTCAATTAAATACCCTTTTTGTTGATCAAATTCCAGCCTTTGCAACGGGTGTAATTATCCTATCTGTTTTAGGCTCACTTATTGCTGTTATTGCCAAGCCGCAATTTATTATCGAAAATACCTTTTTAAATAAACTGTTTAATGTGAGCAAATTTTGGTTGATTGCACGTGTATTAGGGGCAATTTTTACAGTGATCGCACTTACGAAAGTAGGACCGGAATTTATTTTCTCTGAGAATACAGGAGGGATGTTGCTATTTAGCCTACTTCCGATTTTATTAACCACTTTTTTACTTGCAGGATTTTTATTGCCACTTCTTTTGAACTTTGGGTTGTTAGAGTTTTTTGGAGCATTAACAATGAAGATTATGCGACCAATTTTCAAGTTGCCTGGACGATCTTCTCTTGACTGCTTAGCATCATGGGTAGGGGACGGGACAATCGGTGTACTGCTAACAACTAAGCAATACGAGGAAGGCTATTATACAAAAAGAGAAGCAGCGGTGATTGCTACAACCTTCTCCGTTGTTTCTATTACTTTTACCATTGTAGTCATTCAATACTTGAATCTTGATAAATACTTTCTTCATTATTATGCTACGATCGTTATTGCTGGATTAGCAGCTGCTGTGATCATGCCACGTATTCCGCCGCTTTCTAGAAAAGCTGACACAGGCTATGAGCATGCCAAGTTGGTAAAGGAAACGAGTATTCCAGCTGGTACATCGTACGCCCAATGGGGATTAACACAAGCAGTTAGTAAAGCAAAGACAAATAAAAGTGTAAAGGCAACATTAAAAGAAGGACTTCAAAATGTGCTTGATATGTGGATGGGAGTACTACCAATCGTTATGGCTATTGGAGTCACTGCTTTAGTGATTGCAGAATTTACTCCGGTGTTCTCCATATTAGGAAAGCCATTTGAGCCGATCTTAACGTTAATGCAAATACCAGAAGCAGACCAGGCTGCTCAAACGATGGTTGTTGGATTTGCGGATATGTTCTTACCAGCCATTATTGGAAGTGGAATCGAAAGTGAATTAACACGTTTTGTTATTGCATGTGTATCCGTTACACAACTGATTTACCTTTCTGAGATGGGAGGATTACTACTAGGATCAAAGCTACCTGTTAGCTTCAAAGACTTAGTACTAATCTTCTTGATCCGTACGGCCATTACTTTACCGATTGTTGCCATTGCAGCACATATTATCTTTTAATTAGAAGGGTTCTGACACAAATGGTTCTTTTGGAAAACTTTATAGATACAGAGCGGAAACAAATTTTGAATACGTATAAAGAACTTCATGAGCTTGCCGAACCAAGCTGGAAGGAAGAAAAAACCTCTCTGTATGTAAGGCAAAAACTAGAAAGGGCTGGATTTGATGTCCAAACCTTTCAGGGCCATTATGGGTTGATTGCTGAAATTAAGGGTGAAAGTAATGAGGTAATCGCGATTCGTGCTGACATGGATGCTCTCTTGCAAGAGATAGATGGTGTCGTACAAGCAAATCATTCATGCGGTCATGATGGTCATAGTACGATGGTGTTATTTACAGCACTTGCACTTGCTAAAATAAAACATCAACATACCATTCGCTTTATCTTTCAGCCAGCAGAGGAAAAGGCAGAGGGTGCGCTTAAAATGATTGAAGAAGGCGCACTAGACGATGTAAAGTTTCTTTGTGGAATTCATTTGCGCCCTGCATTTGAGGTCGCAAATGGAATGGCAGCTCCAGTGATCTTGCACGGTGCATCAAGCTGTATAAGAGGTACGATTAAAGGAACACCGGCACATGCTGCGAGACCGGAGGAAGGCAATAATCCTATTGAAGCTGCTGCCCTTTTGGTTCAAGCTTTTCAGAATATTCGTGTCCAAACCGATGTGCCATACTCGATAAAAATGACTGAGCTTCATTGTGGAGAGTCATCGAATCTTATTCCAGAAACTGCACGATTCAGCGTTGATCTTCGGGCAAAATCGAATGAAGCCATGAAGTTGCTTATAGAAGAGGCAAAACAATCGATTCAATCCATTGAGGATAGAACTGAAACAAAGATTGTTTTCCAACAAGATAGTTATTCTCCTGCTGCAGTAAAGAATGAACATGCTGTGAAGCTTGCCGAAGAAGCCATTAAATCAGTGCTGGGAGAGAAATGTCTCGTACCAATGTGTGACTCTCCTGGTGCAGAAGATTTTCACTTCTATACATTAAAGCGACCAGATATGGTTGCAACCATGATTGGATTAGGTTGCGGATTGGAACCAGGCTTGCATCATCCTAATATGAGATTTGACATTACAGCATTACTTAATGGAACAAAAATTTTAACAAAGCTGTTATTAGAAGCGGATAAACAGACTTGGTAACACTCCGGTAAAGGAGGGAAGGCATTTGAAAGATGAAGTAAGTATTCGCAACCTTCAAACTGTCACAGAGTTAGAAAAGGTACGTGAATTAGAGGCTCGAATTTGGAGTTTGGAAGATTCTGTGCCGGTCAACCAAACGGTAGCCGCAGTGAAAAATGGCGGCTTCGTTCTTGGTGCTATTCTCCATGAGAAGCTTATTGGTTTTCAATATAGCTTCCCAGGCTTTGATGGAGCGAAAGCGTATCTTTGCTCTCACAGCCTCGGAATTCATCCTGATTATCGGGCATTCGGTGTCGGCGAGAAACTGAAATGGGCTCAGAAGAAAACAGCGCTTTTAAAGGGCTATGAGTTAATCACATGGACATATGATCCGCTCGAAACCGTGAATGCAAATCTAAACCTACATAAACTTGGCGGCGTCTGTTCTACGTATATGGAAGATGTATACGGTGAGATGAATGATGGGTTGAACACGGGCATTGCAACCGACCGTTTTTTAGTAGAGTGGCGGCTAAAGTCCGAGAGTGTGAAAAGGGACTTAGGCCGAGACTCACTGCACGTAATAAGAACAGATCAGTTCAATGGAAACTTAATTCCTGTGGAATTTCATTTGAACCTAGCTCATGACACGCTTTTCGTATCGGTACCAGGGAATTTTCAGACGATTAAAACAGAAGATCTCTCACTTGCTAAGCAATGGAGAGAGACAACTCGAAAGGTGTTTATTCACTATTTTAAAGAAGGTTACACTGCTACTGATTTGTTGAAGGAAAAACAGAACCACTACTACTACGTTTTACAAAAGCTATAGCAAGGGGGATGTGAAATGGAAGTAAAAAGCATCATTTTAAGGCATGTAAAAATGGACCTGTTGACCCCGTTTACTACGAGTGTCGGTACGGAAGTGGATAAGGATTTCATTATCGTGGAAGTACAGTCGAAAAGTGGTTTATCAGGATGGGCGGAGTCTGTTTCAATTATTGAGCCAATTTATAACGAAGAAACAGTAAAGACCAATTGGCATATCATGAGTGATTTTCTAATCCCCCTTTTATTAAAAGAACCCATTTCGCATCCGGATGAAGTGTCTGAGCGTTTTCAATTTATCCGAGGCAATTATAATGCAAAGGCTGCATTAGAGTGTGCTGTCTGGGATTTATACGCAAAAGAAAAGAATCTTTCCTTATCAAAAGCGCTCGGTGGAGTGAAGGATCGGATTGAAGTGGGAGTAAGTGTAGGGATTCAAAAGTCAGAAATAGCGATGCTTAAGCAAATTGAAGAGTACTTAAAAGAAGGATATAAGCGTATTAAAGTAAAAATTAAGCCGGATTGGGATATTCAAATATTGAAATCTATTCGACGCGAATTTCCTACGATTCCTTTAATGGCTGATGCCAATTGTGCTTATACATTGCAAGATATCGAACATCTTCAAGCATTAGATGAATTCAATTTAATGATGATCGAACAGCCGCTTGCCTGCGATGACATTATTGATCATGCATCGTTACAAGTGAAGCTTTCCACCCCTATTTGTTTAGACGAAAGTATCCACTCAGTTGAAGATGCAAGAAAAGCTATTCAACTCGGAAGCTGTAAAATCATTAATTTAAAAATTGGTCGTGTTGGAGGGCTTACAGAATCAAGGAAGATACACGATCTATGTGTAAAAAATGAGATTCCCATGTGGTGTGGTGGAATGCTAGAAGCAGGAATTGGAAGAGCACATAATATCGCGATTACATCACTAGCCAACTTTACGCTTCCAGGCGACACAGCCCCTTCTTCGCACTACTGGAAGGAAGATATTATCTCACCGGAAGTAGAAATGAGCAACGGCTTTATTTCTGTACCGGACTTACCTGGAATTGGGTTTGAACCAAATAGGAAGAAGATCAATCAAGTGACACTTGAACAAAAAATCTTTTCATAAAATTAAAGGATATAGACTAGTTTTGTCTATATCCTTCTTTTATTCCCCTAATAACTGCTCATTTCTCCACTATCTAAATTGAGTTGCCAGTGGACCCCGAACTTGTCTGTGACTTGACCGTACAGCTTGCTCCAAAATGTTTCTTGAAGTGGCATAGTTACCTTTCCATCAACACTCAATTGTTCAAACCAGGATTTAAGATTCTCACTATCTTTGTTTACAATAGCAAGAGTAACGTTATTTCCTTCAACAAACGGCATTCCAGGGAAGTTATCGGAAAACATCACATTCGTTCCGTCAATGCTAAGACGTGTGTGCATGACTAATTTTTTGGCTTCTTCTGGAAGTGGATGATCTGGATGAGGTGGAGTATCTCCAAAAGTCATAATATTTGGTTTCGCCGTCCGAAACACATCTGCATAAAATTCAACAGCTTCTCTGCAATTACCATCAAAAACAAGATACACATCAACAGACATCATCTTCACTCCTAAAAAAATAGTACAATCACTTCCATTATATCCAATGCTTTAATTAAAAACCTAATTAATTTTAAAAGGGAATAGACCCTAGCATTTGGAAATGTGGTAAAAATAGACGATAATTAACTCATACATAGTAGAGGAGCGGAAAAAATGTTGTCACAAAAAAGAGAAAACATAAAAATTGGTAGCCGTGTAAAGGTGGTACAAAAAGCACATCAGCGAACAGGGAAACTAACGGAAGGTGTGGTTGCAAAAATCCTTACAAATAGCCCTACTCATCCACATGGAATCAAGGTGATGCTAGAAAATGGTTTGGTTGGGAGAGTAAAGGAAATATTATAATCTTCCAGAAGTAGGTATTTTAAAAACAATAGAATTTTTATTTTATTCACGTACAAAATAATGGTAAGAAAACTATTTATTGACGCGTGGAGGAAATGAAAATGCCTGATACACCTTCAATGACATCTTCAGAAATTGGAACACTATGGATTACATATCAACAAAAAACAATGCTTTTTCAAATGCTAGACTACTTTATCAATAAAGCTGATGATCATGAAGCAAGAGAAATCATGAGCTCTTTAAGAGACGAAATTCAACCGGTTATTGCACGGATGGTTTCTATGTTTAATGCAGAGGGAATTCCAATTCCGATTGGCTTCGTTCCTCAAGATGTAAATAAAGATGCACCGAAGCTTTATGATAATGGCTTTGATATTATGTTCGTCCGGTTAGTAAAACAAATCAGTTCGGGAATGCATACCTTAAACTTAACTATGGTTTATCGGGAGGATATCATTCTTCTTTTTAGAGATTTAACGAAGATGACTCAAAAATATTACGATGATTGTACAAAGTATTTGCTGAAAAAAGGACTTCTTCCAAGAGCGCCATACGTAACAATTGAAAAATCAATTGAATTTGTCAAAACAAATGACTACCTTGACGGGGCAAAACTGTTTAGTGAAAAAAGACCCCTAAATACGGTGGAAATTGCTCATATTTACCATGGGATTGAGTCAAATGTGACAGGGATGCAAATGATTTTTGGTTTTGCTCAGGTTGCAAAAGAAAAAGAGGTAAAAAAATACTTTAAAAAGGGTGGAGAACTAGCTAAATCAACCATCAAAGATATGAGTGAAGTTCTTTTACAGAACAATATACAAGTTCCTAGTACCGCTGGGGGGAATATAACAGATTCAAAAGTTCCACCATTTTCAGATAAAATAATGATGTACACTATCAGTCTTTTCTGTAGCTTTTCGTTAGGAGGAAACTCCATCGGAACAGCCTTTAGCTTACGAAATGATTTACCTGTAAAGCTAGCAACGTATATGAAGGATATTTTTGAATATGCCCATGAGGGAGCAAAGTTTATGATTCAGAATGGTTGGATGGAAGAGCCCCCGCAGACGATCAAGTAAATTTTGTTTATCTGTGCGGAATTAAATAAACTAAACAAAGCCACCCTTGGAAGATAGGGTGGTTTTGCATTTTCTACGATTCTATAATTTTGTCTTGTGTGTTACAAATGTCACAAAGTGTATAAATTTACTTCAACATTTAAACAAATTTTTAAGCTATACTCACTCTTGTGAATTAGTGAACATTTAATGAACACAAGGAGTGAGGGCTAATGACAGAGCTTTTTTTGGCAAGGCTTCAGTTTGGAGCTACTACGATATTCCATTTTTTATTCGTACCAATGTCGATTGGTTTAGTGTTTATGGTTGCGTTAATGGAAACATTCTATGTCGTCAAAAATGAAGAAATCTATAAGAAGATGGCAAAATTTTGGGGACATCTGTTTCTGATTAACTTTGCTGTCGGGGTCGTAACAGGAATTATTCAAGAATTTCAATTTGGAATGAACTGGTCAGAGTATTCTAGATTTGTCGGGGATGTATTTGGTGCTCCGCTTGCTATTGAAGCTTTATTAGCTTTTTTTATGGAGTCTACTTTTATCGGTTTATGGATTTTTGGATGGAACCGTCTATCTAAGAAAGTCCATTTATTATGTATCTGGCTTGTTTCGATTGGAACGATGCTTTCAGCCCTTTGGATATTAGCAGCGAATTCGTTTATGCAGGAACCAGTTGGATTTGTCATGAATAATGGGAGAGCAGAGATGAATGATTTCTTTGCTTTGTTAAAAAATCCGCAGCTTCTTGTTGAATTTCCACATGTCATTTTTGGTGCGCTTGCTACAGGATCCTTTTTTATTGGAGGGGTTAGTGCCTATAAGCTACTAAAAAAACAAGAAGTTGAATTTTTCGCAAGATCATTCCGAATAGCGATGGTAGTATCACTCGTTTCTGGAGTGGGGGTAGCGTTTAGCGGACATGAGCAGGCAAAGCATTTAATGGAATCACAGCCGATGAAAATGGCTGCCAGTGAAGCATTGTGGGAAGACAGTGGTGATCCTGCTGCTTGGACAATATGGGCACATATCGACACAGACAATAAAGAAAATTCATTCGAAATAAGCATTCCATACATATTAAGTTACTTAACATACGAGAAGTTTTCCGGTAGTGTACCAGGAATGCTTACGCTCCAAAAGGAATACGAAGAAAAGTATGGTCCAGGAAATTATATTCCACCAGTGAAAACAACATTTTGGAGCTTCCGCATTATGGCAGGTGCTGGGGGTGTAATGATTTTGGTTTCGGCATTAGGTCTGTGGTTTCAATTTACCGAATCACTCATGAGAAGAACCTTCTTTTTAAAGCTGTTAGTCGGACTTATATCTTTCCCGTTTATCGCAAATTCTGCTGGATGGATCATGACTGAAATTGGTAGACAACCGTGGACTGTATTTGGACTAATGACAACAGCTGCATCTGTATCACCAAATGTTTCTGTTCAGTCTTTGTTATTTTCTTTAATCGCGTTTACAGCCATCTATTTAATTTTAGCTATCGTGCTTGTGTACTTGTTTATTAGAGAGATTAAAAAAGGAGTTGATCATCATGAGGACGTTCAATCGATTGATGTTCCAATTGACCCATTTGACAAGGAGGTGTATCAGTGATGGGGTTAAGTGAACTTTGGTTCATATTAGTAGCTGTTCTGTTCATTGGCTTCTTTTTCCTGGAAGGCTTTGATTTTGGCGTGGGTATGTCGGTACGTCTATTAGCCAGAAATGATTTTGAACGACGTGTACTAATCAATACCATTGGCCCTTTTTGGGATGCGAACGAGGTATGGTTATTAACAGCAGGTGGAGCAATCTTTGCAGCTTTTCCGCATTGGTATGCAACCATGTTTAGTGGCTACTATATTCCTTTTGTGTTCGTTCTTCTGGCGTTAATTGGAAGAGGAGTTGCTTTTGAATTTAGAGGGAAGGTAGACAAAGTGAATTGGACGAAGTCCTGGGATTGGGTTATTTTTTTCGGAAGCTTGCTACCTCCGTTTTTGTTCGGGGTATTATTTTCTAGCATCTTAAGAGGAATGCCGATTGATGAAACGATGACATTAAGAGCTGGCTTCTCGGACTATGTGAACGTTTATACTGTCGTTGGTGGAGTGACTGTCACTCTTTTATGCTTAGTACATGGTCTATTATTTACCTCTTTAAAAACCGTTGGGGATATACAAGCTCGAGCTAGAGAGCTAGCGAATGTATTAATGATTCCTGTGCTAGTTGCTCTAGTAGCGTTTGTTGGGCTTTCCTATTTTGAAACTGACCTCTTCACCTATCGAGGAGAAGCAACGATTCCAATGATTGGACTTATTGTTGCTAGTTATATACTAGTGATTTTCTTTATAAAAAGTAAAAAGGTCGGGCTAGCGTTTATTTTTAGTGGAGCAGGGATAGCTCTTACCGTTGCAACTATATTTGTTGGTTTATTCCCTCGAGTGATGATTAGTTCAATCGATAGTCTGTATGATTTAACGGTATACAACGCTGCTTCAGGAGCTTATTCCCTAAAAATCATGACTTATGTGGCCTTAACTTTACTTCCATTTGTTCTTGGGTATCAAATATGGAGTTATTATGTGTTTAGAAAACGTGTAGATGGGAAGGAAATGGTTTATTAATGGGCAAGGGGTTTCTGCAGTACAAAGGAATAAAACGAATACTTGCTGTCCTTACCTTTTTATCAGCTATTCAAGGAGTGGCCATACTGCTGCAAGCGATTTTGCTTGCGCGGGTGGTCACTCATCTATTTCATGGGGATTCGATTGAAGACCTGTATCAATGGGTTAGTATTTTTGTTGGATTTTTCATTCTTCGATATGTGACAGTACATATAAAACAAAAAATTATATACCTGTATGCAAATAAAATAGGTGCAGACTTGAGAAAGACGGTATTAACAAATTTGTTCCACATAGGTCCTAGAGTATCAAAGCAACTTGGAACAGGAAGCATCGTTACCCTATTAATAGAAGGCGTTACGCAATTTCAGCAGTACCTGATTTTATTTCTCCCTAAAATGCTAAACATGTCAGTTATACCAGTTATCATCCTTGCTTATATCTTTTTTCAAGACAAGACCTCCGCAATTATTTTAATTATAACGGTCCCAATTTTAGTAGGTTTTATGATATTGCTAGGATTAGCTGCGAAAAAGAAAGCAGATAAGCAATGGGGAATGTTTCGTATATTATCTAATCATTTTGTGGATTCATTAAGAGGACTCGAAACACTAACCTATTTAGGGCTTAGTCGTTCACATACGGAAAAGATTGCAAAGGTTAGTGAAAGATACCGAAAAACATCAATGGGTACATTAAAGATTGCCTTTCTTTCTTCGTTTGCAATGGATTTTTTTACGATGCTTTCTATTGCTACAGTGGCCGTATTTCTAGGTTTGCGATTAGTGGATGGAGAAATGTTATTAGAACCTGCTTTGGCGATCTTAATATTAGCTCCTGAGTATTTTCAGCCAATTAGAGAAATTGGTTCTGATTATCATGCTACCTTAAATGGTCAAGAAGCAGGTAGAAAGCTTTTAGAAATAGCTAATATCCCTCCGTTTACTGTAGAGCAGAATCTTAAAATTAGTAACTGGAGCAATAAGAATAGATTTGAGCTTCATTCTATTAGCGTTCGATATGAACAGCATGGAGTAGAGTCACTATCAGAGGTAAGTTTGTCAGTAAATGGACTTCAAAAGATTGGTATTGTTGGAGAGAGTGGGGCTGGTAAGTCAACCTTAATTGATACCATTGCTGGATTTGTAGAGGTTAGTGCTGGGAAAATACAGATAGATAAACAAAGATGTACCCATCTCCATCAACAAGAATGGCAAAAACAAGTGAACTATATTCCACAGCATCCATATATCTTTCATGACACACTCTTAAATAATATTAAATTTTACTCACCGCAATCAACTACTGCAGAAGTAGAGTGGGCCGTTGTACAAGCTGGGTTATCGGAACTCGTGAAAGAACTTCCGAATGGTTTGTATGAAAAGATTGGAGAAGGTGGACGATCCTTAAGTGGAGGACAATCTCAACGAGTTGCATTAGCGAGAGCTTTCCTCGGGAAGCGACCAGTCCTTTTATTAGATGAACCAACAGCTCATCTCGATGTGGAGACAGAATATGAGTTGAAAGAAAAGATGCTAAGCTTGTTTACTAACAAGCTTGTATTTATTGCTACCCATAGAATACATTGGATGCAAGAAATGGATTATGTGTACTTTTTGAAAAAGGGAAGGGTAGTGGAAGAAGGAACACATAAAGAGCTTATGGAGAAAAAGGGAGAATATTATTTGTTGGCAATCACTCAAATGGAGGGGAGCGTATGAGTAACAAAGGATGGATTCTCCCGTATATAAAAGAAAATAAGCGATTATTTCTCATTGTTATCCTACTAGGATTGGTGACGGTAATTTCGTCTGCTTCTTTAATGTTTACCTCTGGATTTCTGATTTCAAAAGCGGCAACACAACCGGAAACGATATTAATGATATATGTACCTATCGTAGCAGTGCGTACATTTGGTATAAGCCGTGCTGTTTCTAAGTATGTAGAAAGACTTACTAGCCACGATGCGGTACTTAAAATTCTCTCGAGTATGAGGGTTCGAGTATATAAAGCCATTGAGCCATTTATCTTATCACCTCAATATAAGTTGAAGACAGGGGATCTTCTTGGCGTTCTTGCAGATGATATTGAACGCCTACAAGATATTTATATAAAAACGGTTTTTCCTAGTCTTGTTGCTTTATTTTTATATAGCATCTCACTGATTGTTTTAGGGGTATACTCGGTCACCTTTGCAGTGGTAATGGCCATCTATGGTGCAGTGTTAGTGTTTCTTTTTCCGTTAATTACCCTACTCGTTACGAAATCAAAGGTGAAGCAATTGAAAAAGAAGCGACATCATCTATATGAGCAATTAACCGATGCTGTCATGGGGATAAGTGAATGGCAATTTAGCGGTAGGCAAAATGAATTCATCCAAGCTTACGAAATGCAGGAGAAAGAATTAGCCCATATTGATTCAAAAAAGATGAAGTTTGCCCGTTGGCGCAATACCATAGCTCAATTGTTAATAGCTGTTATGGTTGTTTCTATGCTTGCATGGACAGCCCAGGAAAGCGGAAGTGGAAGCATTCCGTATACATTTATAGCGGCATTTGTGTTAATTCTTTTCCCATTGACGGAAGTGTTCTTACCTATATCAGATAGTATCAGTGAAATTCCTTCCTATCGTGACTCATTTGAGAGGCTTAGCCAACTATCAAATTTAGAGAATGGATGGGAGAAGGAGAAAAATTATGATTCTGTTCCAGCAGGTGAAGCGATGCTAGAATTGAATCAGGTGTCCTTTCAATATGAGGACAGGAATATACTTGATGGAGTTAGCTTGTCCATTTTAAGAGGGGAAAAGGTTGCACTCTTAGGGCCAAGTGGTGCGGGAAAATCAACTATTGTTACTTTGGTGGAAGGGGTTATGTCACCATCGGAGGGGTCAATAAAGATAAATGGTGTAGAAGCGACTACTTTAAAAGGTAGGGTTTCTAACTGGGTTGCTATTTTGAATCAACAGCCATATATATTTGATACGAGTATTTTGAATAACATACGGCTCGGAAAACCAAGTGCAACAGATGAGGAAGTTTACTGGGCTGCTCGTCAGGTTCAACTTCATGAGTATATTGAATCTCTGCCCAACGGTTATCATACATCTTTACATGAGACAGGGATACGTTTCTCTGGAGGAGAAAGACAAAGAATTGCTCTTGCCCGAGTTCTTCTGCAAGACACACCGATAATTATTTTAGATGAACCAACGGTGGGACTTGATCCAGTAACAGAAAAGAAGTTACTTGAGACGATATTTGATGTGTGTAAAGACAAGACTATTTTATGGATTACTCATCATTTAACATTTATCGATCGATCTGATCGAGTTTTATTTATTGAACATGGGAAAATTACTGTTGATGGCATACACGCGGATTTACTTAAAGAAAATGAAAGATATCGTAGACTCTATCGGCTAGCTGGGGGATATTTTTGATCCCGATGTCTTTCTAACATTATTCCTCCTTTTTGTAAAAATAAATTTTCTTTCCTCTATTAGGTAACCTTCTTTTTCATCGTAATATAATGAAGTAAGACAATAGTATGGAGGGGGAAAGGGTGAGGAAACTTTTCGGACTACTACTCATTTCATTTGTTTTACTCATTGGATGTACGAAGAACGATGTTGAAGAAAAGCCTGTGTCACAACCATCAGTGGAAGAGAAGCCTACAAGCAATGATGGGGACAATCAGTCGTCTGGGGAAAAGCCAGTAAAGGATCCGGGTCAAGAACAGGATGCCGGAGACTCAGATGACAATCTGGGTACAACCGATCAAGGAAGTACAGGTGTGACAAAGGTGAAAATATTCCTTATTGGAATAGACGACAATGGAGCTAGCGGAAAAAGAATTGGTGCTAACGATAGTGCTATACCGGTACTAGTTGATATTGAACCTACAAAGGCTCCATTAAAGGCAGCACTTACCAAGCTTTTATCCTTAAATGAGCAAATGTACGGCCAATCTGGGTTTTATCATTCTCTTTATCAATCAGACTTAGAAATTAAAAGCGTCATAATTGATGAAGGTGAGGCAGTTATTGAACTAACTGGTAATCTAAAACTAGGTGGGGCACTTGATAACCCTCGTGTAAAGGCACAAATTGAAGAAACGGCACTTCAGTTTGATAGTGTGAACAAGGTGTCTATATTTATTGATGGGAAAACACTTGATGAAGTGTTATCACTTAAGTGAGATTAATATAGACCGAAAAGCTTGAAGCAAGGACTTCAAGCTTTTTTTTTGTTTACATAAGCGTTTGCTTGATAACAAACAATAGAGTGGGAATGCATTAAAAAATAGTGGTGATAATATGTTATGTCAATCGAGTGAAGAACTACAGGCATTGGTCGAAGAAGCAAGGAAATGTACCATTTATGGGAAGGTTGCCGATTATATTCCTGCTCTAGGAAAAGCCAATCGGGATGACCTTTCCATTGCCATACATTATCCAGATGGCAGCTGTATATCGGCAGGAGATATAAAAAAGAAAATTAGTCTGCAAAGTATTTCAAAGGTAATTAGTCTAGCTCTTGTGTTAATGGATCATGGACCTGATTATGTTTTTGAACGAGTGGGCATGGAACCAACGGGAGACCCATTTAATTCTATTGCAAAGCTAGAAACTATGGCGGTTGCAAAGCCCCTAAACCCAATGATTAACGCAGGTGCCCTCGTTGTCACTCATATGATCAAGGGTGATTCCGTTGACGAACGATTTGGTCGCTTGTTAACTTTTGTTCAACAATTAACTGATGACCCTGATGTAAGCTATTGTGAAGAAGTAGCTAGCTCAGAATTTGAGACGGCCGACTTAAATCGTGCATTAAGCTTTTTTATCAAACAGCATGGAATCATTAATGAAGATGTGGAACAATTATTGGATTTGTATACAAGGCAATGCGCTATTGAAATGAATTGCTTGGATTTAGCTAGAATTGGCGTGGTGTTTGCTATGGATGGAAAAGACCCTGCGAGTGGGAAACAACTTATGCCTAAGGAAGTAGCTAGAATATGTAAGACTTTTATGGTCACTTGCGGGATGTATAATGCATCAGGTGAATTCGCAATCAAAATAGGAATTCCTGCCAAAAGTGGAGTGTCCGGCGGGATCATGGGAGCTGTTCCTGAACGATTTGGCATTGGTATCTTCGGTCCAGCTCTAGACGACAAAGGAAATAGCATTGCTGGAATCAAATTATTGGAATTGTTATCGAAAAATTATAAGTTAAGTATGTTTTAAGAGTGCCATCAGAGGCAGGGGTAGTGTGGAGATTTGTCGAAATGTATGTCGAATAGAAAAAGTTGCAACAAACTCGTTGGAAGTTGCAAGAAACTAGTCGAAACTTGCAACAAACCCCCACTAGCTCCTTGAACCTAGCTCCCAAAAACGAGAAACCCCACGTACGGTGGGGTTTACTCCATTATGAAGACTTTGGTTCAGGTACTTTTGTTAATATAACAAGACCAATAATAAATAAGATTACGAGGCTGAAAACACCGCTGCTTGTATGGCCTGTTATTTGTGCCGTTGCTGCAACAAGTAGTGGCCCCATAATGGAGGCGAATTTTCCAAAAATATTGTAGAAGCCAAAAAACTCATTAGACCTCTCCTTTGGTACAAGCTTTGCAAAGTATGATCGACTTAAGGCTTGAATTCCACCTTGAGATGAGGCAACAAGCATGGCCAGTATCCAGAAATCAGTGGCTGTCTCAAGAAAGAATGCATAAATACAAACAATTATATAGACCACGATTCCAACGTAAAGCATTCTTTTCTCAGAGAACTTTTCGGCAAGCTTCCCATACAGAATCGCAAAGGGAGCAGCAACAACTTGAGTAACAAATAATACAATTAATAGTGTCGTAGAACCAATACCCAGATCCGTTCCATATGCAGTCGACATCGTAATAATTGTACCAACACCATCGATGTAAAAGAAATACGCTAGTAAAAATAAGAATAAAGCCCGATACTTTTTAATTTCCTTAAAGGTTTCAGCTAGCCTTTTGAAGCTGCTTGCTACAGGCTTTGGATCACGAGGAATGTAATAAATTTGATGCACATTTTTGAATATTGGTATCGAAAATATCCCCCACCAAAGAGCTGTAATGACAAATGAGATTTGACTTGCTGAAGTCGTAGAGATGGGAATGATCTCAGATTGTGCAAGCATAATAACCGCAATACTAATCATAAAAGGAATGGTACTTCCGATATATCCAAGACTAAATCCACGTGCAGACACACGACTCATTCGGTCCTCTGTGGCAACATCAACCAAAAAGGCATCATAAAATACATTGGATCCGGACGAACCGATTACAGCTATCGTGTAAAAGATTAAAAGCCATAGCCATTGATCACTCGGGACAAATGCTAATGCGGCTGTCATTGATATTCCTAATGCAACAAAGAAGGTGAAGAACTTTTTCTTAAAGCCTTGATAATCAGCGATTGTACCCAATATGGGAGCAAGTAGAGCAAGAATGGATGTAGCAATTGCAATGGTATAGCCTAAATACGCAGTTGAATCGGCTGCATCAACTCCGGAGTTATTAGCTGCTGCCTTATAAAACAGTGGAAAGACAGCAGTAGAGATAATGATAGAATAAGCAGAGCTTGCCCAATCATACATAATCCAGCTTTTTTCTTCTCTGTTAAAGCGCTTCATAAGATTCCCCCTTGGATGGTTACTTCCATTTTTACATAAAAAATAGCTTCATAGATTAGGTTTCGAACTATTTTTACAAACGTTTTACATTATTAGTAACTCTTCTAGCACTCTTCCATCAACTACCCCTAGGTCGAGTCCAAGGAGGCGAGCGAGTGTTGGTCCTTCATCAATAAGCCTCATAGATGTGAGGGCTTGGCCTGTTCGGATTCCATTACCGCTTGCAATGAAGAGGGTATTGTAGTCACTTTTTTCTGGTGAATAGCCATGGCAAGCTTTTGTATACTTTTTTGATGCAACGTCTGTTTCCGTAACTTCATCAATAAAAGCGCCTTCAAGTGATTCATGAAAGTAATATCCTCTAGCTGCTTCTATCATTAAGCTGCAATTTGGGTCTGCCCCGAATTGAGAAGCTTCTTTTGAAGACCATATTGCTTCGATTTCAGAAAGGTCCAGTAATTCACGAACACGTGTCAAAGTCCCTTGGTCTTGATCCTTTATATAGATATATGCAGATCCATCACAGCTTTTGCAATATGCCTTCCAGTTGGTAACTTGATTGTTTTTCCCTACTTGTAGAAGACCGTGCTCTCGAAAAAGTACGTTAGGCTTTAACACTTTAGACTCATCGATGGCACTGTGATCGCCTAATGCGATAATAGTAGATTGATGAATCATTCCTGCAGACTGTAGGGCATCCATTATTCGGCCGAGTCTTTGGTCGTGTCGTTTAATCGCTGCAATTGATTCTTTTGATGAAAAACCAGTTTCATGCCGCTTCGTGTCAAGATCGGTAAAATGGATTAGCGTTAGGTTTGGCTTTTTTATACGAATGGTTTCAACAGCCGCTTCAAGAACAAAGTCATCGAGCTCCGGCTGAGAAAGCCCCTTTCTGATATGGCCGAATTTTTTGTTCATTTCAAGCTGATAAAGCGAGCTTCCGTTCACTAAAGAAACAGGGATTTGGTGATGCCATCGACGATTGGCGAATATCTCGGGCATATTATAGTCAATATATGCTTTTGCTGTAACTGGCCAAAGAAGAGCAGCTGTACTCATCCCTTTTTGTTTTGCTTCGTCATACAAAGTCGTTCCTTGGATATCTCTTCTGTACCAATACCAATCTGGAGAGACCTTTCCAGGCTGGAGTAAGGTGTTATTAATAATTCCATGATTTTTTGGTAGTTTTCCAGTAACGATTGTTGCGTGACATGGATACGTAACAGAGGGATAAATCGTCTGGACATTTTTACAGTAGGAACTATTTCTTAATAGCTTTTGAAAATTCGGTAGTGCTTCTAGCAGAGGAAAATCTAAGCTTGATAAGCAGTCAAACGAAATGACAATTAAATGGTCAGTCAAACGTTCCATAAATGGCCTCCGTTAAGTAGTTTGAATCTTTACATTCATCATATCAAAAAGGATTTTAATTTTCAGAAAAAAATGGAAGCGCGACAAAAAAAGACGATGGAGCGCACTCCATCGTCCGTCTTAGTTCTTATTTAAATAGAAGAATCTTACCAACTGTGCCATCAGAGCTTTGGTCAATTACGCGAACTTTTAACCCGAATTGAGGTACGTTACGTCCAGCATCAACCAAACCTTTGTTTGAATAATCTGCACTGTCATCGAATAAAGGAGAGCGTTGAGTAAAATTATCTTTCATTGTGATTCCTAGAGTACTAGTGTAATCTAAGAACATTTTATCTGTTTTATTAACATTGAAGGCTGCATCGTGAATTTGGTAGCGAGTAGAACCAACTGCACCGTCACTCCAGTAGTTCGTGTGCTGATCCGCGTCAACGACACCAACAAAACCATCGCCAGGGTGAATTCCTGTCCAGTTAGAATCGAACTTTTTATCAACATACCAAACGACTAAGCCTTGGTCATAACTCATTAAGCTAGCACCACGACGAATATTTGCTAATCCTTCGTCAACGCCGTTGTGGCTGCGCCATTCCAGCAAGTAGTAATGTTCGGAAGTTACAACTCCATTTGATTTTGAGAAGCCGTCAGCTACAAATGATGATTCTCCCTCAGCATCATCAAATACAACTTGTTCTCCGTTAACACTTACTGCTAAATCGTCTACATAAAGACCTGGAAGTACTGCAGCTACATCAGTCCAGTAGTTGATGGAAAGTTCAACTTCTTCACCAACGAAGGCTGATAAGTCGAATTCTGCATCCACCCACTCTCCGTTAGAAGAGCCTGTGATTCCATGCCCAGGGTTTTGGTCATGTGGATTAGTTGTTGTTGTTAGGTTACCTGGAATTGTCTCACCATTAACTTGAACGGAAGCATAATCCCAATCAACTTCAATGTCGTACCATGTTTTGAATGTCAACTTAGCTGATGTTGCATCCGTTAAATCTAGAGTAGTAGATAAAGAGTTATCTAAATCATTGGCGCTACCTGAGAAATACATTGATTCCCCACTGTATGGAGAAGTAATGACTGTTTCTTTGTCAGGAAGTGTTACTTTTAACACATCGTTATTAGTACCTTTTGAAGCTGCTTCATCTAGAAGGACTTCAACGCCTGCCTTAGATACATCTGCAATGTCAATTTCAGTGCCTGTTTGCCAGTTACCACCTGCAGAGGCTTGTAGCATTTCTTTCATGTATGGGCTAAAGCCGGTTGGCATAGAACCAGGAAGAGCGCCCGCCCAGCTGCCGCTTGCCATGATAGACCAGTAACCAACTGGTTCACCTTGACCTGTGTACTGAGTGTCATACTCATCTGGAAGGCCTAAATCGTGGCCGAATTCGTGAGCCATTACTCCGACTGCGCCGTCTTCAGGTTCAACTGTGTAGTCGTAAGCAGCCATTGTTCCACCCCAATAAGGGACAGTAGCTTCTGTTCCAGCAATCGGATAAACTCCACCCAGGTTCCAACGATGTGACCAAATCGCGTCTCCACCGATTTTTCCACCGCCAGCTTCTTCACCAACACCAGAGTGAATCACCATCAGATGGTCAACGAGTCCGTCTGGCTCAAGGTAATCTCCATCGCCGTCAAGGTCGTAACGATCCCATTCGTCATAATCTTCAAGATTAACATTTGGATCTGCAGCAGCAGCATTAAGTGCTTCAGCAATTAAGTTTCTTGGTCTTGCGTCGCTACCATCAGGAGTAGGGACGTTTCCACCGTAATATGCAGCTGGGTTTTTAGCTTTGTACCATCCAGCGACTGTACCTTCTACAGAGTAGCTACCACCAGATTGTTGTTCATAATATTGTTTCATAGATACATAGGTTTTGCCATCTGGACCTTTCCAGCCACCTGTTCCAAAAAGCATGTCCTGATAGTGAGCTTGAGAGTATGCCTCTTCACCCTCGTAGTACATATCGGTTTCTTCTGGGGTAAGTGTATTGTGAGGGAGGTCAGGGTATTCCATTAGCACAACCAGTACTTTATCTGTTCTCGTGCCCCCGTCCCATGCTTCCTCTTGTACAGAGTCAACGGATTGCTCCTTTGTCTGACCAAGCTTGTTTCCATTTCCGTTTGTTAAGCTAGAAGTTTTCATTTCCTTTTGAAGAGCGGTCCGAACATCTTCTTCCTTTTCATGGAGTTCACCAGCTTCCTTTTCAGCTGATGTTGCTTTGTTTTGTAGGAATTTGTTTAAAGCTTTTTCTGCCTCTGCTGGGCTTGCATTTTGTGCGATTTTGCCTGAAGCTTTTAGCATTTTGATTAATCGCTCGTCATTGGCAATTCCGAGGTCAAATGGGGAACCACTTGCATGTGAGTGGGAAGCGTGTGAACCACTTGCTGATTCTGCTGCTATTTTGGAACTAATTGGTAGAGTTGTAGATAGCATCCCTACACTTAGTGCCAAAGCAGCGGCTGAGGATATAACTTTTGAGATTTTCAAATTTTTCCCTCCATCCTTTGGTCTATGTTACTAGTTGAAAAGGTATGTAGAATTTCAATTATTTAGTAACACGAGTGATTCAAATATATCAGAATAATTTGAAAATGTTTATAGGGAAAAGTGACTGATTATTCTTGTATAAATATCTAAAAATTTTGTGAATATTTTACTATAAAAAGATATTTGAGAAGTGGTGTTGGTAATATAGAAAAATAGAAGGAATTTACCTGTGGTAGATATTGCAACTAACAGCTAGGGTTGAGTCAAAACGGGAGAAAGGAGGAGAGAATGTGAGTATACTAATCATTTATACAACGAAGCA
Organism: Robertmurraya mesotrionivorans; assembly: GCF_050971805.1. Classification (NCBI taxonomy): domain Bacteria; kingdom Bacillati; phylum Bacillota; class Bacilli; order Caryophanales; family Bacillaceae; genus Robertmurraya; species Robertmurraya mesotrionivorans. The sequence goes on along the minus strand of NZ_JBPCCH010000020.1, from coordinate 33,288 downwards.
TGGAACGGTAGAAAAGTCGGTAAACCTGCTACGAGAGAAGTTTAGCGATGTTGATGTAGTGAATGTTTTAAAGGATAAGGTACCGGGTCTTTCTGACTATTCAACAGTAGTAATAGGGGGAAGCATCTATATGGGGAGAGTTCAAAAAGAACTCACATCCTTTATGGAAACCCATCTAGAAACCTTACTTTCAAAAAAGGTTGGATTATTTTTATGTGCAGGGCACCCGGACCAATCTGTCATAGAAGTGGAGTTTAATCAAGCATTTCCTCAAAACTTAATAGACCACGCAGTTGCTAAGGAAGTATTTGGCTATGAACTTGACTTCGCAAAAATGAATATGCTAGAAAGATTCATCATCAAAAAAGTTCACAAAGTAAAAGAAAGCCAATTTAATCTAGATGAAACCAAGATAACCCACTTCGCAAACAAATTAAGGTGACAGACACCCTTCGTGGACAAATCAGGTTGATTTGTCCACGTGGGGCGTACAGTCACCTTTTAGTTTGTTTTTTCCTCAAATAGTCGAGCGATTTCCACTATCACATTTGTTGCCTTTAGCATGTTATCAATGGAGATAAACTCAAATTTCCCGTGGAAGTTCTCTCCACCAGTGAAGATATTTGGTGTTGGTAGACCCATATAGGAAAGTTGGGAACCATCAGTTCCTCCACGAATTGGCTCGATAATCGGCTCAATGCCGAGCTTAGTCATTGCCTCGTGAGCAATATTAACAATCTCTTTAACCGGTTCAATCTTTTCTCTCATATTAAAGTATTGATCGTGAAGCTCAAGCTCAATGGTTCCTTGCCCGTACTTCTCGTTTAAGTTAGTAACAATTTTTTCCATCGAAGCTTTTCTATTATTGAAGCTTGTGCGGTCGAAATCTCGAATAATGTAACTAAGGACAGTCTTTTCAACATCTCCATGGAAGGAGAGAAGATGGTAGAAGCCTTCATAGCCCTCTTTATATTCCGGGGCTTCTTCGCTTGGAAGGAGGCTGTTTAATTCCATTGCTATCTTAGCTGAATTAACCATTTTACCTTTAGCGGTACCAGGGTGTATATTATTTCCTTTGATTGTTATCTTTGCAGCAGCAGCACTAAAGCTTTCGTATTGAAGCTCTCCAATAGGTCCACCATCCACTGTATAAGCATATGTGGCAGCAAATTTATCAACATCAAATTTATGTGGTCCACGTCCAATTTCCTCATCAGGTGTAAACGCAACACGAATTTTCCCATGTTTAATCTCAGGATGCTGGACTAAGTAGGCCATAGCAGTCATAATTTCAGCTATTCCCGCTTTGTTATCAGCGCCAAGTAAGGTAGTTCCATCGGTTGTAATTAAATGATGGCCGATGTAGTTTTTTAAATTTGGAAAATCCTTTGGTGAAAGGACAATATGTAGGTCTTCGTTGAGAACGATATCGTTGCCGTCATAGTTTTCGTGAAGTAATGGATTCACTCCGTTGCCGGTAAAATCGGTCGCGGTGTCAAGATGGGCTAAGAAACCAATCGTTGGAACTTCTTTATCTGTATTTGCTGGAAGGGTGGCCATAACATAGCCATTTTCATCTATACTAATATCTTCTAGGCCAATTGACTTTAGCTCATCTACAAGCTTATTGGCAAGTGTAAGCTGACCAGGGGTGGAAGGGCAGGTGTTGCTTTCGTCATTTGATTGCGTGTCAATAACAACATAAGAAATAAAACGATCAATCAATTCGATTTTCAAAGCGCTTCAGCTCCTTTTGGGTGATAATTAGGGTTACTAAATTTATGTAACTACAAGAATCATATTATCATAGGGGAAAACTAGTGTCATGTATCAATTTAGCGAGGAAGAAAAGAGGACTGTCCGCCACTGGTGGACAAATCTACCCAGAGTGTCCACGAGAGGTGACAGACACCCCCGGTGGACAAAACAGCCTAAAGTGTCCACGAAGGGTGTCTGTCACCCGGTTTTGTGTCACCGGTTTTGCACAGGTTTTGTGAAGGGTTGTGAATAACTATTGGTAGAGGGAGCCCTTTATATACATATTCATGATGAATTGTTAACATTATCCACAGGATTGTGGATAATGTTGTGCACAACTTCTGTCTCTTGCTTAGAACTTTTGGTTCTGTCCGCTTTTTGCACGCTTATCTGCTGCTTTTGAACGAGCCATTGCTTCTAAGTCATCATGGTCCGCTAGGTCACGGCTAAATTCTACATCCAACCCGTCTGATTTCATATTCTTTGGTGTTTGTGGAAGTGTTTGTTTTTTACTCAATGCCATCTGCCCCTTTCATAGAAAAAAGTACGGAAATGTAACATATTCCCGTACTTTTATCCTTTACCTTCCCGGACATTGTTATGAATGGAAAAAGTTTAATGTCTCGACTTTTTACCTGAGAATCCTCCTGCTTGGTCAGCAAGCTTGAACTCTCGTGAGTAAGTTACCTCTTGCATGCTTGACAACGTGCTTTTAGACTTATCCTTTTTCTTCTTATCACTCATTCAAAAAACATCCTTTCATTAAGGTAGTATTCACGTTACTAATTTTTACCTTAACGAACCATTTGCATACTTCTTTTATGAGTAAATATTACGAAGAGCCTCTTCGAGAGTTGGAAATGTGAACGAAAACCCGCTCTTAAGTAATTTTTCTGGAATAACCCTTTGACCTTCTAGCACAAGCATGCTCATTTCACCAAGTAAAAGCTGAAGCGCAAACGAAGGGGCAGGAATCCAGTGAGGGCGATTTAAGACAGTCCCAAGCGTTTTTCCAAAACTCTTCATCGTCACTGCCTCAGGAGCACAAAAATTGACGGGGCCAGACAGCTCAGATGATCCAATTACATGCCGAAGTCCGTGAACGACATCTTTAATATGTATCCACGAAAGCCACTGATCTCCAGAACCAACCGTTCCGCCTGCAAACAAATGATAAGGAAGAGCGATCCTTGGTAAAGCACCATCCTTTTTGTCTAAGATTACTCCAAAGCGGGCAAATACGGTTCGAACACCAAGTTCTCTAGCCTCTTGGGTTGCAGCCTCCCATTTTTCCACCGTTTGTGCAAGGAAATCATTACCGGCTTTTTCAGTTGCTTCAGTAAAAGTATCAACAGTTGAGGTACCATAAAAACCAATACCACTGGCATTAATAAGTAATTTTGGTTTTTGCTTTAAGCGCTTAATGATAGAAACTACTTCGTTCGTCGCACTTACTCTGCTATTTACTATTCGCGCCTTCCTTTCATCTGACCAACGTCCACTATTAATGGACTCACCAGCGAGATTAATGATTACATCAATAGCATCAATCTCACTTGCTGGATCCGCATCTCTAGAAAGCCACTTTACATAAGTGACCCCTTTTTGATACCCATTTTCCTGATTACGCGTTAAAATAAAAAGATCATGTCCGTCCGCTCTGAGGGATTCCGTAAGAGCTTTGCCGACAAGTCCAGTCCCGCCCGTAATGGCAATTCGCATCAGCTTTCCTCCTATAAAAAATCATTTGCTTTTATTCTACACGATTGCCTTCATATTCAACGTACTCAAATGTGCTACATTACTATAAGAGGTGAATAAAGATGACAACAATCACAAAAATAACTGCTCAAAAAAAACGAACCGATCGGTATAATATTTTCCTTGATCATGGAAAAGGTGAAGAATATGGTTTTAGTGTGGATGAGGACGTACTAATTAAACACAGCCTGAAAAAGGGCATGGTGCTTGATGATCTTCTCTTATCGAAAATAGCGTATTCAGATGATATTCGAAAAGCTTACAACACGGCAGTGAATTATTTAGCACGAATGATGAGAACGGAAGCAGAAATTAGAAAGCATTTAGTTGAAAAAGAAGTGGATGATGTAATCATTCAAGAGGTTATTCATAAGCTGAATGAATACCAATTCCTAAATGACGAACAGCTTGCTTTTGCCTACGTAAGAACTCAAATGAATACAACCGACAAAGGACCAACCGTCATCAAGCGAGAACTGAAGGAAAAGGGAATATCAGAAGCTTATATTCTTGAAGCGATTGATGAGTTTCCCTTTGAACTGCAGCTTGAGAAGGCTATTGCTTTATGTGAGAAATATATGAAGAAAAACAAACAAGAATCACAGAAAATCATGAAACAAAAGATCGAACAGCTTTTATTCAGAAAAGGATATACCTCAGAGGTCAACCAAATTGCTTTGGAGCAAATTGAAGACACAAGTGATGACGAAGAATTGGAGTCATTGCGTTATCAAGCAGAAAAGTTGGAGCGAAAATACAGTAAATATACTGGATATGAGTATAAGCAAAAAATGAAGCAGGCTCTTTATCGAAAAGGTTTTTCCATTGACGTTATTACAAAGTATTTAGAGTCCAAATAATATGGTTTATTTGGACTCGATCACTACACATTCTTTCTCTTTCTGTGAAAAAATGATCTCTGCCACTTCTGCTGGAGAACGGAATTTGAAAGGGTCCTTTACATGCTCGGAACGATTCCAAAAGGGTGTGTTCATCCCACCCATATACACCGCTGAAATAAGAACAGGTTTTTCTTTATATTCCTTCTGTATGCTTTCAGTAAAACCTCGAACGGCAAATTTACTTGCGACATAGGCCGCCTCATTCACTTTTCCCCGCAGTCCAGCGGTTGAAATAATATTCATAATAAAGCTTCCGTCTAATTCGCATATATTTGGGAGAACAGCTTGAGTCATATACATGGTGCCGAGCACATTCGTTTGGAACATCTCGTCGATCTCATTTTCCTTAACTTTTTCAAAAGGACCAAATAATCCAATCCCGGCATTGTTAATAAGCCCGACTACTTTATACTCTTTTAAAAGGAATTTGATTTTCTCATCAACCTCCCGTTTGTTTCGTATATCCATAACGGTTATATGTGCGTCATTCAGTAGATTTTTTACTTCGGATAAGGTTTCTTCTGACCTTCCAACTAAAATAAGATGGTAGCCTTCCTTTCCATACTTTAGGGCAAGCTCTCGACCAAGACCTGTTCCAGCTCCCGTGATAATAATAGAATTCAATATGTATCTTCCTTTCGTCTGGAATAATATTATGGTACCATTACGTATACGAAAATACACCATAAGAAGCAGGTGGTTGGGATGGAAAAAGAAAAACGTTACAGTGAACTTTCTGAATTCGAATTACATCAAGAAATAGCTAAACTAAATGAAAAGGCAAGAAAAGCAGAGCAATTAGGGATGGTAAATGAATACGCTGTATTAGAAAGAAAAGCAATAATGGCTAAAGCCTATTTGTTAAATCCATCAAATTTTAATCCTGGTGATATATATGAGATTGAAGGAGATCCAGGCGCTTATTTTAAAATTGATTATTTAAACGGAGTGTTTGCGTGGGGCTACCGATTAGCGGGGAGCAAAAAAGAAGAGGCATTACCAATCTCGATGCTGAGAAAAGAGGGAACCAGACAGGCTGATTCCCGGTAATTTAATTTAACCTCGAGTACTAGAATTTTTCATCCGTTCTTGTGGATGTGTATTAATCGTTCCATCCGCTCTTTTGGAAGAAAATTCAGGTCTCGCCCTTGGTTCGCCCTGAAATTTATTACCGTTTTGGTTTGCAAAATCCTTTGCTTTATTTCGCATCGCTTTACCTCCTCAAAATGAGTGATGAAATAATCAAGCACTATTAGTATGCTTTACTCAGAGGGCATCGATAACTGGAAAAGAGGTGAAATGAATGGAACATTATCAGCAAAAACTAATTGAATTACTTTTGGAAAAAAATAACAAACTTTCATTTGGACAAGCTCGGACATGGGTGGAGCTTCTGTGGGATGATTTTGAGACAACAAGAGCAAAGGCTGGTTACTCCTACCGAGGGAGTGAGATGACAGAAAGAATTGTTCGACAATGGATCGATTATTATGGTGATAAGCTTCATGATTTTGTCGCTTCCAATCCGAAATATAAGCATCTATTAGAGCAGGACCCGAATGAACTAAATTAAAAAGCGATGTCTAATGGAGACATCGCTTTTCGTTATCCAGGGATAATATCCAGCTTTTTACGTAATTTTTCCTCACTAAAGATCCAACCAGTATAAGAGGAAAGGATTTGAAACTCAAGATCTAATTGAACAACGGCCACAAATGGGTAATGACCGTTACTGCGATACCTTAGGTCAATAAAACGTACTTCGTAATACGTATCATATTCATCAACTTCCCACCGATAAACAGGAGAAAACGATAGAAATGCTGAAAGGTTTTTATCTAGCTTTGCTGCTTCAAGAACTGGGGTCTCAGGAACAGCAACGCGTTTAAATTGGTCAAGAATACGCACTTTGTTATCATGGGCACGTCCAACAAAGAATTGGTTTTTATTCATGACAGCAATTCGCCACTGGTGAAACTTCATAGTTGGAGCAATAATGATGTCTGTTGCATCTGGAACAAGTTTTTTCACCTCATGATAAACCTTTCGCTGGGTAATAAATCGAAAGATATAGTAAGCAACCAAGACGGCATACACACCGATAAACGTATAACCAGGATGTGCTCCAAACACCCAAGCAATTATGCCAACAATATGCATGGCAAAAATAAATGGATCAAACGTGTTAATAATACCAAGCGCTACCCATTTAGAAGAAAACGGCCGTAACGCCTGCGTACCATATGCATTGAAAATATCGACGAATACATGAAGAAAAACAGCTAAAAAGGTCCAAAGCCATAAGTGAAGTAAATTGGCATCTGGAAATATTGGATAAATAATAGCTGTGATGGCTAAAGGCCAAAGCAAAACAGCTGGGATGGAGTGTGTGATTCCACGGTGGTTACGAATATAAACGGCATTGTTTCTAAGCTTTAATACTGTGTCGATATCAGGGGCTTGTGAGCCAACAAGAGTTGCAATCATGACACTAGTTGCTGTTGCAGAGCTACTTGCTACAACGGGATCGAGTGTCGCAAGTCCTCCTAAAGCTAATCCCATCACTACGTGTGTACCGGTATCCAAAGGAATCTCCCTCCTTTTTAGGAAATATTTAATCCTGCTTTTATCTTAATTTTATCAATAATTTTCTTGTAAAAGTAGTGATAAATCGTTACTTTAAAGTAGTTGTAACAATTACTGTGTATTCACGGTCCAATTTTAAGATTTCGTAAAATATGAATGGGATAAGCTATTATATTCCCTTAGTATGTACTTGTTTAATTTTTTGGAGGCAAAAAAATGTCCAATTCTTTAAAAAACGTAACAAATATAAATAAGGAAGAATTTCAAAAGGATTTAATCGGCTGGTTTGAAAGAGAGCAAAGAGACCTTCCTTGGCGGAAAGACCAAGATCCTTACAAAGTCTGGGTTTCAGAGATCATGCTTCAGCAAACAAGGGTCGATACAGTCATTCCGTATTTCAACCGATTTATCACAGAGTTCCCTACGATAGAAGCTTTATCTATTGCTGATGAAGAAAAAGTATTAAAGGCTTGGGAAGGGTTAGGTTATTACTCAAGAGTCCGTAATCTTCAATCAGCTGTTCGAGAGGTTCATGAGCAGTATGGTGGAAAAGTACCAAATACGCCAAAGGAAATTTCTAGCTTAAAAGGTGTTGGTCCCTATACCGCAGGCGCCATTCTATCCATAGCCTATGGAGTACCAGAACCAGCCGTTGATGGGAACGTGATGCGAGTATTTTCCAGGATTCTTTCGATTTGGGATGATATTGCAAAAGCATCCAGTAGAAAAGTGTTCGAGGAAGCTGTTCGTGCCTTTATTTCACATGAAAACCCATCTTATTTTAACCAAGCATTAATGGAGCTAGGCGCATTAATTTGTACGCCAACTTCACCATCGTGCTTGCTCTGTCCGGTTCGTGACCACTGTCATGCCTTCGAGGAAGGAACTCAAAACGAATTGCCTGTTAAAACGAAGGCAAAAAAACAACGAAAAGTTCAACTCGCAGCGGTTGTTCTGAAAGATACTGAGGGACGAACGGTTATTCAAAAGCGCCCTTCATCCGGTTTGCTTGCGAATTTGTGGCAGTTTCCAAATGTGGAAATCCATCTTCCTGTTTTAGGAGATAGAGAACAGTTAGTATCTAATCTAAAGGAAGAATATGAAATTCAAAGTGAGATAGGGGAGCTTGTAGGCCATATTGAACATGTCTTCTCTCATCTTGTATGGAATATTAATGTGTATGAAGGAACATTATTAGCACCTATCAAGACATCTGATGCTTTAAAGATAGTTAATCAAGATGAAATAGAGAGCTTTGCCTTTCCGGTTTCCCATCAGAAAATGCTGCGTCAATTCTATAAAAAGGAGTAAACGCCACTAGCATGTGGCGTTTTTTCTTCCACTTTTCAATTAATCGTAAGAAATCCTAGTCCCATGCGTCCAGTCGGCTTCATTTCGATGAAGCCCACCACGCTCTTCGATTTCCTTAATAATCTCTCGGTGGATTGTTACACCTTCTGAATTTAAATACGGCATAATTTGTTGAAGCGAGTGATGGAAAAAAGCTAGCTCTTCATTTTTCCAATCCGTTTTTGGTATCATAGAGAGTTCTGTCATATCTCGACCTACATACATTGTCTCACACATCCTCTATTTTTCTTATAGATGTATTGTGGTAATCTTATTTGTGAACTATTCATATAAAAGAAAAATTATCAGAAAGTGAAGGGATATGTACATATGACAAATAAAGTAGCACTAATTACAGGAAGTAGTAGAGGTATTGGAAAAGCAACTGCCCTACGATTAGCAAAAGAAGGATACGATATTGTCGTTAACTACGCTCGCAGCAAAAAAGCGGCGCTTGAAACTGCAGCAGAAATTGAGGCTCTTGGCAGAAAGGTATTGGTTGTTAAAGCAAACGTTGGTGATGTTAGTAAAATCAAAACGATGTTTGAAGAAATTGATGCTCATTTTGGAAGACTCGATATATTTGTAAGTAATGCCGCTTCAGGTGTTCTTCGCCCAGCAATGGAACTTGAAGAATCTCACTGGGAATGGACGATGAATATTAATAGCAAGGCACTCTTATTTTGTGCACAGGAAGCAGCAAAACTGATGGAGAAAAATGATGGAGGAAAAATTGTGAGTATTAGCTCACTTGGATCCATTCGCTATTTGGAAAATTATACAACTGTTGGTGTATCAAAGGCAGCACTTGAAGCGCTAACGCGTTATTTAGCTGTGGAATTAGCACCCAAAAACATTCGAGTAAACGCAGTTTCAGGTGGGGCAATTGATACAGAGGCACTTCTTCATTTTCCAAATCGTGAAGAAATGTTGGAAGAAGCAAGACAAAAAACACCTGCAGGGAGAATGGTTGAAATTGATGATATGGTGAACACCATCATGTTCTTGTTAAGCGATGGATCAGATATGATTCGTGGACAAACCATTATCGTTGATGGAGGAATTTCTCTTTTAGTGTAATAAAAATTGGAAAAAAATTCTTTAGGATAGACCAATCACCTCTTGGATAAATTAATTTCTGTGGAGGTGATTACAATGGCAAAGCAACCAAACAAAACTCAATCTGGAACTAACGTTCAAGAAGTGAGACAACAAAACGCTGCATCAGCTGGACAAGGCCAATACGGTACTGAGTTCGCTAGCGAAACTAACGCACAAGAAGTAAAACAACAAAACGCTCAAGCTGAGTCTCGCAAGGGCCAAAACTCTTAATATTAACCACAGTAAGGTGCTCTTTCTAATCGGAAAGAGCACCTTATTTATTTATGTAGAGTAACTGGCGCTTCCGCTTTTCTGTGTCCAACTCCAGCGCCTAGCCCCTCGATGGAATAATATAAAGACATTATTCCTAGGTCATAAGTCAAAGCACTCCAGAAGGCAGGCCTTCCTGCGTGCTTCGCCTTATGCTTGTCGCCCCTGAGCAAGCTTCTTCCGCTTTTCTGTGTCCAGCTCCAGCGCCCAGCAACTAGTGTACTTCGATCTTCTCCCTACGATAAGTCAACATCGAATCGCTTCCGCTCTCCGTGTTTCCTTTATCTCAGTCGAAGCTCTCCAGTCCATACGTTGCTAAACGGGCGCTTCCGCTTTTCTGTGTTCGACAAAACTTCTAATACGTCTACATAACTAGTCAAAGGAAACTCATAAACCTTACCGAATAGTATATATATCGAAAAAGAAGGCGGTGGACAATGGTGAGTGATTTTTCACGATTAGTTGGTGAACAAATGGCTACAATGGAAAAGCTACTATACATACAAACAGAGCTTGAACGCTGTCAGGAAATTGAAGAGGAATTGAGATTGCTACAAAAGCATGCGAAGTTGGAGAGTATTCAGGATGAGATTCAGCAAATGAAGCAAGATTTGCGTGATATTCATCAAATTTTTGAAAGGCAAACGGAGGAGCTTATTCGCTCATATCAGGAAGCAGAAATAGCTTTGAAAAGATAAAAAGAGAAAAAATAACACAATTTAACTAATTTTATACGTAAATTATAAAGCCTTTGAGAAATTTCAAGGGCTCTTTGTTTTAAATTCGATGTTTTACCGTTATAATAGTAGAAAACAGGAAATGTTCTTTGTAACCTTTTGAGGAAAACATTTATTATATTAGCATTTTTTAGGTTTCGGGAGCGTTCGGATAATGAAAGTAGGGAGAAAAATGGGCGTACCCATGGAAGGTGAACCGATCCAAATACATAGTTACAAACATAATGGTCACATCCATCGAGTATGGGAGGAGACTACCGTATTAAAGGGAACGCAAGGATTAGTCATTGGTGGAAATGACCGTACCATCGTAACTGAATCGGATGGAAGAACGTGGATTACTAGAGAACCAGCTATATGTTATTTTCATTCTCAATACTGGTTTAATGTCATCGGAATGATACGTGAAGATGGAGTGTATTATTATTGCAACATAAGCTCCCCATTTATTTTTGATGGAGAAGCATTAAAATACATTGACTATGACCTTGATATTAAAGTGTTTCCAGATATGACTTTTAATTTGTTAGACGAGGATGAGTACGAGCGTCATCGTATTGAGATGAACTACCCGGAAGTCATTGATAAAATTCTTCGCGCAAATGTGGACAACCTGATTAGTTGGATTCGTCAACGAAAAGGACCTTTTGCACCGGATTTTATTGATACATGGTACGAAAGATATTTAACATACAGACGGTAATCATTTAACGGAAGAAAAACCCCTGTTGTCACTAGTTGCAACAGGTTTTTCTTTATGTGAGTAAGAGCTGAATGGAGGGTGTCAGGATGAGCAGCATTCGAAGGTATTTACACTTTGTAAAACCGTATCGATTACAAATCATCGGGACAATCATTATTGGAATCATTAAGTTTGTTATACCGCTATTAATTCCGATTTTAATCAAATATGTCCTAGATGATATCGTTGGTAATCAAACATTATCTGCTGAAGAAAAAACGAGTAAGCTATTTATGATAATGGCCATTATGATGGTTATTTTTGTTGTTGCTAGACCGCCAATTGAGTACTATCGACAATACTATGCCCAATGGGTTGCTAGTAAAATTTTATACGATATAAGAGACAAGCTGTACACACATATTCAAAAATTGAGTTTTAAATATTATTCAAATACCAAAGCGGGGGAAGTTATCTCACGTGTTATTAATGACGTGGAGCAAACAAAAACATTTGTCATTACAGGACTCATGAATTTATGGCTTGATATTGCCACTATAGCAATAGCAATTATCTTAATGATGATGATGGATGTTAAGTTAACACTTGTTTCACTCGTTTTGTTTCCTTTTTACGCCTTTTCCGTAAAGTTTTTCTTCGGCAATTTACGTGGACTTACAAGAAAAAGGTCACAGGCTCTTGCTGAAGTACAAAGCTTTCTCCATGAGAGAGTTCAAGGGATGTCTGTTATTAAAAGCTTTGCAGTAGAAGACTATGAGCAGGAACGATTTGACAAGCAAAATAGAAATTTTCTTATAAAAGCTCTAGACCATACGAAGTGGAATGCGAAAGCCTTTGCGGTTGTAAATACGATAACAGACATTGCTCCGCTCATTGTGATCGGATACTCAGGCTATCAGGTTATTCAAGGGGATCTTTCGATAGGAGAAATGGTGGCATTTATTGCATATATTGATCGTTTGTATAATCCGCTACGAAGATTGGTTAATTCGTCCACGACATTGACACAATCAATTGCCTCCATGGATCGTGTGTTTGAATTTGTGGATGAAAAATATGATATTGATGATTCACCCAATGCAGTTGAATGTAAAACTGTGGTTGGGAACGTTCACTTCCAAAATGTGTTTTTTCGATACAATGAGAATGAACAAGATATATTAAAAAACATAAATCTCGAAGTGACGCAAGGGGAGACCATTGCACTCGTAGGTATGAGCGGTGGAGGTAAATCCTCTTTGATTAGCTTAATTCCTAGGTTTTATGATGTGACAGGTGGAGCGATTTATTTAGATGGACAAGATATCCGTTCCTTACAAGTCCGTTCACTAAGAGATAAGATTGGAATGGTTTTACAAGATAGTATTTTGTTTAGTGATTCGGTTAAAGAGAATATTTTACTAGCTAAACCTGGAGCTTCAGATGAAGAGGTAATTGCAGCTGCAAAGGCAGCAAATGCCCATGAATTTATCTTGAACCTACCAGAAGGGTACGAAACAAAGGTAGGAGAAAGAGGCGTTAAGCTTTCTGGTGGGCAAAAGCAACGGATAGCTATTGCTAGAGTATTTATTAAAAATCCGCCAATTCTTGTGATGGATGAGGCCACTTCCGCTTTAGATTTAGAGAGTGAATCATTAATTCAAGAGGCTTTTGAAAAGCTGGCAAAGGACCGAACAACCTTTATTGTTGCTCATCGACTGTCCACGATCACTCATGCAGACCGAATAGTCTTGATAGAGAATGGAGAGATTTCTGAAATCGGAAAGCATGAAGAACTGATGAAAAGGCAAGGCAACTACTATAAATTATTCCAAATTCAACAGTTGGAGCATTAATATCACCCCCGTGGGAGAAACCTTCGGGGGCTTTTTGTCATGTCTTCTTAGACGTATTCATAAGATAGAGAGGATGGTATTAAAAATTACTATGTTAACATATTATTCTAAAAATTTGTAAGATTGAGAAATAGTTGTAGACTTACCAGTATTTATAGAATAAAATGAAAAAAAAGAATGAATTGAATATTCAGTAAGAGAGGAGTAACTTTGTGAGTCAAACTCCAGTTTTAGATGTAAAACAGCTCCAGACGACCTTTTTTTCCGCAGATGGAGAGATTCCTGCCGTTGACCAAATCAGCTTCTCTGTAAATAAGGGAGAGATTCTAGGGATTGTTGGTGAGTCAGGGTGTGGAAAGAGCGTGACTTCCTTATCGATTATGAAGCTCGTTCCCCAGCCGCCAGGGAAAATAACAAATGGTGAGATCTGGTTAAATGGTGAAAATATCGTTCAGGCTTCAGAGAAAAGAATGCGTGAGATAAGAGGCAACGAAGTAGCGATGATTTTCCAAGAGCCGATGACTTCCCTTAATCCGCTTTTTACAATAGGAAATCAATTAATAGAAGGAATTCGAATACATAAGAAAATGAGTAAAAAAGAAGCACGAATCGAAGCGATCCAGATGTTAAAGCTAGTTGGACTTCCTCGCGCTGAACAAATAATCGATGAATACCCTCATCAGCTATCAGGTGGCATGAGACAGCGTGTCATGATTGCGATGGCCCTTTCCTGTCACCCACGACTATTAATCGCCGACGAGCCGACAACCGCATTGGATGTTACGATACAGGCACAAATTCTAGCGTTAATGAAGGATTTGAACGAAAAACTGGATACAGCAATCGTCATGATTACCCATGATCTAGGAGTAGTCGCAGACCTTTGTCAGCGGGTTATCGTTATGTATGCGGGGAAAATTGTTGAGGAAGCAGAAGTAAGAGATATATTCAAAAACCCAAAGCATCCATACACTATGGGACTATTACAATCAGTACCAGATGTTAGAGAGAAAAAGGAGCGACTTTATTCTATTCCTGGGAACGTTCCCAAACCTGGATCCATACAAAAAGGCTGTCGTTTCGCAGCCCGCTGCGATAAGGCGCACGATCGTTGTTACATAGAGGATCCGAAACTCTATCAATTGGAGAATAGTCAAAGTGTAAGATGCTTCCTCCATGAAGGAGTTTTTGCTCATGACTGATGTTTTATTGAAAGTTGATAATCTAAAAAAATATTTTCCTATTACAGGCGGATTGTTTGGAAAAACAGTCGGCCATGTAAAAGCAGTTGATGATGTTAGTTTTTATGTTCGAAAGGGAGAAACGCTAGGTCTTGTTGGTGAATCTGGTTGTGGTAAATCAACAACTGGCCGTGTTTTAATGCGTTTGCTAGAGGCGACAGAGGGAAAGGTCGTTTTTGAGGATCAAGAATTAACAAGTCTTAATTCAAATGCAATGAGAAAAATGAGAAAAGAGATTCAAATGGTTTTTCAGGACCCTTTTGCCTCTCTAAACCCTCGACATACGGTTGAAAAGATTCTCGAAGAACCGCTTATCGTTCATGGAATTGGTGATAAGGAAGAGCGGAAAAGAAGAGTGAGAGAAATGCTTGAGGTTGTTGGTTTGAGCAGTTACCATGCGAAGAGATACCCGCATCAATTCAGCGGTGGTCAAAGGCAACGGATAGGTATTGCTCGTGCATTAATGACCAAGCCAAAGCTTATTATCGCTGATGAACCTGTTTCAGCACTTGATGTATCCATTCAATCACAGGTGTTAAATCTTCTTGAGGATTTGCAAAAGGACTTTGGTTTAACCTATATCTTTATTGCTCATGATCTAGGAGTAGTCAAACATATTAGTGATCGAGTGGGAGTTATGTATTTAGGTAGATTGGTAGAGATTACTGAATCAGAGAAGCTTTACCAAAAGCCTCTCCACCCGTATACAAGAGCTTTACTTGATTCCATTCCGATTCCTGACCCAGATGTCAAAAAGGATCGGGAGCTTTTAAGCGGAGATCTTCCAAGCCCATCTAACCCTCCACTGGGTTGTGCGTTTCACACACGCTGCAGGGATTGTATGGATATCTGTAAAACAACAAGACCCGAAATGAAAGAAGTCGAACCTGGTCACTTTGCTGCATGTCACCTTTACTAAAAAAGTGACTTGAGGCATGGATGATAAATAAAAAAAAGAGAGTAGTGAACTCTCAGATTAAGAGGGGGAAAAACATTGAAAAAGCGTACTAGTCTTATGTTCCTTGCTTTTATCCTAATGCTTTCATTAGCATTGGTCGGATGTAGCAAGAACACAGCTAATGAGTCTTCTTCAGAAGGAGAAGGTTCAGGAAGCGAGGAAGCTGCGGTTGATACATTAGTTTTTGGACGTGGTGGCGATTCAGTCTCACTAGACCCAGCTACTGCTACTGATGGTGAGTCTTTCAAAGTAACAAAGAACATTTTTGAAACCCTGATTGAATTCGGAGAACAAGACACTGAACTTGCTCCAGGATTAGCAACGGAGTGGTCGAATAGTGAAGATGGATTAACTTATACATTAAAGCTGCGTGAAGGTATCAAGTTCCATGACGGAACAGATTTCAACGCAGAAGCTGTTAAGTTTAACTTCGACCGCTGGGCAAGTGGTGATAAAGAACAATACTACTACTATAACTCTCAATTCGGTGATCGTATCAAAGAAGTGAAAGTGGTAGATGACTATACAGTTGAATTTGTTCTAAATTCTCCATTAGCACCATTCTATAAAAACTTAGCAATGAGCCCATTTGCGATTGCGAGCCCTGCTGCAATTGAAGAATATGGCGATAAGTTCATGGAAAATCCAGTTGGTACAGGTCCATTCGTATTTAAAGAGTGGAAGCGTAATGACAAAATTACAATCGTAAAGAACGAAGAATACTGGCAAGAAGGATTGCCGAAGCTTAGCCAAGTTATTTTCCGTGCGATTCCTGATAACTCTGCACGTTTAAATGCATTATCATCAGGTGAAGTGGACCTAATTGATGGTGTAAACTTCTCGGATGTTGGAACAATTGAGGCAAATGCAGATCTACAAACATTCTATCGTCCTTCTTTAAACATTGCTTACCTTGGTTTAACAAGTACGCGTGGTCCATTGAAGGAAAAATTAGTTCGTCAAGCGCTTAACTATGCAGTAGACAAAGAAGCTCTTATCGATGCATTCTATGCTGGAGCTGCGGAGCCTGCGAAGAACCCAATGCCTCCAGTTGTTGCAGGATACAATGATGATGTAGTTGATTATGAGTATGATCCTGAAAAAGCAAAAGAACTTTTAAAAGAAGCTGGTTACGAAAACGGCTTTGAAATGGAACTTTGGGCAATGCCTGTAGCAAGACCGTATATGCCAGATGGTCAAAAGGTTGCAGAAGCACTTCAAGCTAACTTCGAAGCAATCGGAGTAAAAGCTAAAATTGTTACTTATGAGTGGGGTACTTACTTAGACAAGGCTCGCCTTGGAGAAGCAGATACATTCCTACTTGGCTGGACAGGTGACAATGGTGATGCTGATAACTTCTTATATGTATTACTTGACCAAGATAGCATCGGCAGCAATAACTACTCTTATTATCAAAACCAAGAAGTTCACGATCTATTGGTAGCAGCACAATCTACAGCTGACCAAGCTGAGCGTGAGAAACTTTATAAAGAAGCACAAGTATTAATTAAAGAAGATGCTCCATGGATTCCACTAGTACACTCACAACCAGCTTTAGCAGGAAAAGCGAATATTACTGGCTTCCTTCCGCATCCAACTGGTTCTGATATTCTTTCAACGGTTGAATTCAAATAATGAATGAGGAAAAGGGAGTGGAGTTTCGCTCCCTTTTTTCACTCTACTCATCTTAAATTGAAGCGAGGTGGACTATGCTTACTTATACAGTTAAACGATTATTTTCCTTGATCCCAGTTCTTCTTGGATTATCATTAGTTGTCTTTTTTATGATTCGAGCGATACCGGGTGATCCTGCTCAGTTAATTCTAGGTCAGCTTGCAACTAAGGAGGCGGTTGAGGCTTTAACGAAACAGTTGGGACTCGATCAGCCGTGGTTCGTTCAGTATTTTAATTATCTAGGAAACTTGTTAACAGGAGATCTTGGTGAGTCAATTAGGACAAAAGCTCCAATTTCTGAAGAAATGGTCCCTTATTTAATGGCAACGATTGAGCTTTCGTTCTGCGCGATGTTAGTGGCAGTTGTGATTGGCGTTAATGCAGGAATCATCAGTGCATGGTTCCAAAATTCATGGTTCGATTATGTTGCCATGGTATTAGCTTTAGTTGGTGTATCCATGCCGATATTTTGGCTTGGTCTAATGGAACAATGGGTATTTGCTATTAATTTAGATTGGCTGCCAACTTCAGGCAGGGAAGAAGTAAGAAATCCGGTTACTGGTATCACTAATATTTATATTATTGATACCATCATTCAAGGGAGAACTGATCAACTCGTTGAGGTCATTAAACATCTTGTCCTTCCTAGCATGGCATTAGCCACAATTCCAATGGCAATCATTGCAAGAATCACACGTTCAACCATGCTTGAGGTTATGCGTTCAGACTTTATCCGTACAGCACGTGCAAAAGGATTAAAGATGTTTTGGGTTGTGTACAAGCATTCATTAAAAAATGCTATCATTCCAGTTTTGACCATAATAGGACTACAAACAGGGCTATTATTAGGTGGTGCGATCCTTACTGAAACAATATTTAGTTGGCCGGGAATTGGACGTTATATTTATGAAGCGATTGGTTACCGTGACTATCCGGTAGTGCAGTCTGGAGTACTAGTTATTGCTTTTATATTTGTCATGATTAACTTAGTCATCGACTTATTATATGCAGCGGTAGATCCTCGAATTAAATACCATTAATTGAAAGGAGGGGCTTCAATGGAACTTTCAACACAAAAAAGTGATCAGCCCATTATTGGAACAGACGAGAAGGTTGTTTCACCCTGGCTTGAAGCTTGGATCAGCTTTAAAAAGAATAAGCTTGCAGTAATTGGAGCGTTCATTGTTATATTCTTTATTTTGGTCGCAATATTTGCACCTTTAATCGCACCTTATACGTTTAAGGAGCAAATGCTGTCTAACCGTTTGTTACCACCATCGAGTGATCATTGGTTCGGAACGGACGATTTTGGTCGTGATATTTTTTCAAGAGTTGTATATGGGGCAAGAATCTCCTTATGGGTCGGTTTTTTAGCAGTATTAGGATCGATCGTAGTTGGCTGTTTACTAGGAATATTAGCAGGATATTATGGTAAGTGGGTTGATACGATTATCTCTAGAACATTTGATATTATGCTTGCTTTCCCTAGTATTCTACTAGCAATTGCAATCGTGGCTGTCCTTGGTCCATCTTTACGTAATGCATTAATTGCGATTGCCATTATCAATATTCCAAACTTTGGCCGTTTAATACGATCAAGAGTATTAACGGTTAAGCAGGAAGAATATATTATGGCAGCAAAAGCAGTGGGTATGAAAAACTCTCGTATTTTATTTCATCATGTGTTGCCGAATAGTATGGCTCCGATAATTGTACAAGGAACTTTAGCAATAGCAACTGCAATTATTGAAGCTGCAGCATTAGGTTTTTTAGGACTTGGAGCGGAGGCACCAAACCCTGAATGGGGGAAAATGCTTGCGGATGCAAGAACATTCCTAATACAAGCACCGTGGACAATGATATTCCCCGGGCTTGCCATCATGTTGACCGTTCTTGGATTTAACTTAATGGGGGATGGTTTACGAGACGCACTAGACCCACGAATGAAGAACTAACAAAAAGCAGCTGATAAAAATCAGCTGCTTTTTCCTATTTTAATCTTGGATTTCCTCGAATTTCACTTCATTGACTTCTTTATGATACGAATGGAAGCTGTTAACAAGAACATCTAGATGCTCTAAAGTTTCGTCGTACTCTACCATTGCGGAAACGACTTGCATCGTATGAAAAAAGACATTATCGTTTTCATGCTCATTAAGTTTATCTTGTTGAGAAAGAAATAAATTAAATAGATCTTTTCTATTCAAACAGAAATTGCCAACCTCGTGATTTGGTGGCATCTTTCCCTTACCGGCAAATCGGTACATGATTTGTTCATGAGAATCAATTAAACAATCGAGTTGCTGCTGAAGTTCTAGTTTAAACTCTTCTGGTAGCTGAGAGAGTTCATTTTCATAACGATGAAGCCTTTTTAACACATTGAGTGCTCGTTTGGTTGTCGAAATCATTTGACGATAAATGACAAGCTTCCTTGCCTTGACAATATCATTCTTCTTAAAATAATTTCTATCTTCCTTATATAAAATATATAACTGATCGAGTTTGATCACCATATCCTTTAATTTTTCAATATCATTCTTTAGCAAATGATGATCTGAGGCGTTTCTTGTGTTCATTCGTATCCAGCGAGTGATTTCATCCATCATATTTGATGTTTTAAAGAATAGCTTATTTTCGTATTTAGGTGGTAGGAATACTAAATTTACAATAAAGGCTGCAAAAATTCCAAGCATAATTGTAGAAAAACGAATGATCGCGAATTCAATAAATGTATCACTAGGATTTTCCATAATTGCGATAATAGTAACAAGTGCAAGTGGAATGGTTTTTTCTATATTTAATTTAAGATTGATAATAATGACAATAATAGCTGCCAGCCCAATGATAACTATGTTATTTCCAAGTGTTAATACAAATAATACGGCAATAACGGCACCGATTAAATTTCCTTGTGCTTGTTCGATAATCGTTAAATAAGATCGGTATACGGTGGGTTGTAAAGCAAAAATTGCAGCAATTCCAGCGAAAACAGGGGAAGGTGATTGGAAAACCTCCGCAAGAAACAAAGATAAAACAATTGCAATTCCCGTCTTTAGAATGCGGGCGCCAAGCTTCATAAGTAAATAATTCCTTTCCTACTACTGATAAGTTTTAATAACAATAATGTACTATACAGTGATTAAAATGTAAGTTCAAGGGTTATTTATATGATTTTTTATATATTTTATGATTTTTATGCAATATTATTTTGTAAGCTTTTATTACAAAAAAAAATGCCCGCAAAAAGGGGCATTTTCTTTGTACAAGCTCATTTAAAAATCACTCTGTAGAAACAGATGGATCTGCTTGCTCTTTAACTGGTACTGCTTGAACGAAGTGCTGTTCAGGTTGTTTTAAAAGCTCAGCAAGTTGATTAGCTTCTTCTTCTTGACCTTGCTCTTGAAGCAATGCAACATATTGACCTAATAATTCATTGATATCTTGCTTGCCTTCTTCTGTTAAATTAGTGATTGAGATTTTAGCGCCTTTAGCAATTCTTCGTTGTAGAGCTTCTTTTGTTAAGCCCATTTCTGGTTGATGTCTTAAGTAAACAACTCCACCAGTCATACCTGCACAAATCCATGGTCCTGGGTCACCAAGAACAAGGCCACGACCATTTGTCATGTATTCAAAGGCAAAACCTTTAATATTTGCTCTAGCACCGATATTGCCATTTTCATTAGCTGGAATTGGTTTCGTCACTTGACCGCCGATAATGATATCAGCACCCGATAAACGAATTCCTGCACGAGCATCGGCGTTTCCTTGTGCAACTAGTAGACCATGCTGTGCTCCATATCCAAAGCCTTTACCAACGGAACCGTTCAAGTACTTGCCGTTTTTGCCTTGAGCCTTAAAGATAAGGATTTTTCCACCAACAGATGTCTTACCTGTACCGTCTTGTGCGCCGCCGTTAACCTCAATACTGATTCCATCGCTGTTATAAGCTCCTAAGCCGTTTCCAGGGATAGATCCTTTCGTGTATTTCAACTGAACAGGAGGGAGGCTGCGGTATGAGCCATCTAAGCGACCACGAACGCGGTGACAAGACACTCGGCTACCTAATACTCTTTGTTCAGATGTAACACTATGGAACTCACGTGATTGGTGTAACTCATCAACACTAGCGTCTAAATACTCTGCACCCACAGCAACTTGAAGTTGCTTTTCTTCTGCAGTAGCTGCTGCTTCCTTATGATGAAGCTGACCAATTTCAAGAGGCTTTAACAAGTATGTTAAGTTTAGTTGATCTTGACCCTTCGATTGTTCAAGTAGGTCAGAGCGACCAACGATGTCTTGAAGATTTTTTACTCCAAGTGATGCAGTAAGCTCCTTCAACTCATTTGCAAATGCTGTGTAGAAGTTTACAATCGCTTGAACTGCTAAATCAGATTGTCTTGGAACGAAACGTCTTAAACCATGTTCTTTAGCTTGTGCTTCAGAATCGATTTGAGTCGCAATCCCAACGTGACATGTATCAAGGTGACATCCACGGCAAGTTGTACATCCAATAGCAATCATAGAAAGTGTTCCGAAGCCGATACGATTAGCTCCAAGAAGCATTACCTTAATTACGTCTTGAACACTCTTAATTCCACCGTCTGCCCAAAGCTCTACATGATCTCTTAGTCCAGCTTCAAGAAGGGCGTTGTGAGCTGCTTTAACACCGATTTCTACTGGAAGACCCACGTGTTGAAGGGCATGAATCCTTGCTGCACCTGTTCCACCATCAAATCCACTTAGGGTAATAATATCTGCTCCGGCTTTTGCGATACCAACTGCGATTGTTCCGATGTTTGGTACAACAGGAACTTTTACAGCAACTTTTGCTTTGTCATTAGCTGTTTTTAATTCTTGAATCATTTGTGCCAAATCTTCAATTGAATAAATATCATGGTTGTTAGAAGGTGAGATTAAGTCAGAACCGATCGTTGCATTACGTGCTTCAGCAATTTTCGCAGTTACCTTTGAACCAGGTAAGTGACCACCTTCACCAGGCTTCGCACCTTGACCAATTTTAATTTCAAGTAGGTTAGAAGAGTTTAATAATTCAGCATTTACTCCGAAACGACCGGAAGCTACCTGCTGTCCACGTGTACGTGGATACTTACCAAGCATATCCTTAATCTCTCCACCTTCACCATTTAAGCTGACCATGTTTAGTCGATCTGCACCTTCAGCATAAGCGCGGAAAGCAATCTCATTTTGAGAACCGAAAGACATAGAAGCGATAACGAATGGAAGATCATGATCTCCTACTTTTAAGCTAACATCTGATGCTTTTACAGTAGACTTTACTTTCTTTAAACTTGTTAAGTGACGAATCGTTACTGGATTCTGCTCTTCTTGCTCAGAGATTTTCTCTTTTAATGGAGTGTAGTCTCCAGTGGAAGCAACTTCTCCAATTGCTTTCCAAATACGTGGGAAGAGGTTGAATGTTTTTCCGATTCTTTCCTTTTCATTATGGTAGTCAGTGGCTCTTGCAATGGCATCTTCTTTTAGTGTTGCAAAATTATGCACGGAATGCTCAGAACCAAAGAAATTAACGACTTTAAGTGCATTTGCAATTTCATCGTTTAATCCGATAGCAGAGAACAATCGGCTATAACCACGTAGCTCATGGATACCAATTGTAGAAATTACTTTCTCAAGTCCTTTTGTAAGGGCAGAGTATAGGTTAACCAATGGCTTTGTTGCCTCATCTAATACAGTGATAAACATATAGTAAGGACTAATTAAATCTGCTCCTAGACCAAATGCAACAATCACATCATGTAAAGAACGGATAGCAGCAGAACGAAGGAGAAGGGAACAATTTCTTCTAACCTCTGCTTTTACAAGTGCTTGATCAATAGCTGACGTTGCTAAATGAGGATCAAGCCATAACTGACCATCATGATGTGCATGGTTATCGTCAAGGACTAGAAGTGTTTTTCCGCTATTTACAGCTTCAACCGCTTCAGATTGTAGTCGAGATAGTGCCTCAGCAACTGTCTCATCAGCCTTAATAGTTGTTGAAATATAAGCTACAAGCTTTTGTTGTCCAAAATGATTCGTTAATTGATCATAGCTAGGTTGATTTAGCTCTTTACTAATCTCATAACCAGCTGATCCTTCTATTAAAATAGGAGTGGTTAATTCTACTACATTACCTTTTTTATTATTTGCGAATAGAGAAGGTCTTTGGCCGATAATTACGCGAGTTGAGAAGTGTTCTGTTTCACGATCACGGTCGATTGCTGGATTAGTAACAACCGCTACGCTTTCTTTAATATAGTCAGCCAGATTTTTACGCTCAGGATTTAAAGAAGCTAATGGTGAGTCATGCCCTAAAGAACGAATAGGCTCTACACCTTTTTCAGCCATCTGTTCTACTAACTGAACGTGGTCACGCTCCCAGCCAAATGCTTTGTATTGTCCGTTGTGTAATTTTGTTGGGTAGTTCATTGATACATTTTTCTCAAGAGCCGGTGCATCAAGACGTAGTCTTGCATCTTTAATGTCGCAACGACTAGAAAATCTTTCGTATACAGCAGCTTGGTAATCATCTTGCTCATAAAGCTTTAATGTGTCGCCATCCCACTTGAAACCTACCTTTTCACCTGGTGCTAATGGCTTTGGTTCATTTACATATTCACTTGATGGAATGATTCCTGGTTCTGAGGAGAACAGGTATGACGTTTCTGTCTCAAGCATCCAAAGTGGACGTAATCCAAGGGCATCAACACTAAATGCTGCTTCGTCACCAAAACGAGAGATAATACCAGCAGGTCCTTGTGCGAAATGTCCCCAAGCCTCACGCATATAAGTATATAAGTCTTGTAAATGTTCAGGGTATGATTTGATTTCGTTCACGATTGGAGGGAAGACTAAATCCAGCGCCTCAAATAGTGAGTATCCATCACGACAAATCAATGTCTCCATTGTTCTACTTAAGTCTTGTGAGTCACTACCATCTTTTACAAGAGGTACACCGATTAAACGAGCTTCGTCTCTTAGCTTAGCAATTGTGTTAATTTCCCCGTTGTGTCCAAGAACGCTGAAAGGTTGAACACGGAAAAAGCTAGACAATGTATTAGTTGAGTAACGGTTGTGTCCAAGTGTCATAGTAGAAGCAACAATAGGATTTGCTAAGTCAGCATAGTACTTAGGAAGAATATCGCCAGCCCCCATTACTTTATATACAGCATGGTATTGGCTTAATGAAGCTACATGTACATTTTCATTTTTCTCAAAATCGACAGTCATGTTAAAAAGCTTGTTAGAAAGCTCTTGGCCAGAAACATCTGCTAAAGCAGCAAACTGCCAGAACACAGGATTTTCTTGAATCGCAATAGGTCCTAGGGCAGAAGAATTTGTTACTTCGTCTGATTCAAAAACAATAGTAAAATTAGAATCTTTTAATTTAGCAATCAAGTCAGTTTTAATTTCTTCAGGAGTGTGTTTACTGCTAATGAAGATATGACCTACGACAAAGTTGTCATTGTCAACGATGCTTTGGTCAGCTCCTGCATTAGTTAGCTTTTCTTTCCATAATGCTTTAGGAATATCAATGTGAATACCTACACCATCGCCTTCTCCGTTAATAAATCCTGCTCGGTGATTCATGGTGACAAGTGCATTGATACAATTAAAGATATTCTCTCTTGTAGGCTTATTCGATTTTTCTAAGCTTGATACAATACCGCATGCATCATGCTCTTCGCGGTAGAACTCTTTAAATAAAGAAGGGGTCCATTGTTCTGTCATACTTTTCGGCTAATCGGGAATGTTCCGTCCCTCAAAAGCCGTTTCACCTCCTGATCAAAGATCTATTTGTTAAAAATGAGTTTAAATAATTGCGGATACAAACGTTGGTTAGCGAGTCAGTGTATTAAAGGTTGGGGTTAATGACTTACCTTGATCTTTACCTTCTTTGGGAAGTATCACTGGCTGCAAGAAAGGTCGAGCATGAAACAAAATTGTTTAACTTATAATATCATATGAATTTTCAGAAATCAATTAAATATGCAAAAAGTTGGATAGGGGGTAAGGAAAAAATTTTGGTAATTAACAGTCTTATACTAGCAATGGAAGCGTTTTCAATAAGTAAATAGCAAAAAACGGAACTTTTGTAAAGTTCCGCAATGTATAAAAATATGAATAATTATTCGCTCTTTAATAACTCAAATGCATGATTAACTGCATGAATTGTTGCCTCAATATCGTCTTGTGTATGGGCAATTGTGATAAACCATGCTTCATACTTAGACGGTGCAAGGTTGATTCCCTGGTGAAGCATATGCTTGAAAAATCTTCCGAACATCTCTCCGTCAGTGTTTTCAGCCTGTTCGTAATTAATAACCTTTTCGTCCGTGAAATAAATCGTTAATGCTCCTTTTAAGCGGTTAATGGTTATGGAGATGTTGTGTTCCTTCGCCGCTTGTAAAATTCCTTCCTCGAGCATGGCACCTAAACGATCTAAATATTCATACACTCCATCTTGTTTTAACACTTCTAGACAAGCTATTCCTGAAAGAATCGACGCTGGGTTACCTGCCATCGTACCTGCTTGGTAAGCAGGACCTAGGGGTGCCACCTTTTCCATAATTTCTTTTTTACCTCCATATGCACCGATTGGAAGTCCGCCACCAATAATTTTTCCTAATGCGGTTAAGTCGGGTTGGATCCCTAATAAATCTTGTGCGCCGCCGTACATAAAACGGAAGGCGGTAATTACTTCATCGTAGATTACAAGAGCTCCTGCTGCATGAGTGAGATCATTCACTTGCTGTAGGAATCCTTCTACTGGTTCAACAATTCCAAAGTTACCGACTATCGGTTCGACTAGAACGGCTGCAATTTCATCGCCCCATTTTTCTAAAGCTACCTTAAATGGTTCTATATCATTAAATGGAACAGTAATGACTTCTTGAGCTATAGACTTTGGTACACCAGCTGAATCTGGAGTACCTAGGGTAGATGGTCCTGACCCTGCAGCAACAAGAACAAGGTCGGAGTGTCCATGATAACAACCAGCAAACTTAATGATTTTATCTCTCCCTGTATAAGCACGAGCAACACGGATGGTCGTCATAACTGCTTCAGTCCCAGAATTGACAAATCGTACCTTTTCCAAGTTTGGCATTGCCTCTTGAAGCCTTTTTGCAAACTTTACCTCATGAGGAGTCGGAGTTCCGTATAGTACACCAGATTCAGCTGCTTTTTTTATTGCTTTCGTAATATGTGGGTGTGCATGTCCAGTGATAATGGGACCGTAAGCTGCTAAATAATCAATGTATTGATTGCCATCAACGTCCCAAAAATAAGCACCGTTTGCTCTTTCCATAACCACTGGTGCACCGCCTCCGACGGCTTTATAAGAACGGGAGGGACTATTCACCCCACCGACAATAACCTCTAATGCTTCATTATGTAATCGTTCAGAATTCGTAAATTGCATGTTAATCCTCCTAGTTAAATCGAATGACCTTATTTTAGCATGTTTTTGTCATTTTTCCCCTTCGTACAACTATAGCAAATTTTTTAGATAAGTGTATTTGGTTGAGAAGAGATAGTGGTTTGGGTACACTAAGATTTGTGTTTGATAGATATGGAGGAAACAAGATGAAAAATGCTATTGAAGTACATGGATTAAGAAAAGAATTTAAATCGTATTCTTCACGTTCTGGTTTAAAGGGAGCGTTTAGAGACTTATTTTCGAGAAATTATAAAGTGCTTCGTGCGGTTAATGATATTAGCTTTTCCGTTAAGCAAGGAGAGATGGTCGGTTATATCGGTGAGAACGGAGCTGGTAAATCGACAACAATTAAAATGCTAACAGGTATATTAACACCTACTGCAGGTGATGTGTTAGTAAATGGAATGAATCCTCATAAAGAACGAGAGGCTTTTGTTCAGACAATTGGTGTAGTATTTGGACAGCGCTCACAGCTTTGGTGGGATATTGCCGTTCAAGAGTCCTTTCGTTTATTAAAAAAGGTTTATAAAGTTTCCGATGAAGAGTATGACCGCCACATGGGGCATGTCATCCGAACACTGGATATTGAACCACTTCTGGATAAGCCTGTTCGAAAGTTGTCGTTAGGCCAACGAATGCGCTGTGAACTTGCTGCTGCTCTCATTCATAATCCGCCACTTTTATTTTTGGACGAACCAACCATCGGACTAGATGTACTAGTAAAACTAAAAATTCGTGATTTCTTAAAGGAAATAAATGAAAAATATAATACAACCATCCTGTTAACAACTCATGATTTAACGGATATTGAAGCACTTTGTGACCGTGTCGTTATGCTTGATGAAGGTAATATTATATACGATGGAGCCTTGAAAAACTTAAAGGAAACATGGGGTGAAGGAAAAGAGGTTCAATTTCAATTTTTAGAGAGTGTTGAGCTTGCAGACTTAGAGAATGTAACACGTGAGTTACATGTTAAATGGGAGTTAGAAGAAAAAGAACAGTATTTTACTGCCTATACGACCGACGAAGCGAATGCGGTCTCGGATTTAATTGGTACAGTGATTTCTTCCTATCAAATAAAAGATGTGAAGATTATGGAGGTTTCTACTGAAGAAATTATCCGTAAGATTTATGAGAAAGGTGAAGTATAGATGGGAAGTATGGATAAATATATTGAGATGATTCGAATAAGATTCTTAATGATGTTAGCGTACCGAACTAATTATTACACAGGTATTTTAATTTATAGTATTAATATTGGTGCCTATTATTTTTTATGGAAGGCTATTTATGGGGGGAAGGAGACGATTGAGGGCTTATCGGTTCTCCAAATGACTACCTATGTTGCGGTTGCGTGGATGGCACGGGCGTTTTATTTTAATAATATTGACCGAGAAATGGCTATGGAAATTAAGGAAGGAAAGGTAGCTGTTGAATTAATTCGACCTTATAATTACTTAACGATGAAGACGATGCAAGGGCTAGGTGAAGGGATCTTCCGTTTGTTTTTCTTTTCTGTCCCTGGAATGCTTATCGTTTCGTTGATTTTTCCCATTCGTTTTTCAGCAGATATTTACACGTGGGCACTCTTTTTTGTTTCGATTGTCCTAAGCTTTTTAATAAACACTCAAATCAATTTATTAACAGGAATGACTACTTTTTTCTTATTTAATAATACAGGTCTCATTCGAGCCAAGCGGGTAATTATTGATTTGTTTTCTGGACTTTTATTACCGCTCAGTTTTTTTCCTCAGGGAATTCAAGAGGTACTTAAGTTTCTCCCATTTCAAGGAATCAGTTATGTACCAAGCATGATATTTACAAACGGTTTCTCGTTCAGTGAGACCATACAAGCAATAATGCTACAAGGGATATGGGTGTTAATCTTAATCGTTCCGATACAGGCTCTTTGGATATTAGCCAAGAAAATGCTTGTCATCCAAGGAGGGTAATATGATGTTTTATTTACAAATGCTTGCACAATATATTGGTCAATATTTGAAAACTAGACTTCAATATCGTTCAGACCTGGTTGTTGAACTGGTGTCAGATTTGCTTTTTCAAGCGGTAAATTTAATTTTCATTATTGTTGTTTTTGGTCATACCGACTTTTTAAACGGCTGGAGTAGGGATGAGATTATCTTTATTTATGGTTTCTTCCTCGTGCCATTTGCTTTATTCTCCTCCTTCTTTAATATTTGGGATTTTAACGAGCGATATATAGTAAAAGGCGAGCTGGACAGAATCTTAACTCGACCTATACACAGCCTGTTTCAAATCGTCCTTGAACGAATGGAATTGGAATCTCTATTTGGCGCGATTACAGGTTTTGTGGTTATGGCATATGCGGGTGCGCGTCTTGGACTTTCTATTAATTGGTACGATCCGATTTTGTTCTTAGTTTTTGTAATAGGTGGAGCTCTAGTGTATGCAGGTGTTTTTATTCTTATCGCCTGTATCAGCTTTTGGGCAGATGCTAGAACATCGATTATGCCAATGATGTACAACATTGGGAATTATGGAAGGTACCCGGTAGATATTTATAACACGGTAATCCGCTTTGTGCTCACATGGATCCTTCCTTTTGCCTTTGTCGGAGTTTACCCAGCAGCGTTTTTCTTGAGAAGAGAAGAATGGTATGTGTATTCCTTTTTGACGCCCGTTATTGGAGTTGTGTTTTTTGCCATATCTGTATTTGTATGGAACGAGGGAGTTAAAAGATATCGCGGAGCAGGGAGCTAAAGACTGTGTACATGCAGTCATAACATAAATGAGAAGCGCGTATAGTAAAGCGAGAAGTTCATTTGAAAAGAGGATAAGAATATGATATTTTCTCTGTCTTTACTAATTATTTTCGTTTGTCTTTTTATGAGCTTACGACTGCTTTTTGTCCCGAATAAAATAAAAGGGAAACAGGTGTCATTTGAGAATTTTCTCTTTCTTGCCTTTATTTATGCAACAGTAACCATTGGTTTTGGCTTGTTATATCTATTATTAGAAATACATGGTCACGATGTACTGCTTGAAACCAACCAAGCAGATAATTCCCTTCATTATATAGAAAGATTAGCAACAAGTATCTATTTTAGTGCCATTACCCTTTTTTCAGTTGGGTATGGTGATATATCACCAGTTGGTATCGCCCGGGGTATAGCAGTATTCCAAGCATTGATAGGCTATACAATTCCTGCTGCTTTCGTGGCAAGAGCAGTCATTGATATGGAAAAGAACTAATACTACCCTTCAAAGTTGTATTTTATTTGTAAGTTAGATAGGCTAACTGTATATAGAATATTGGAGGGGTATATATGGATGTAATAGGAAAAGTAGCTTCGGATGTAGCATTACCTGCAAGCAATGGGAAGACAGTTCGTCTCTCAGATTTTAAGGGGAAGAATATTGTGTTGTACTTTTACCCAAAGGATATGACGCCAGGCTGTACGACACAAGCTTGTGATTTTCGAGATCAGCATGAAAGCTTTGCTGACTTGAACGCTGTTATTATTGGGGTAAGTACAGACCCGATGAGTAGACATGAAAAATTTATCGATAAATATGATCTTCCATTTTTATTATTAGCAGACGAAGAACAAAAGTTGTCAGAAGCATTTGGTGTATGGAAATTAAAAAAGAACTTTGGCAAAGAATACATGGGCATAGAGCGTTCAACCTTTATTCTTGATGAAGAAGGATTCGTAGTGAAGGAATGGAGAAAAGTGTCTGTGAAAGGTCATGTGGAACAGGCATTACAATTCTTAAAAGAAAAAATTACAGCCTAATTTTCTTTTTAAAGGCTATTGTCCATTCAAATAAACAAGTAGTGAATACATTATATTAGGGCATACCTCCTCAGATACTTTTTAACAGGCTAATCATAGCCTGTTTTTTTTTTTTTATGACTGTGCTAGTCATTCGTTTGAATAAATTGAAATATCATCCACATACATATAGTAATAAGGGAAATTAACCTAAAGAGGTGGGGTATGAAGATCTATACAAGATCAGGTGATAAAGGAAAAACATCGTTGCTTTATGGTGAGCGTGTAAAAAAAAGTGATCAAAGAGTGGAAGCATATGGAACATGTGATGAAGCGAACTCGGCGATTGGTCTTGCTTTAAGTCTTTTGGTACTAGATGATCAAGAAGCAGAGAAGGATATAAAAGAAACACTTACTCATGTACAAACCACTCTTTTTTATGTAGGAGCTGAGCTTGCTACACCAATAGGAAAGAAAGTGATGAGCGCAGTAACGGAAAAGCATGTAAGTGAACTTGAGGTTTGTATTGATCGGTGGGAAGAGAACCTAAAAGAATTGAAAAACTTTATCTTGCCAGGGGGGGATTCTGCTGCCGCAGCCCTTCATATGGCACGAACAATTGTGAGGCGGGCAGAAAGATGTGCAGTCGATATCGATCAAGTAAACCCGATAATAATTGCTTATTTAAATCGCCTATCTGATTTGTTATTTGTCGCAGGAAGATATGTAAATAGTCAGAAGGGTATAAATGATGTACTAGTAAAAGTGCAAGAATAAATATTTATCATTTACACGGCAGGAATATTGACAAAGTATAACACATCTTAGTACACTAATTATAAATATTATAAAGTAATAATTTTTACTAGAAAAGAGGTGCATGGCGGTGTCGCATCAATTGAAAGAAGCGCTTGACACGTTAAAAGAAACTGGAGTCCGTATTACTCCCCAGCGTCATGCGATACTTGAATATTTAATAAACTCCATGTCACACCCGACTGCTGATGATATTTATAAAGCTCTTGAAGGAAAATTCCCTAATATGAGTGTGGCTACAGTTTACAATAATTTACGAGTATTCCGCGAGGTTGGACTTGTAAAAGAACTTACTTACGGTGATGCATCCAGTAGGTTCGATTTTATTACAACCCATCATTATCATGTGATCTGTGAAAAGTGTGGAAAGATCGTCGACTTCCACTATCCGGGTCTTGATGAAGTAGAACAATTAGCATCTCATGTTACGGGATTTAAAGTAAGTCACCATCGTATGGAGATTTACGGAACTTGTCCGGATTGCGCTATTAAAGAAGCTCATTAAGCAAAAAAGATGGAAAATAAAAAAGCTGACTTACATGTCAGCTTTTTTGCTGTTTTTACGGTTATATTTTTCATCAAATTCTTTACCGGTTAAGCTCGGGTCAAGTGTAAGTGGTTCGTTGCAATACATGCACATATCTACTCGCCCTAATACCTTAGTTGTTTTCTGGCAATTTGGACAAACTACTTGAACAGTCTTCGTAGATAACATTCCGATCCAGAAATATACCACGGTGCTCGCGATAATTGATAAAAGCCCAAGAAGCATAAAGAAAGTCATAACTAAGGGAGCAGTTCTGAAAAAGATTCCTATATACATAATAATGAATCCAATAAAAATTAAGCTTAGAGCAAAAGTACGAATTTTGTTAATTTTGCTAGAGTATTTACCCATTTTTATTCCCTCCTAAAAGCTAAATATATCATACCATTATTGATGAGATAAATATATAATAAGGAGGTCTGTGTCGAAATTTGACTTTTTATTTTGAAGGAGTTTCATGTTCGGCGTCGAAATTATAGCCTATCAAGAATTGGGGGGAATTCCTATGGAAGACTTTCTCCGTCCTTTATACCAGGAACGGGCAAGCCAAGCAAATACACTTGGTGTCTTATTTATAGAGAAAAAACAAAAATCCATTCCTACTACAGATACGTTTGATGCTATTTTACTTATTGTTGTAAAGGAAGCGGAACAAGCGGTTTTTATTAAACATTACACCTATGAAAATAAAAAAGCTGCTTTACATGTTGTAACAGAAGCGCAAATTAATGAATGGATTCTTCTTGGTACAAATCGTAAAATCTTTGACTGGTTTTATAACGGAAAAATTCAATTCGATCGTAATGAGTACCTTCATAATTTGAAAAAAGAGCTTATGGAATTTCCTTTCTATGGTAGAAAGGTAAAAATGGGACTCGAGTTTGCAAGATTAATTCGTCGCTATATGGATGGGAAAGCCTTCTTTGAAAATAAACATCATTTAGATGCATATAATCATGTGGTTCACTCTCTGCATCATTTAGCAAGACTTGCTGTAATCGAAAATGGCTTTCATCCTGAAGTGACCGTTTGGCATCAGGTGAAACAAATTGAACCGGCAATTTTTAAATTGTATTCAGAGTTAGTAACGAGTGAAGAATCAATTGAAAAAAGGCTTGAACTATTATTTTTAGCAAGTGAGTTTCTTATTCATTCCAGAACGAAAGTAGGTATTATGCATCTTCAAGAGGTGTTAGCGCAAAAGGACATCTGGGCGTTCCAAGAAATCTTAAGTCATGATGAGCTGAAAGAATACTCGGTAGATTTAAGTATGTTATTAGAGTACTTAATAGAAAAAGGATATATTGAGGTTGTTAATCAGGAAACAAAGGGACAAGGTGTTTTTCATAGATATTATAAAGTTGCTGAAAAATTATCGTAAAAAAATATCACTTTTCTGTTGACCTGAGATTGGATTCTTGTTATATTAATATCCGTCGCTACGAAATGTCGCTAAAATGACTTTGTAGCTGACGGAAATGTTTTTCAAAAACAGTGTTGACATGATATTAACGCTGTGATATATTAATAAAGTCGCCTCTGAGCGAGATGATGAAAGTTGTTCTTTGAAAACTAAACAAATCATACGTCAACAAAAATGATTAGTGTTGAAATACACACTAGCCAACGTTTTAACTTTAAGAGCTAATCTTACTCTTTATTGGAGAGTTTGATCCTGGCTCAGGACGAACGCTGGCGGCGTGCCTAATACATGCAAGTCGAGCGGATCTTTGGGAGCTTGCTCCCAAAGGTTAGCGGCGGACGGGTGAGTAACACGTGGGCAACCTGCCTATGAGACTGGGATAACTCCGGGAAACCGGGGCTAATA